>NZ_CP160453.1:7586556-7896173 GCF_040744945.1 Saccharothrix sp. HUAS TT1 | reverse complement strand
GACCGGATCGCGCGGACCGCTCAGTCCTCGCCCTCGCCCACGTCCTCGCCCGTGCCCTCGGTGGGCTGCGACGGCGGGTCCTCGGGCTCGGCGCTCGGCTCGGTCGTCCCGGCGGTGGTGGTCGGCGGGTTCGACGTCGGCGGCACGGCGGTGGTGGTGGGAGCGGGTTCGACCGTGGTGGTGGGAGCCTCTTCCGAGGCGGTCACGGGTTCGGGCGTGTCGACCACCGCCCGGTCGGCCGCCGGGGCGACGGCCGAGGTGGAGGCGTCCGGCGCGGTGGCGGTCGCGGTCGCGCCCGAACCGCGCGGCGTCCCGATGTACTGCGGGTTGCCCGGTTGCTGGCTCGGGTCCGACGAGCCCGCCTGTTCGGGGGCTGCCTCCTGCTGCGTGCTGGAGGTGGGCGGCGCGGTGCCCGCCGGGGTTTCGCCGGACGTGGCGGCCAGCGTGAGCGCGAACGCGCCGACCAGCGCGCCCGCCGAGGCGACGAGCGCCTTCCACGACGCTCGCGCGCCGCGCGGCAGTTCCTCGGTCGCCCGGTCGCCGCCCGGCTCCGCCTCGACCGCGAGGGGGAGCGCCGGCACACCGCCGAGGACCTGCGCGCAGTCGTGCGCGGTGGGCCGGTCCTCCGGCGCCGAGGACGTCATCCGCGCCAGCAGCCCCCGGACGTCGGCGGGCAGCTCCTCGGGGATGGTGGGCGTGCGGTGCAGCCGGGCGACCGCCGCCTCCACGTCGCCGCCCTGGTACTCGCGCCGACCGGTCAGGCACTCCACCAGCACCAGGCCCAGGGCGTAGACGTCGGCGGGGTGGCCGATCTCCTGGCCGAGCACCTGCTCCGGCGCGAGGTAGGCGGCGGTGCCGACGAGCTGGTTGGTCCGGGTCAGCCGGGTGGCCCCGGTCAGGTGGGCCAGGCCGAAGTCGGCCAGGAAGGGGTCGTCGTCCTGGTCGAGCAGGATGTTCGACGGCTTCACGTCGCGGTGCACGAGGTCGTGCGCGTGCACGTAGGCCAGCGCGTCGGCGAGCCGCGCGCCGAGCGCGCGAACCCGGTCCAGCGGCAGCGGGCCCAGGTCCATCAGGTCCCGCAGGGTGCGGCCGTCGATCAGCCGCAGCACGACGAACGGCGTGGCCGCGCCCGTGTCGGCGTCGTAGACCGACACCAGGCCGGGGTGGGAGAGCCCGGCCAGCACGCGCACCTCGTTGTCGAACCGCTGCGCGGCGGCGGGGTCGAAGCCCGGTTGGAACACCTTCACCGCGACGTGCCGTCGCAGCACCCGGTCCCAGGCGCGGTGGACCTCCGCCATGCCGCCGATCCCGATCGGCTCGATGAGCTGGTAGCGGTCGGCGAGCAGGTTGTCGCTTACCGAGGGTGACACCGTCATACCTCCGGTCGCGTGAGGGGCACCCTCACCGAATGCCCGGACCACGTCTGCGGCAAACAGGTGAGCACACCTCGCCTCACTACCGGCTACTGCCAGTTAACAGTTGAGGTCGTCCGTTTCCGCACGTCGTCGGCGGGGCAGGGCCCGGGTCACCGCCGTGAGACCGCTGTCACTTTGACCGCCGCCCCGATCACCGGCATCCTGGGCGGCAGAGGGGAGTACCCACTCGGCAGGTGATCGTCATTACGGCCGCTCCGCAGCGGCCCGGTCACCGCGTCACCGGTTCCGGTGGCTGGGGAGACCTCTGGTTCGCACCAGAACCGGAGGATGCCGCCATGCGCCCCACGACCCGTCTCGCCGCCGCCGTCGCCACGATCGCCGCCGTCACCGCGCTGAGCGCGTGCGGGACGCTCCAGGAAGCGTCCGACACGGCCGCCGCCGTCGCCGACACCGCCAACACCGTGCAGCTGTGCGCGGACGCCCTGTCCCAGGTGTCGTTCACGTTCGACCCCGCCAGCCCCGAGCGGGCGGTCGACCAGGCGCACGGCGCCGCGGACTCCCTCGCCGACCTCGCCGCGTCCGCCGCGGACACCACGATCAACGAGGCGATCACCGGGTTGGCCACGACGTTGCGCGAGGTGACCGTGGACGACCTCGTCCTGCGCCCCGCCGCGTGGCTGGAGGACAAGGCGAACCGGGTCGCGAACCTGACCGCCGCCTGCGCCCCCTGACGGTCCGCGTCCTCTTCCGCGGCAGCGGCCCGAACCCGACGGCCGCTGCCGTAACTCCTTGCCGTCGACCTATGGGGGGTTCGCATGAGGAGGATCGCCGACTCACGTCTGCTGGTCGTGCTGCTGTGCTGCCTGGTGGCGGCGGGGTGCGCATCGCTCGCCGAGCTGATGAGCCTGAGCAAGCGCGTCGAGGACGCCGGCTACACCGCCGTTTCGGTGAACCACAACACGACCAACGGCTTCGACGCGGTGACCATCAGCGCCGAGAACGCGTCCGAGCCGGACGACGACGGCCTGACCATCGCCCGGTTGGTCTGGGAGACCTACCCGGACGAGGTCGACCAGCTCGTGGTGGCGGTGAACGGCGAGTCGCGTTCGGCGACCAACCGGGAACTGGAGCAGTTGTTCGGGGCGCGGAAGATCGCGCCCGGGTCGGACGGCGGGTCGAACGTCGGTGCGGTCGTGGCCGTGGTCCTGGGGGTGGGCCTGCTCGGCGTGATCGTCCTGCTGATCGTCCTGAGCCGCCGCGGTCGTCGCCGTCGGATCGAGGAGAGCCGGCAGCCGCCGCACCCGGCGATGCCCTACCCGATGACGCCGCCGCCGCACCCGATGACGCCGCCGCCCTACCAGGCGCCGGAAGACAAGCGCTGACGCGAAGGGGTGTTCCGGGGTCGCAGCCCCGGAACACCCCCTGATCGCATCCGGTCAGAGCCTCGGGTGGGCGTTGGCCACCAGCTGGCGGAACTGGGCGGAGAACCAGTGGCCGGACAGCGGCGCGTTGGCGAGCGCACCCGACATGTTGTTGCCGTTGCGGGCGTTGCCGCCGTACGTCGGGTCGCACATCCGGTCGAAGCCCTTGCCCTCGTTGTTCGGGATCTCCCGGCTCGCGCCGTCGGACTCGCCCGGCGGCTTGGCCCACACGTAGGCGTCGATGCCCGAGGCCGGGCTGGCCTTCGGCCGCTCGCCGATGCCCGCCCCGGACTGGTTGCACCAGTTGCCGAGGTGGAGGCGGCGGTCGTACTTGCCGCCGTTGACGTAGGCGTCGACGCTGGTCGTCGGGCCCTTGGCGGTCGGGCGCTGGGAGCCGCCCCAGCCGTTGCGCGAGGTGTCGATCAGCATGCCGATGTTCGACGGGAAGCCCGCGCTGATCAGCTGCGTGCGGAACGCCTGGGCGAACGACAGCTCGTCGACGTACCGGTTCCAGTCGATCCACTTCGACTGGCGCACCGAGGTGCCGTTCACCGAGTCGTTGATGGTGAAGTGGTCCTCCTTCAGCACGCCGTAGTTCGCCGTGTTGGAGATGAACCCGGTGACGTTGTCGACCGTGCTGCCCGACGCGCGGGCAGCCTGCGCGAACAGCTGCGCGGAAGTGCTGAAGTTGTCGTCCCACCCGATCCAGCCGTGGTGGGCGGCGTCGATGTAGTTGTAGACGTTGCCGATCGCGCCGAGCTTGGCCAGCGCGTACCCGACGCCGTTGACGTAGTTGCCGTTCTGCAGCATCCGGTCGCACATGGGCGTCGCGGTCGGCCGGCTGCCGACGTTGGTCACGAGGTTGGGCAGCGAGTCGATCTCGATGATCGTCACGATGCGCAGGTTCGCGTACTTCGACTCACCCATGATCGCGGCGATCGGGTCGATGTACTCGGTCTTGTAGCGGGGCAGGTCGTCCGGGCCGAGCTCGCCGTTGGACGCGAGCGCCGCGCAGTCGCGGCCGGGCAGGTTGTAGATGACGAACTGGACGACCATCGTGCGCCCGGCCGCCTGGCTGAGGGCGTTGTCGAGGTGCGCGCGCAGGCCGCGGGCGCCGGTCGTGCCGGTGATCGCGGCGATCCGGTCCATCCAGACGAACGTCGGCTGGTTGGCGATGGCGGACCCGCCGTCGGCGCGCGCCTTCGCGGACCAGTCGGGGTTCACGTAGACCGACGCGCCGGCGTACGGGTTGTCGACCCGCGCGGCGGCGCTGACGTCGGCGGACGCCGGGCCCGCGCCCACCGCCGTGGTGGCGGCGAGCACGAGCGCCGCCGCCGCCGCCAATCCGCGACGCAGCCGCCGCCCCCTGGTCGGGCCTGGTGATGACTTCAGTGGCATCTTCGGCTCCCTGATCGGAGATCACAATGGGCGGCGGATTTCCGGGAACGCTTCCGGAAATCGGACCGTAGCAGGGAAGTGACGGGCCGTGAAGAGTTTTCGCGAGCAATGGATCAATGCGTCGGATATTCCAGACCGGGCGGAAGCCCGAGTGGAATGCTCACCTTTTTCGAATTCGACCGCATTCGACTTTCGAATGCTTTCGAACGGGTTCGGCGCGGTGCTCCCGGCCGTTGTCGGCGGCCGGTCGGGGCTATTCGCAGGTCTCGGGTCGCCGGTCGTCGGGCGCGAAGCGCCGCCACTCCTCCGCCGTGGGCAGGCCGAACCGGCGGCACAGGGCGTCGTCGGCGACGACCAGGTCGACGACGCGGATCGCGCCGCCGCGCAGGCCGAGGGCCAGCAAGCGGCCGTCCGGGCTGAACGCGGTCGCCCCCAGGTCCGCCTCCAGCCGCACCTCCAGCGTCACGACCGGCGATTGGCGGAGGGTGCGGACGTGGAGGCGGTCCTCGAAGTAGGCGAGCGCCACGTGGTCCGGACCGAGCGCACCCGCGGACCACGGGACGCGGAGGTCCGCGACGCGGCCGACGTCCCCCGACCGGGTGTGGCGGGTCAGGCCGCCCTGGCCGTCCAGCACCAGGAGGTCGTTCCCCCGGTACGCCAACGCCACCACGCCGCCGGGCACGACCAGCGGCCCACCCACCTGCTCGCCGGTCGTCGCGTCCCACACGCGCACCCGGTCGCCGCCGGCGGAGGCGAGCCGGGCGCCGTCCGCGCTCACCGCCAGGTGGTCGTTGCCCAGGTCGTCCCCGGAGTCCGGCTCGGCGACCAGCGCGCCCGTCCCGGTGTCCCAGAGCCGGACCCGCCGACTCAGGTCCACTGTGGCCAGTCGGGTGGGCGAGGTGAACGCCAGGTCGGCGACCTCACCCCGGTGCCCGCCCATCGGCGGCGCGGCCGGCTGCCCGGTGGCGGCGTGCCAGATCCGCGCCGCGCCGCCGTCGCCGGTGGCCAGGCGGGTCCCGTCCGGGCTGTAGGCGACGGCCGTGCCCCGGGACGGGATCGGCGGGGCCGCGGCGCGGCCGGTGGCCGAGTCCCACTGGACGACCTCGGCGCCGGTGGCGACGGCCAGGCGCGTGCCGTCCGGGCTGAACGCCAGGCCCCCCACGTCGGCGGCGCGGCCCCGGCCGGTGGTCGGCACGCCCTCGTCCGGGTCCCACAGGCGGATCGTCCCGTCCCGGCCCGCCGACGCCAGCAGCCACCCGCCGGGGTGGAACGCCACCGACTCCACCACGTCGACGTGCCCGGTCAGTGGCGTTCCGAGCGGGCTCCCGGTGGTCCGGTCCCAGAGCCTGACCACGTTGTTCCACGACCCGGTCGCCACCACGTCGCCGAACGGGGAGAAGGCGGCGGACACCACCTTGACGTCGTCCTCCACCGCGACGTGCCCCGACACCCCGGTCCACCGCACGGTTCCGTCGTTGCGCACGACGATGGCGCCGGTCCCGTCGTGCACGACCGAGCGCGCCGACTGCCACGGCTCGTCCGGCCGGTCCGCGTGCAGCGGTTCGCCGTCGGCGGCGTCCCACGTCCGCGATGCGGCGCCCGCGTCACCCGACGCGACCACCTGCCCGTCGTGGTGGAACGCCACCGCCGTCACCGGGTCGGTGTGCCCGCGCAGCACCGGGCCCGCCGCGCCGGTCCGGGCGTCCCAGAGCCGGACGGCGTGGTCCTCGCCGCCGGACGCGACCCGGTCGCCACCGGCGCTGAACGCGACCGACAGCACCGGCCCCGAGTGGCCGACGAGGGGTTCGCCGACCTGGCTGCCGGTCACGGTGTCCCAGCGGCGGACCGTGCCGTCCTCACCGGCCGACGCGATGACCGCGCCCGGTCCGCCCGCGACGGCGTTGACCCGGCCCAGGTGGCCGCGCAGCACCGCGCCGGGTCGCCCGGTCAGCACGTGCCACGTCCGCACCGTGCCGTCGTCGCCGGCCGACAGCAGCAGCGCGCCGTCCCGGCTGAACGCGACCGACCGGACCCCGCCCGCGTGCCCGACCAGCACGCCCTCCTGCTCGCGCACCAGCTCGACCACGGCGGCGCGGGCTTCGGCGGTCGGGTCGACGCGCCACGCGGCGGCGGCGAGCCGGCGCGCGGTCAGCGGCTCCGTCCCGGCCAGCGCGCGGCTCTGCGCGGCCAACTGCCGGGACAGCCCGATGGCGTGCTCCCGCTCCAGCCGCACGACGTTGTAGGCCGCGAAGACCGCGGCCACCGTCGCGATCACCGCGAGCAGGGCGAACACCGCCGTCACCGCCCGGCGCACGCGGGCCGAGCGCTCCGCCCGGCGCGTGCTCGCCCGCAGCACCCCGGCCGCCGCCGCGGGCAGCCGGCGCGTCCGGGCGTGGTGGACGCCGTCGGCCAGTTCCCTGCCCTGCAACAGGTCCTCGCTGTCGCCGGTCGCGGTCCACAGCCGGTGGCGGTCCTCGGCCAGCTCCACCCACACGTGGAAGTCGCGCTCCTCGCGCACCCAGTCGGCCAGGGCGTCCCAGACGGCGATCAGCCGGTCGTGCACCAGCTCGGCGACCGGCACGTCGTCGGCCGGCCTGCGGGTGGTGACGATCCGCCGCCCGGTCAGCGCGGCCAGCACCTCGTCCACCACGTCGTCGTCACCGGCCAGCTCGCGCAGCTCGGCGAGCGGGCGGGCGCGGCGCACGGCGGGGATGGCGCGAGCGGTGTCCTCGGGGCGCACCAGGGCGGTCAGGACGTGCCGGGCGGCTGTGCGGTGCCGGTCCGTCGGCAGCGTCCGCACGGCGTCCGCGCACCAGCCGACGAGGCTGCCCGCGATGCCGCCGATGCGCTCGTAAGCCTCGTGGGTGAGCGTCGAGCCGGACCGCCGCTCCCACAGCTCCCGCAACGCCACCTCCAGCAGCGGCAGCACGGTGACCGGCGCGCGGCGCGCACCGCCCAGGGCGTCGGCGGCGATCCGCTCGGGCAGCGCGTCCTGGCACGTCAGCCCGACGGCGCGGGCGGGCGCCGCGACGATGTCCACCAGCTCGTCGCGGGTGAGCGACGCGGGCACGTTCACCACGGTCGCGGCGTCCAGCAGGTCCGGCGCGGCGGCGGCGAGCACGGGGTAGAAGTCGTCCCGCAGCACCAGGACCAGCCCGACGGCCGGCGCGAGCCCGCGGACCCGGTCCAGCTCCGCCGCGCCGCCGTCCAGCAGGACCTCCTCGAACTGGTCGACCACCACCAGGTCGCCGTCCAGGTCGCCGCCCGGCCGCGTCACGGTCACCCGCCACCGGTCCGAGCCCGGCACCGCGCCGGCCGCCAGGGCGGGCGCCACCCCGGCCCGCACCAGCGACGACTTGCCCGCGCCGGACGGGCCGAGCAGCAGCAGCACGGGCGGTCGCGAGGCCAGCGCGCCCACCACCCGGGCCACCGCGTGGTCCCGGCCCGCGAACCAGCCCGCGTGCTCGGCCTCGAACGGCTCCAGCCCCCGGTACGGGCACCGCTCGTCCAGCGCGAGGTCCGGCCAGGCGTCCCGCAGCACCGCGCCGGGCGCGGCGTACGCGATCCCGGACCCGCGGCCCAGCCGGTCGGTGGCGGCCACCTCGGTGACCATGCCGACGACCAGACCGGTCCGCTCGTCCACGACGGGCGAGCCGCTGTAGCCGCGGGTGACGTCGTTCGCCCCGCGCAGCTGGAGCCTGCCGCCGCCGGTGGCGTCGGCCACCACGCCGTAGCCGTTGCGACCGTCCCGGCCGGGGAAGCCGTAGCAGGCGAACCCGTTGCCGCGCACCGGTTCGCCCAGCGCGAGCACCGGCACGCCGGGCGCCGGCGCGGCCAGCCGGACGACCGCCACGTCGTCGTCCCCGGCGCGGACCACCACCCCGGCGACCTCGACCCCGGTGAACCGCAGCCGCACGGCGTCCCCGACCCGGCCCGCGACGTGCGCGCACGTCAGCAGCACGTCCTCGGCCACCAGGAAACCGGCGCCCGCCGACGGCCCGTCGAGCACCCGCGCGACGACGTCCCGGGGGGTCGGCCCCCCGCCGTCCGGTGCGGCTGCCGCGCGGCCCTCCACCCCGTGATCGTCGCGGGTGGCCGGGTGGGCGGCCACGCACAAGTGCGGTGATCGCCGCAGGATCGGCGTGACGGTGAGTGAGCTACCGTCACGCGATAGGTACCGATTGACTTTCGATAGGTAGCAAGCGATACTCGATCACATGGTTACAACGCATCGAGCGGTGGCGGCGCTCCGGGTGTTCCTCGTGTTGCTGTTCGGGGTCCTGGTGCTGTTCCAGGTCATGTCGCTGCCGGGGCAGTTCGCCCACATGGCGCGGGAGTCCCCGGAGATGGCCCACCTCAGGTGGCCGCTGACCGCCGTCTCCGTCTTCTGGGTGCTGTGCGTCCAGGTCGTCGTGGTGGCCACCTGGAAGTTGCTCACGCTGGTCAAGAAGGACCGGATCTTCAGCGAGGCGTCCCTGCGGTGGGTGGACGCCATCGTGTGGGCGATCGGCGCGGCGTGGGTCGTGTTCCAGGTGGTCTTCCTCTACGTCGGCTTCAACGCGGACGACCCCGGGCTGCCCCTCCTGCTGTTCCTGCTCTCGGTCGGGCTGACCGTGCTGGGTCTGCTGATGGTGGTGATGCGGGCGCTGCTGCGCCAGGCCACCACGCTGCGGACCGACATGGAATCGGTGATCTGATGCCGATCATCGTGCGCATCGACGTCGAGCTGGCCAAGCGCAAGATGAGCGTCGGCGAGTTCGCCGAGCGGATCGGCCTCACCCCGTCGAACGTGGCCGTGCTGAAGAACGGCCGCGCCAAGGCGGTCCGCTTCAGCACCCTCGAAGCCATGTGCCGGGTGCTGGAGTGCCAGCCGGGCGACCTGCTGGAGTGGGTGGACGAGGACGACGACGCAGGCGTCGAGGGGGACCGGTGATCGAGGTGCGCGGGTTGACCAGGCGCTACGGCGACGTCCTCGCCGTGGACGACCTGAGCTTCACGGTCGAGCCGGGCAAGGTCACCGGGTTCCTCGGGCCGAACGGCGCGGGCAAGTCCACCACCATGCGGGTGGTGCTCGGCCTCGACCGGCCCACCTCGGGCGCCGCCCTGGTGAACGGGCGGCCGTACGCGTCGTTCGCCGAGCCGCTGCGCGAGGTCGGCGCGCTGCTCGACCCCGGCCTCACCCACCACGGCCGCACCGGGCGCGCGCACCTCAGGGTGGCCGCCCGGACGAACGGCATCCCGCGCCGCCGGGTGGAGGAGGTGATCGAGCGGGTCGGCCTCGGCCGCGCGGCCCGCCGCCGGATCAAGGGCTACTCGCTGGGCATGCGGCAGCGGCTCGGGATCGCGGCGGCGCTGATCGGCGACCCGGGCGTGCTGCTGTTCGACGAGCCGATCAACGGCCTCGACCTGGACGGCGTCCGGTGGATCCGCGGCCTGCTGCGGCAGCTCGCCGACGAGGGGCGCACCGTGCTGGTGTCCAGCCACCTGATGAGCGAGATGGAGCAGGTCGCCGACCGGCTGGTGGTGATCGGCCGCGGCCGGCTGATCGCCGACGCGACGACCGAGGAGATCATGAGCGGGCTGGGGCACGTCCAGGTGCGGGTCGGCAGCCCCGAGCCGGACCTGCTGCTGGCCGGGCTCCGGGAGCGCGGTCTGCGGGCGCACCGGGCCGACGACCGCGAGCTGCGGGTCGAGGACAGCACCGCCGAGGCGGTCGGCGCCCTCGCCCACGCCCTGAACATCCGGCTGCACCACCTCTCGGAGGTGCGCCAGTCCCTTGAGGATGCCTACGTGGAGCTGACCAACAGCAGCGTCGAGTACCGCGGCCACGAGTCGGAGACGGCCGAGGTGGCGCGGTGACGGTCGCCCGGATCTACGCCCGCACCTGCGCCGCCGAGTGGACCCGGCTGTGGACGGTGAAGGCCACGTGGTGGTTCCTGGCCGCGGCCACCGCGGCGATGGTGGGCTTCGGGGTCATCATGGGCCTGGAAGCGGCCTCCGACGCCGATTCCACCCCCGGCGCGCCGGCCTGGCCCGCGTCCGGGTTCGCCGCCATGCCCGCGCAGTTCGCCCTGCTCGCCCTGGCGCTGACCGCGGTCACGTCCGACTACGCGACCGGCGGCATCGTGCCGAGTCTGCAGTGGACACCGCGGCGGGGGGTGCTCTTCTCCGCCCGCGCCACGGTCGCGGTGGTGGTGGCGACGGTCGTCGGCGTGCTGCTGGCGACCGCCACCGCGGTCACCGCCTTCACCGCGGCGCAGCCGGTGCTCGCCCTGCCCTGGGACCGCGGGCTGGAAGTGCTGTGCGCCACAGGGTTCGTCTTCGCGGCCGGTGCGGCCCTGGCCGTCGGCCTCGGTTTCCTGCTGCGCAACACCGCGGGCGCCCTGGTGTCGGTGTTCCTGCTGATGCTGGTGCTGCCGCTGATGCTGCCGAACTTCGGCTACGCGTGGCTGGACGCGATCGCCGACCGGCTGCCCGGCTCGGGCGCGGCGTTCCTGCTGCTGGGCGAGGTGCCGGGGATGACGCGGACGTCCTCGGTGGTCACCATGCTCTGCTGGGCGGGCGGCGCGCTGCTGCTCGGCCGGCTGCGGCTGGCGAGGGACGACGCCAACCGCTGACGGCCCGGCCCGGACCTCCCGGATGGCGGGCGGCGGCGACTGCACCGATCATGTCACCCGGCGCTGTTACGATTCGCCGCCCCCTAGTCCCGGTCGTCGGAAAGGTGACGTTTTCATGCACAGCAACAAGGCCAAGGCGGACTTACTGCGCGACCTGCACGCGGACGGGGTGCTGGTGCTCCCCAACGCGTGGGACGCGGGCAGCGCCGCCCTGATCGCGCGGGCCGGCGCGAAGGCGGTCGCCACCACCAGCGGCGGCGTGTCGTGGTCGCTCGGCCGCGCGGACGGGCAGAACCTGTCCCGCGACGAGATGGTCGAGCAGGTGCGCCTGGTCGCCGCGGCCGTCGACGTGCCCGTCACGGCCGACGTCGAGGGCGGCTACGGCGCCTCGCCCGAGGACGTCGCGGCCACGGTCGAGGCCGTGATCGCCGCGGGCGCGGTCGGCGTGAACGTCGAGGACTCCAAGGGTTTCGGCGTGCCGCTGTTCACCGCGGAGGAGCAGGCCGCCCGGCTGCGGGCGGCCCGGGAGGCGGCCGAGCGCGCCGGCCTGCCCGAGCTGGTGCTCAACGTGCGCACCGACGTGTTCCTGTTCCAGGTCGGCGAGCCCGAGGGCAGGCTGGCCGACGTGCTGGCCCGTGCGGCGGCCTACGCCGAGGCGGGCGCCGACTGCCTGTTCGTGCCCGGCCTGGTCGACCTCGACGTGCTCAAGCAGCTGGTCGAGGCGTCGCCGTTGCCGGTCAACGTGATGGCGGGCCCCGGCGCGCCGTCGGTGGCCGAGTTCGAGGCGGTCGGCGTGCGGCGGGTCAGCCTCGGCACGGCGGTCAGCCAGGCCGCGTACTCCGTCGCGCACCGCGCGGCCGAGGAAGTGCTGAACAAGGGCACCTACGCGGAGCTGGACGGCGCGCTCGACTTCGGCGCGGTGAACGGCGTCTTCGCCCGCTGACGACGATTGATCGCCAGGTCAGATCAACCCTGTCGGACAACGCCCGACTCCGGTGGACTGACGGCGCCGGGGCGCTCGAACGCGCCCCGGCGCCATCTGGCTCTATCGGCGGCGGCGGACGGGGAAGTTCTGTGACCACGAAGGAAGCGGGTAGACCGGGCGGCGTGCTCGCCAGTGTCAGGGCCACGCCCGCACCGGTCCGCTACCTGCTGGGTGGCGTGCTCATCAACCAGGTGGGCGCGTTCGCGCAGACGTTCCTGGTGCTGTACCTGACGGTGCGGCAGTTCTCCATCGGCCAGGCGGGCATCGCGCTCACCTGCTACAGCGCGGGCGCCGTGCTCGGCACGCTGCTCGGCGGCGAGCTCGTGCACCGGCTCGGCCCGCGCGCCACCATCGTCGGCGCGATGACGGCGTCGGCCGCGGTCCTCGCGGTGATGCCGGTGCTGAGCACGCCGGAGCTGTTCGGGCTGCTGCTGGTCGCCATCGGCGCGGCGGGCCTGGCCACCCAGTGCTACCGGCCGGCGGCCGCGGTGCTGCTCAGCGAGCTGATGCCGGCCGAGCACCGGGTGATGGCGTTCTCCATGATGCGCATCGCCCTCAACGGCGGCGCCGCGCTCGCGCCGCTCATCGCGGCCGGGTTGATCCTGCTCGACTGGGACCTGCTGTTCTACTTCGACGCGGTGTCGGCGCTGGCCTACGCGGTGGTGGCCCGGCTGACGCTGCCCGCCACCGTCGCGCCGGAGGACGACGAGGAGGCCGAGTCCGGCGAGCAGAAGCGGTCGGCGTACGCGGTGATGCTGCGCGACGGCCGGTACCTGGCTTTCCTCGCGTCGGTCCTGCTCGGCACCCTCATCTACGTGCAGTACGTGGTGGCGCTCCCGCTGAAGATCACCAGCGAGGGCCACCCGGCCGCGCTCTACAGCATCGTGCTCACCACGGCGTCGGTCATCCTGGTCGTGTCGGAGCTGAAGATCACGTCCTACGTGAAGAACTGGGTCCCTTGGGCGGCGGGCGCGACCGGCACGGCGGTGATGGGCTTCGGCGCGGCCGGTTACGGGCTCGGTTCGCACGCGGTCGTGATCGTGGTCAGCACGGCGGTGTTCGTGCTCGGCGTGATGATCAGCGGGCCGACGATGTTCGCGCACCCGGCGAAGTACCCCGCCGCCGTCCGCGGCCGTTACGTGGGCACGCACCAGGCCACGTTCGGCCTCGGCTCGGCGCTCGGGCCGACGCTCGGCGTGCTGGCGTGGGGCGCGTTCGGCAACGGGGTGTGGCTGCTGTGCGGCGTGCTCGGCCTGATCGGCGGCTGGTTCGCGATGGTCGGCATGAAGGAGCGCGAGCCGCGGGGGTGACCGACCCCACCCGCGCGACCGGCCCGGCGGGCGACACCTGCCGGGCCGGTCGGCGTCAAGGGTTCCCAAGGGTGGCGCAGATCATTTTCTCAGGGGTTTTCCGGTACGTTCAAAAATGATCGCAACGCGCCGCGCCCGGGTCGCGACGTTGTGTCACAAAATGGCTCCGGGTCGGACGTTACGGTTCTGCTGGACCAGTCATATTCAAACCCTATGGTCGTCCGATCGGCGGTAGCCGGAACGACCGCCCCTTATTCATGCTGTGCCCGCACATGGGAGAGGAAGGGTCTGTCGGGGATGGGTAGACCGGAAAAACCTGTCGACGCCTCGTCCGGAGCGGTCGCGACCTTCGCGAGCGAGCTGAGGCGGCTGCGCGCACGAGCGGGGAACCCGACCTACCGGGACATGGGTCGAGCCGCGCTGTACTCGTCGTCGGTGCTGTCCAGCGCGGCCAGCGGTCACCGGATGCCGACGCTCCAGGTGACGCTCGCGTTCGCGGCGGCCTGCGGGGGCGACCGCGAGCAGTGGCGTCGTCGGTGGCTGGAGGTCTCCAGCGGGCTCGGTCCCGAGGCGAGCGCCGCGCTCGGCCGGGACGAGCCGGTGGTGGCGCGATCGTGCTTCCCGCGCCCGGCGCAGCTCCCGATGAGGCCGCGCGGCTTCGTCGGCCGGGTGGGCGAGCTGCGGCTGCTCGCCGCGGAACCGGCCACGCCCGTGGTGATCAGCGGCCCGGCCGGCGTCGGCAAGAGCCAGCTCGCGCTGCACCACGCCCACCGGCTGGCCGCCGCCGCGGTGGACGGCCAGCTCTACGTCGACCTCGGACCGCTGGAGCCGGGCGAGGCGGGCGCGCGCGTCGTGCTCGACGGCTTCCTGCGCGCCCTCGGCGTGCCGGTCGAGCACCTGCCGGAAGCCGTCGACCAGCAGGGCGGCCTGTACCGGTCGTTGATCGCCGAGCGCAGGCTGGTGGTGCTGCTGGACAACGTCCGCGACGAGCGGCAGGTCCGCCCGCTGCTGGTGGAGAGCGCCCGCACCACCACCGTCGTGGTCAGCCGGACGCCGTTGCACGGCCTGCGCGACGTGCGCCGGCTGCGGCTGGACGTGCCGTCCAGGGCGGAGGCCATCGCCATGCTCGCGGACGCGGGCCAGGCCGAACCGGAGGACTGCGACCGGCTCGCCCGGCTGTGCGGCGACCTGCCGCAGGCGCTGGACATCGCCGCGCGCAAGCTCGCCGCCAGGCCGGACGTCCCGGTGAGCCGGGTCCTCGGCAGGCTGACCGGGCCGGGCGCGCTGCTGGACTGGCTGCGGGTCGGCGACCTGTCGGTGCGGGAGTCCTACCAGTCGGCCTACCTCGGGCTCGGCGACGTGGCCAAGACCGTGCTGCACCAGCTCGCCCAGCGGCCGGCCGACGAGCCGGTCGTGCCCGCCGCGTTCGCCGACGACGAGCCGGTGTACGAGCTGGCCGACGTCGGGCTGCTGCGCGGCGCCGGCCGGCCGGGCGCCTACCGGCTCGACCCGCTGGCCCGCGCCTACGCGCTGGAGCTGCGCGGCGTCGGTCACCAGGTGCGCCGAGCGGCGCGCCAGGAATTGATTGTCACGACCGGACGGCACTACCGATCAACCGTGTCGTCGGCTTGACTGCGGTAGTGCCGGAAGCGCGACGGAATTGATCCCGCGGCTCGCGGGAATTCCACGCGACGACCCGGACACCTTTCCCCCGCCGGGAACCGGCGAACTGCCGATCAGGCCGAGGTCGACGGGTCGGCGATCGGCGCCGGCCCGGCGGACCCGCTTCCCCCCGGCGTTCGGCGCCACGCGATAGTCAACCCCACCCGAACGACCTCCGAGAGGGAGACCATGACCGCACGACCGGTGATCATCATCGGCTTCCTGCCGCCGCTGCCCACCCGTCCCGAGTTCGAGGACGGGTCGATGATCCTCGTGGACGAGCCGGACGTCATCCGCAAGCGCGACATCGGGGCGAAGATGGCGGGCGCGCCGATGCTGCGCGAGCTCATCCCGTGGGAGTACCAGCTGCCGGGCGCGGCGGACGAGTTCTACAACGCCCACCCCGACCTCGACCCGGCCTACGTCGTGCCGCTGCTGGAGTACGCGACGCCGTTCGCCGCGCGGCTCGCCGAGCGCTACGGGCGGCCGGGCGCGACCACCGGCGCGGCCCAGCTGCTCCGGGACAAGGAGCTGCTGCGCCGGGTGACCCGGGCGGCGGGCGTCGCCAACCCGGCGTCGACGGCGGTGGACTCGCCCGACGACGTGCGGGCGTTCATGGCCGCGCACCCCGGCCGGGTGGTGCTCAAGCCCGCGAACCGGCAGGCGTCGCTCGGCACGAAGGTGCTGCACGACCCGGCCGAGGTCGACGCGGCCTGGCGGGAGTGCGTGGAGGGCCAGGACGAGGGCCTCCTGGTGCCGGACCGGGTGATGCCGCTGCGGATGCTGGTCGAGGCGTTCGTCAGCGGGCACGAGTACAGCGTGGAGATGCTGGTCCGGGACGGCGTGCCGCTGTTCACCAACATCACCGAGAAGACCCTGTTCCCCGGCCCGCGGCCGATCGAGCTGGGCCACGTCGTGCCCGCCGACGTGGCCGACGACACGGCCGCGCTGCTGACCGGCGGCACCGAGGCGGTGCTGCGGGCGGTCGGCTTCGGCACCGGGATCGCGCACTGCGAGTGGATCCTGTCCGACGGCGTGCCGCACCTGGTCGAGTGCGCGGGCCGGTTCCCCGGCGACGGCATCACCTGGCTGATCGACGAGGCGTACCGGTTCCCGCTGGCCGAGCGCTACTACGAGATCATGCGCGGCGAGGAGCCGGGCGCGCTGCCGTCCCGGGCCGAGCGCGCCGCGTCGGTGCGCTTCCTCCAGTCCGAGCCCGGCGAGGTCGTGTCGGTGACCGGGGTGGAGGAGGCGTCGGCGATGCCGGGCGTGCTGCACGCGTCGGTGTCGGTGAGCCCCGGCGAGTCCGTCCGCGAGCTGCGCAGCTCGTGGGACCGGGCCGGCTCGGTGACGGTGGTGGCGGGCACCCCCGGCGAGGCGGCGAAGCTCGCCGAAGCGGCGGCCGAGACGATCAAGGTCGAGGTGCGCGCGGCAGAATGACCCGCATGTCAACACCAGTCGCCGTGCACACGGTGGTCGACAGCCCGGTGGGCGAGATCACCCTGGTCGCGCGAGACGGCGTGCTCGCCGGTCTCTACATGCGTGAACACCGCCACCGGCCGGCCTTCGAGACGTTCGGCCCCCGCGACGCCGAGGTCTTCGACGAGGTGGTGGTCCAGCTCGACGAGTACTTCGCCGGCAAGCGGACGGAGTTCGACCTGCCGCTGGCCATGGCCGGCACGCCGTTCCAGCGGACGGTGTGGGAAGCGCTCAAGGAGATCCCCCACGGGGAAACGGTCTCCTACGGCGAGCTGGCGGCCCGGATCGGCCGGCCCACCGCGTCCCGCGCGGTCGGGCTGGCCAACGGCAAGAACCCGATCAGCATCATCGTGCCGTGCCACCGGGTCGTCGGCTCGTCGGGCAGCCTGACCGGCTACGGCGGCGGCATCGAGCGCAAGCGGATGCTGCTCGGCTTCGAGAACGGCACGCACGCCTGGTGAGGGAGGTGCTACCGGCGCCTCCCGGATCGCGTGGTCGGCGGTCCAGCGGGTGGAGTTCACCGCCTTCACGGCACGGCGGCAGCCCGCCTGAGGGACCGACCGCCCTCGTCCCACACCGGCGCGGGCGACGAGCGGGTAGCCCGCCACCGGCTGTGGCGGGCTACCCGGGCGGTCACGAGGTGGCGTTCTCCGACGGCAGGTAGTCGTCGGCCGTGCGCGCGCCGGTGAGCAGGGCGTACGCGTGGGCCACCGACACCATCGTCATGTGGTGGTGCCAACCCTGGTAGCTGCGGCCTTCGAAGTCGTGCAGGCCGTAGGGGTCCTGAGCCGCGTTCGCGTCCGCTCGGTCCTTCCGGGTGATCAGGTCGAACAGCTCGGGCACCGGGCGGTCCACCAGGTTGGTGATCCAGTACCTCGTCGGGGCGGTGCTGCCCAGCGGGCGCTCGGCCACCAGCCTCACCGGTGAGCCCTTGCGCCTGCTCGTGTCGACCAGCCGCGCCGACGCCGCGCGGACCTGCACGCGGCCCGCGCCGCGCCCGGTCAGCTGCGGCCAGACGCGGTGCGACGACGGGTGCTCCCGCCAGCCGCGCAGGATCTCCGACGGGCTCAACGCCCGGCGCCTGATCCCCTGGTCCGCCTGCCTGGTCGCCATCACCGCACGCAGGTGCGGCTCGGCCAAGATGCGTTCGTCCCCTTTGACGCCGATCACGTACCCCAGTCCGCGATCGGTCAAGTCGTCGAGCAGGCCGAGCGTGTCGGGCAGGTCGGTGGCGTCGAACACCACCGGCGCGGCAGGCACCCGCAACGCGGTCAGCTCGTCGAGCATCCCCAGTATGTGCTCGCGTTCGCAGATCCGGCCCTCGTGCTCCGGGATCCGCGTGCGACGACGCCGCTCCGCGTCGTCGGTCCACTTCCTCGACAGCAGGATCCGCCAGTTGACCGGCACCGCGGTCTCGTCGACGTCCAGTTGCAGGCTCAACCCCAGTTGGCAGTTGACCAGGCGTCCCGCGTCTCGCACGAACCGGCGCTCGACCCCCACCGAGTGGTCGCCGCGCTTGTGGATGACCGCGTACCCGATCAACCAAGCCCGCACCGGCAACCGCTCCGCGAGGTACAGCGCCAGCGCTTCGCGCACCGGCTGCCAGTCCCACGGGCTCTGGTTGACGAACTGCTGCAGCGACTGGACGGCGGAACCGCCACCCGCCAGCTCGGCGATCTTGCTGATGGACTTGCGCCCGACCGCGTTGACCAGGCCGGACAGGTAGATCTCGGCCCAACGCCGCTGGTCCGCCCGCGGCATGGACTGGAACATCCGGTGCGCGAACGCTCGCGCACCGCCAGCTAAATGCGTCTGCAACTCCACCAGAACTCCCCCAAGTTTCTTGTCTTGGCCCTGTCGCGGCACCCCGTGCCGCGACGTGATCCGGGCGATGACTAGCCGGCCAGGGTCGCGGTGCCCCCCAACCCGCCCAGCGCCAGCGCGGCCGCCACCGGCGGTCGGGCGCCGACCACGATGACCTCGGCGCCCGCGGGCAGCCGCTGCTGGGCGTACACGATGGCGCGCACGGCGACCGGCGACATGCCGGTGACCTCGCGCATCTCGATCACCAGGCGGCGCACCTGCCCGCCGCCGAGCTGGTCGAGCAGGTCGCGCAGACGGGGCAGCGCCTCGTCGTCCACCTCGCCTGCCAAGTGGACCGTGGTCGATCCACCGTTCGAACCCGAGTAGACCGAAGTGCTCATCTCGAACCCTCCTCCTGGGACGGTGTGTGTGCCCACAGCACGGCAACGGACCGCGCTGGGACGCGCAGGACGTGGCCGTCGCGCAGCGTCGTCGCGGCGTCGAGCGGCTGGGCGAACCCGGTGTTGGCGAAGACGCGCCAGGTGCTGTCGGCGGGTGGCTGGGGGAGTGCCACTTCTTTGTCCTCTGGACCGGAGTTCGCGGCCACGACCACAGTATCCAAACGATCCGACAATCCGGGACCCTCCGGATTCGGATCGTGCATCATGGCGATCACCAGGTGCGAGCCCGGCGACCAGTCCGGCTGCCACGGCTGCTCACCGTGCCAGCTCACCGGCGGGTAGCCGCCGTCCGGTGTGGATTCGCCGTGCGGGTGTTCGGCACGCCGTAGCACCGGGTGCTCCCGCCGGAACCGGAGGCAGGCGCGGGTGAACTCGACCAGGTCCCGGTTGCGGTCGGCCAGCGACCAGTCCACCCAGGTCCGCGGACCGTCGTGCGGGTAGGCGTTGTTGTTGCCGCCCTGCGACCGGCCGAACTCGTCGCCGGCCAGCAGCATCGGCACGCCCCGGCTGGTGAGCAGCAGCAACAGCGCGTTGCGCACCTGCCTGGCCCGCACCGCCAGCACGCCCGGGTCGTCGGTCGGTCCCTCGGCGCCGCCGTTCCAGCTGGTGTTGTGGTCCTCGCCGTCGCGGCCGTCCTCGCCGTTGAGGTGGTTGTGCTTGTGGTCGTAGGACGCCCAGTCGGCCAGCGTGAACCCGTCGTGACAGGTCACGAAGTTGACCGACGCGGTGGCGCCGCGCCCGCTGTAGAGGTCCGGCGACCCGACGAGCCGGGTGGCCACGTCACCGGTCGTGCCCTCCCGCCCGACCAGGAACGCCCGCAGCGCGTCCCGGTAACGACCGTTCCACTCCATCCACCGGCCGTAGTGCGGGAAGGCGCCGACCTGGTACAGGCCGCCCGCGTCCCACGCCTCGGCGATCAGCCTCGTCCCGGCGAGCACCGGGTCGGCGGCCAGCGCCGCCACGAGCGGCGGGTCGGCCAGCGGCGCGCCGTCGCGACCGCGGGTGAGCACCGAGGCGAGGTCGAACCGGAACCCGTCCACGTGGTACTCGTGCACCCAGTGCCGCAGGCTGCGCACCACCCACTCCCGCACCAGCGGGTGGTTGGCGTTGAGGGTGTTGCCGGCGCCGCTGAAGTTGCGGTGCCTGCCCGACTCGTCCAGCAGGTAGTAGGAGGACTCGTCCAGGCCGCGCAGCGACAGCGTCGGGCCGCGGTGGTCGCCCTCGGACGTGTGGTTGAACACCACGTCCAGCACCACCTCGATGCCCGCCGCGTGCAGCTGCTTCACCAGCTCCTTCAGCTCCACGTCCGGCCGGTCGCCGTGCGCGTAGCCCGCCTTCGGCGCGAACACCCCGACCGGGCTGTAGCCCCACGTGTTGAGCAGCGGCACGCCCGTCTCCGGGTGCACGTGGACGTTGTCGGTCTCGTCGAACTCGAAGACCGGCATCAGCTCGACGCAGTTCACGCCCAGCCACCGCAGGTACGGGATCTTCTCGGCCAACCCCGCGAACGTCCCGGGCGCGACCACCCCGGACGTGTCCGACCGGGTGAAACCCCGCACGTGCAGCTCGTACACCACCAGGTCCGCCGCGGGCACCCGCGGCGGCCGGTCGTCGCCCCAGTCGAAGCCCGGCACGGCGATCCGGGACCGGTACGACGGCCGCTGCCCCCACTCGCCGCCGCCGGCCAGCAGCCGGGCGTCCGGGTCGAGCAGGACCGGGCCCCGCTCGCCGTCGCGCCCGACCCGGAACCCGTAGTCCGCGTCGTCCGGGGCCAACCCGGCGACGTGCACCGTGAACACCTCGCCGACCCGGTGCTCCGGCGGGAACTCCAGCTCGGTGAGCACGGAGCCGTCCTCGCGGTCCATCAGCACCAGCCACATGCGGTCGGCCCGCGCCGCGGCGACCGCGAAGTTCACGCCGTCGCGCGTCGGGGTCGCCCCGAACGGGGTGGGGCTGCCCGGACCGGGCCGCAGCCCGCCGAGGCGGCCCGCCGCCGCGCTCGCCGTCGCCGTCACCGCTCGTCCTCTCCCAGTGGCCGCAGCCGCACCTGGACCGTCCGCCGCGCCGTGCCGCCGGGCAGCTTCACGGTCATCCTCTCCGCGTCGAAGTCCCGGTACGGGCTGCCGTCCACCAGGACCCGGTCCAGCACGACCCGACCGCGCGGCAGCGCGTCCGGCGCCACCCGCAGCAGGTCGCCCGGGAAGGTCGCGTCCGGGTCCGGCGAGAACCAGAGGTCGAGCGGTTCGCCCTGCCACAGCAGTCTGTTGTAGACGGTGGCGAGATAGCACAGCTCGGCGGAGTGGTACATGCTCATCGAGTGGTTGCCCTTGAGCCGTTCCAGGCCGTGCAGGTACGGCTCGCCGGCGGCCTGGACGGCGAAGTACACCGCGCCGTCCTCGTGGTCGAGGAAGAACGCGTTGTAGAACGCCTCCGCCTCGGCCGCGTGCTTCAGGTACTCGGCGTCACCGGTGGCGCCCGCCAGCACCAGGTAGGCCAGGATCGCCTGCTCCTGCTGCCACCACGCCTTGCGGTCGTGCCACACGAACGCGTGCCTGCCGTCGCGGGCCTGCCGCTCCAGCACGTCGTACCAGCCGCCCCGGCGCGGGTCGCGGCCGACGCCGGGCATGGTCGCGGCCAGCCGCGCGGCCGTGCGGGTGTACTCGTTCTTGGGGCGCAGCGCGTTCATCCGCGTGAGGTTCCACGCGATCTTCAGGTTGTGCCCCACCACCGCGCGGTCCTGCTGCCAGCCCCACGTCTTGTCCGGCGTCCAGTCCGCGTGGAACCGCTCGCGCACGAACGGGCTCGCGTCCGGTCCCCGGTCCGGGAAGTGGGTCACGATCATGTCGAACGTGTGCTCCAGCATCCGCAGGTAGCGCTGCTCGCCGGTGGCCAGGTACAGGTTGAACAGGTACGCGGGGGCGTGGTCGCCGACCGAGTTCCAGTTCTTCCTCGACCTGTTGCGCCCCAGCGACTCCGCGTGCGGGCTCAGCGTGAGCGGGTCGACGTGCGAGTAGTAGCCGCCCAGCCGCGGGTCGGCGTAGTGCCGCTCGAACAGCCGGACCGTCGCCTCGATGTCGTCGCGCAGCCACGGCGTGCCGGTGACCCGGTAGGTCTGGACCAGCCCGCTGAGCGCGTAGATCTGCTCGTAGGCGGGCACGGTCAGCTCGTCGTCGCTGAACTCGGAGGCGAACAGCTTGCGCTGCCTGCCGCCGTCGACCTCCAGGCCGTGGTACCAGTACACCAGCCGGGCGCCGTCGGTCTCGTCCACGAAGCGCAGGTTGTCCCGCAGGTACTCCGAGCCGCGCTCGGCGACCTCCAGGTGCGCCTCGTCGCCGGTCAGCATGTACGCCGTGGCCATGCCGTAGACCAGGCGGGAGATCGTGTCGGTCTCCTGGACGTGCGACTCGGTCTTGTCGCCGCCCAGCCGCAGCACCGTGCGGTAGTCGGCGAAGTCGACCGGGCCGGCGCCGAACTGGGCGCCCCGGTAGAACCGGGCCAGCGAGCGGATCTGGTCCACCCACCACTCGGGGCGGTCGAACACCGCGCCCCTCGCGCTGTCGGCGACCAGCCACATCCGCTCCGCCTGCTGCCGGCGCGCGCCGGGACCGGGGTAGACCGGCCCGAAGCTGAACACCATCGCGCCCGGCGTCAGCAGCTCGTCCAGCCTGCCGTTGACGTCCTGGTAAGGCTCGCCGAGGTTGCGCACCAGCTGGGCCGAGGTCTCCGACGTCCGGAGCACGACCTCGCGGTCGCCGCCGAACGTGACCAGCACCAGCCGGTCGCCCGACGACTCCACGACGTACCCGCCGTAGAGGTCGGAGTAGGTGCGTTCGGGCGCCGTCGTCACGCCGCCACCAGCCTGGACGACAGCTGCTCGATGACGGTGCGGGCCAGCAGGTGGCAGTGCTCGACGGTGCGGGTGCTGATCAGGTCGCGGTCCACCGCCACGTCGGTGTCGGAGTACACCGCGCCCATGTTGCGCACGTCGCTGACCAGGTTGTTGTGGCAGGTGACCGTGCGACCGGCCATGACCTCCGGCGCGGCCGACATCAGCCACAGGCCGTGGCAGGAGAACACCTTCAGCAGCCGCGGGATGCGGAACGCCCGGCGCATCACCTGCACCGCGGGCGCCACGCCGCCGGGGCGCTCGCTGTAGCGCAGCCGGTCCGACACCATGCCGGAGGGCACGATCAGCGCGTGCAGGCTGTTCAGCTCGTGGTAGTCCAGCGACTCCAGGTCGCCGTCCACCTTGAGCTCGCCGCCGAGCTCGCGGCCGGTGAAGGTCAGCGACTCGTTGCCCCACAGCCGGGTGTAGAGCTTCACGTCGGCGCCCGCCTCGGCGAACCGCAGCCGGTAGTAGGCGATCTCCGCCTCCACGAAGTCGCTCTCCATGAGGATGCCGATGCGCAGGCCGGTGAGCGGTCCGGGTAGGACGGGAGCGTTCAGGTCCATTGTGGTCTCCATCAGAAGGGTCCGAAGTGGACTGCCGCCTCGTCGCGGCACGGGGGTGGCGGGCGGGTCGTCCCGCCCGCCACCGCGTGTCACCGGGCGCCCGCGGAAGTGCCGCGGCGCCGCCGGTGGTGGGGAGGTGGATCGGTGTGCGCCCGGCCGGCGCCGGTCGCGCCCGGTCGAGCCGGTTGGGATCGGCTCGGTCCGGTCGCGGTAGTCCGGGCCGGTCGGCACCCGAGCCGGTTGGCACTCGGGCCGGCTGGTTGCCGGCCGGTTCGGCTCGGCCGGTTCGGCCTGGCCATGCCTGGTCGGTCCGGTCCCGCCGCCCGGTCGGGCCGGTGGCGCCCGGCCGGTTCTGCCCGGTCCGGCCCGGCCAGGCTCGTCCCGCCTGGTCGGGCCGGTCGTGCCCGGTCGGGCAGGTCGGCTCGGCCGGGGCGCGGTGGTCCGGGCCGGTGGTGCTCGGGTTGGTCCGGTTCGGGCCGGTCGCGTTGCGGCCGGTTCGAACCGGTCACCCGAGCGGTCAGCCGGCGACCAGTTCGCCGAGACCGCGGCTCGCGGTGTCGGCGACCGGGGGTGAGCCCGGCAGCGGTTGGGTCGAGCTCGTGATCAGGGTGCGGATGCGCGGCGCGCCGTCCTGGAGCACCACCAGCCACTGCTCGGTGATCAGGCAGCCGGTCCAGCGGCTGCGGGCGGCCGGGCGCTGCCAGCGCCGGGACTCCCACATCAGGGTCGCGGTGACCTCGGCGTGCAGCGGCGACACCAGGTCGACCTCCACCGAGAGCACGTCCCGCCGCTGGTCGAAGCAGCTGTCGTTCAGCTCCCGGTACCACCGGGCGAACTGCTCGCCGTCCCGCACGGTCGTGCCGGGCAGCCGCAGCAGCAGCCCCGACCGGACCAGCTTCGCCCGCAGCTCCGCCACGTCGACGTGCCGCTCCAGCGAACCGTGCCAGTCCCGCACCAGGCCGACGACCTCGGCCCGCTCCAACCGCCCGCGCTGCCCGCTCACTCGATCACCAGGTCGATCAGGAACGGCCCGTCGTGGCTCAGCATCTCGGCCACCGCGCCGTCCACCTCGCGCAGCCTGCTCACCCGCCGGCCCGGCACGCCGAGCGACGCGGCCAGCTGGGTGAACCCGATGGCGGGCTTGCTCAGGTCGAACGCGCTCGGCGGCTCGTGCGCCTCGATGCCCTGCTCGCGCCAGTACTGGTCGATGTTGTGGTCCAGCAACCGGTAGCGCCCGTTGTTGCAGATGACGAACTTGGCGCCGATCCCGTACCGGGCGGCGGTCCACAGCGCCTGGATGGTGTACATGCTGCCGCCGTCGCCGGTGAAGGCGATGACCGGCTGGTCCGGCCGGGCCAGCTTCGCGCCGAGCGCGCCGGGGATGCCGATGCCCAGCGAACCGCCGCGGGTCTGGAAGAACCGGCCCGGCTCGCGCGCGGGCAGGTGCCTGCCCAGCGGCTCGCCCGCGGTCAACGCCTCGTCGAACAGGATGAGGTCGTTGGGCGCCTGCTGCGCCAGCCGCTCGGTGAACAGCTCCAGCACGCTCGGCGGCCCCGAGGGCGCGACCCGGTTCGCCCGGCTGACCGGCCGGGTGGCCGCCGCGCCGCCCTGGTGGCCCAGCTCCACGGCCAGCGCCGCGAGCGTGAGCTTCGGGTCGGCCACCACGCCGATGTCCACCGGGTGGTTCTTGGCGATCTCGTACGAGTCGAGGTCGACGTGGACGATCTTCGCGTCCCGGGAGAACGGGTTGTCCAGCTTCGGGAACACCTCGGGGAACACGTACGTCCCCACGATCAGCACGCGGTCCGCGTCGGCCACGATGCGCGCGCTGTCGGCGCCGAACATGTGGCCGACGTTGCCCGCGTACGACGGGTCGGCCGCGTCCAGGTTGACCTCCGAGGAGTTCACCCCGTACACCCTGGCCCCCAGCAGCTGCGCCACGGTGGCCAGCTCGCGCTGCGCGCCGCTGGTCGCGACGCCGTCGCCCATCAGCACCAGCGGCCGCTTGCCGCCGCTCAGCACGGCGGCCATCTGCGCCACGAGGGCGGGCTCGGGCAGCACGCGGGTGGACGGCACCACGGTCCGGATCGCGGGCTCCTCGGTGACGGCGTCCAGCACGTCGGCGGGCAGCGCCACGAACACCGGCCCGCGCGGCGGCGTCATCGCGATCTTCACCGCCCGGCGCAGCACCCGCAGCACCGACCCCGGGTCGGTGACCCGGGTGGCGTACTTCGTCACCGGCTCGGCCATGCCGACCAGGTCGACGGCCATCTGCGCGTCCATCGCGTCGTAGCGCACCCCGGCGTCACCGGCGATCACGACCAGCGGCGAGCCGCCCCGCTTCGCCTGGTAGAGCATGCCGACGGCGTTGCCGAGGCCGACACCGGTGTGCAGCTGCACCAGGCCCGGACCCTGCGAGGCGCGGGCGTACCCGTCGGCCATCGCCACGGCCACGCTCTCCTGCAGCGCCAGCACGTAGGCCATCTCGGACTGCCCCATCGCGTCGAGCATGCCCTGCTCGACGGTGCCCGGGTTGCCGAACATGTGCTTGATACCGTCGGCCGCGAACTGCTCGAAGATCGCGACCCGTCCCGGTCGTTTGCTCATCTGCTTCGTTCCACCTTCCCCAGTGTGGTGGCGGACGCGGCGCGGACCGGCGCCGCGTCCGCCCGTGGCGCCCTACCAGCCGTAGCGGCGGAGGCCGTTCTCCAGCATCTGCACCAGCAGCTCACCGGACAGCGCGGAGTCCGGAGTGGACCGCGCGGTGACGAACGGGTGGTCCACGATTACCGACAGCTCCTTGCCGACGTTGCCGTGGAAGCCGCCGAAGGCGCCGGTCGCGTCGCGCAGGATGTACTCCAGCGGGAACGGGGGCGGGCCCATGTTGAAGTCGACGCCGAGGAAGCCGGTGCCGTCCTTGTAGTCGTACTCCTTCGGGTGCCCCGTGACGTGCTTGCCGTAGATGATGCTCTGGCGGGACTCCCAGTCGCGGGCGAAGGCCAGCACGGTGACGCCGTAGCACTCCGCGAGGATCGGCTTGTCCGCGGCGTGGAAGGCGAGGGTGACCTCGTGCAGGCGTTCGTTGTTGACCATGTCGACCAGCGGGCCGGAGCCGCCGACGAGCACGAGCGCGTCGTAGGCCGCGACCAGGTCGTCCACCGCGGGCTGCAGGGCGCGGTGGTACGCCTCCAGCTCGCGCAGGTGGTTGATCGAGCTGTTGTAGGGCCGCTCGGGGATGAGGTCGGCCAGGCTGAGCGGGTTGTCCAGCCGGTCGGACTCGTCCAGGGCGCGGACGGCGCGGGCCATCTCCGGCGTGGTCACCGTGCGGCCCAGCGGCGGGTCGATGTAGTCGGCGTCCATGCTCGGCGGCAGCGCGTGGGCGCGCTTGCCGGTGGGGGTGACGAAGGTGACCTGGTAGCCGCGGGCGTCGAACGCCTCCAGCGGACCGACCAGCTCCTCCCCCCAGTAGCCGTACTCGGACAGCACCACGAGAACTCGTCGGGTCACTTCTCTACTCCCTGGTTGTGAGGTTCGCTCAGAGCTCGGCGGAGCCGGGCATCGGGTGCAGGGCGTCGACGACGTAGGAGCGGATCCGCAGCCGCCCGGCGTCGTCCCGCACCACCTGCCACGTCTGGTCGGCGTCGAAGCCCAGCCACTGGCTGGTCGCCGCCGGCGGGTTCCAGATGCGCGCCTGCCAATTCACGCGCACCTTGACGTCGGCCACGTCGCCACGAATGGAAGACGTGACCCCGGTGACTTCGTGCACCTCGTCGAAAAAGCGGTTGACGACCGTCCTGTACCAACCCAGGAATTCCTCGACGGAAGTCAGCTTGCCTTCCGGGAAGGTCATCTCGGGATTGTCCTGGACGAGATATCCGAGGACTTCCTCCTCGGTCACGTGCTCGTCCAGGGCGCGGTACCAATCGCCGACGAAGCGGCTGATCAGATCATTGTCGAGGGTTGCTGCCACTGAATTTCTCCCCTGTGCCCCGGGCGGTTGTGAACAGACCGTGATGGCCGTCACCCGCTGTGACATCTCGGTGTCTTGTTTGACGACACGAGTCAATCCGCGTCACAGGGTCCAGGCAAGGCAGCCGGTGCAACTGGGTGGACTTGACGGAATTGCGGTAGCGCCTTGTTCGAGGCCGACCCGAGCGTTGGTTTTTCGAACCGGCACGAATGCGCAGGTGATGCGTCCGGAACGCCTCGCGCGAGCCGCCGGCGCGGCCCAGCCTGGTAGTCCCACTACTAGGAAAGACTCTGGTCTGGTTACCCGGTTGCGGGGTGGGGAGAGTGAGCGCATCGGCGTAACGCCGGCGATATCAAGGAGCCGACTTTGTCTCACATGGCCGACCAAACGGCCGCAGGGCCGACGCCGACGGGCACCGTCGCGTCGGACTCGGCGAGCACGACCAGCACCACCACGAGCACGACCGACTCGACCGCGACGGGACGGCGCCCGAACGCCGGGCTGGTCCTGCTGCTGCTGTGCCTGGCCGAGTTCATGATCGCGCTGGACTTCTCGATCACGAACGTGGCCCTGCCGGTCATCCAGGCCGAGCTGGGGTTCACCACCTCCGGCCTGCAATGGGTCATCAGCGCCTACGCCATCACCTTCGGCGGGTTCCTGATGCTCGGCGGCCGGATCTCCGACCTCTACGGCAGGCGCCGGCTGTTCATCATCGGCCTGGTCGCGTTCGCCCTGGTCTCCCTGGTGGCGGGCATCGCGCAGGACGACGTCCAGCTCGTGCTGCTGCGCGGCGCGCAGGGCCTGGCCGCGGCCGTCGTGGCGCCGGCCGCGCTGTCGCTGCTGACCACCTCGTTCCCCGAAGGCCCTGAGCGCAACCGCGCGCTGGGCGTCTACGGCGCGGTGCTGTCGTTCGGCTTCGTGTCGGGCGTGGTGCTGGGCGGCATCCTCACCGACGTGCTGAACTGGCGCTGGGTGTTCTTCGTCAACGTGCCCATCGGCCTCGGCGCGGCGCTGCTGGCGCCGAAGCTGATCCGCGAGAGCCGCGGCCAGGAGAGCAACCGCAAGCTCGACGTGCCGGGCGCGGTCACCATCACCGGTTCGGTGATCAGCATGGTGTACGCGCTGTCCACGATCACCCAGGGCGGCCTCGGCTGGCTGGTCTCGCTCGTGGTGTCGATCGTGCTGTTCGCCGCGTTCCTGGTGATCGAGCAGCGCAGCCCGCACCCGCTGATCCCGCTCAAGGTCGTCG
This sequence comes from Saccharothrix sp. HUAS TT1, assembly GCF_040744945.1. Lineage (NCBI taxonomy): Bacteria > Bacillati > Actinomycetota > Actinomycetes > Pseudonocardiales > Pseudonocardiaceae > Saccharothrix > Saccharothrix camelliae. The sequence goes on along the minus strand of NZ_CP160453.1, from coordinate 7,867,990 downwards.
CGCAGCGCGTGCTGCTGACCGCGAACCTGATCAACGTGCTGCTGATCGGCTCGTTCGTGGGCATCGCCTACATCCTCACCCTGTACCTGCAGGGCATCGAGGGCTTCACGCCGCTGCAGACCGGTCTGACGTTCGCCGTGCTCGGCGCGACCGCGGTGGTGGCCGGCATGGCGGCGGGCAAGGTGTCGGGCAAGCTCGGCAGCACCGCCACCCTCGTCGGCGGCCTGCTGATGCAGGCGGTGGGCACCGTGGCGCTGGCGGTCCTGCCCGCGACCGGCGCGATCTGGTGGATCCTCGTCGGCATGGCGGTCATCGGCTTCGGCCACGTCTCCGCGGTCGTCATCGTCAGCATCTCCGCCACGTCCGGCGTGCCGGACCACCAGCAGGGCCTGGCGGGCGGCCTGCTGAACACCTCGCAGCAGCTCGGCGCGGCGCTCGGCGCGGCGGCGTTCGCGGCGATCGCGGTCGGCGTCACCGGCGGGCTGCTCAGCGAGGGCACGCCGCTGGAGCAGGCCGACCCGGCCTCACTGGTGGCGGGCTTCCGCTACGCGCTGATCGTGGCGGTGGTGGTCTCGGTGGTCGCGTCCGTGATCGGCGTGACGCTGACCCGCAAGCGCGCCGCCGCCTGACCGCACCGCGACGGTGTCCTGGTCGTGCCGATCATCCCCCGAGTCGGCCCGGACGGGTGGTGGGCGTCCCTTCCCCCTTGGCGCCCACCACCCGGTGCCCGACCGGCCGGGACGCCGTCGCGAGTGCACGTGACCGCCCGCACCCGCGGGCGGTCACTCGTACCGGTCGAGGAGGGTCGCGATGCGGGCCGAGTCGACCGGTCCGACCGGCGTCTGGAGCACGACGGTCAGCGTCGGGTGCTCGACCAGCCGCAGGTGCAGCAGGTCGAGGTCGATCCGGCCGACCTTCGGGTGGTCGAGCCGGTTGACCTCGACGTCGAACTCGGCGACCGGGTAGGAGTCCCAGCGCTTGCCGAACTCGGGGCTCACCCGGCGCAGCCGGTCGGCGATCTCGACGTACCGGTGGTCGGAGCTGTTGCGACCGGCGGCGGCCCGGAACTGGCCGAGCACGCTGCCGGCCGCGGACTCCCAGTCCACCAGCAGCGATCGGACCATCGGGTCGGTGAAGATCAGCCACAGCAGGTTGCGCTCGGCCGGCTCGACCTTCGCCGGGTCCAGCCACAGCATCGCCTGCGCCGCGTTCCACGCCAGGATGTCCAGCCGCTGGTCGAACACGTACGCCGGGTTCGGCATCAGGTTGTCCAGCACCCGCTGCACGAGCGAGGGCAGCTCGCCGTCGGGGGAGCGCGGTTCGGCCGCGCGCAACCCGGCCAGCTCGAAGATGTGGTCGCGATCGTCGTCGTCCAGCCGCAGGGTCGTGGCCAGGGCCTCGATCACCTGCCGGGACGACGGGATGTCGCGGCCCTGCTCCAACCACGTGTACCAGGTCAGGCCGACGCCGGACAGCTGCGCGACCTCCTCCCGGCGCAGCCCGGGTGTGCGCCGCCTGCCGCCGGTGTCCAGTCCGACGTCCTGCGGCTTGAGCCGTTCCCGCCGGGCGCGCAGGAACGCGCCCAGCTCACGTTTGCGGTGGTCTGTCATCAGGTGTTCTCCGCGCGGTCGGGCCGAGCCGGGGAAATCGCGGTCATCGTATTCGGCGCGGCGGGTCCACAGGGCGTGACAGCGCATCCTTCCCACCACAGGAGATCGCCTTGATGCTGTCGCGCGCCGTCGACGGGCCGCCGGTGGTGACCCCGCGCGCGGTGAACGCGGCGCCCGACGCCGGTCCGGTCGAGCCGACCAGGACCGCCCGGCCGGCCGAAGACCTGGGCGGCGAGTCGTCGTGGGTGAGCGAACACCCGGCGCCGCCCGACCCGATCGCCCACCCCTCCCGTCCCGCCGGTGCGACCAGTCGAATCCGCTTGGGCGCAGGAATTGTGATCCTGCCCCTACGTGATCCCGCAGCGCCCGCCCAGCGGCGGATCTCGCCGGGCGTGCCGGTCGGCCGGCTTTCGGGCATGGCGTCGGGTGCGCCGAACACGTGTTCCCCCGGCGCGAGAAAAACCGTCCGCCATCACCGACAGGTACGCGCTCACGGCATTGCGCGGCGCGGTCACGCATTCGCGCGGGAAATCCTCGTCGACCGACTGCGTGCGCACGCACGCGCCGAAGGGGAATGGCGACGCGCCGTTCACCGGTCGAGCGCTCCCGGCACGTCTCAGCGCAGTTGCCACAGTGGACCCGGGCTGATTGTCCGACCTGCCCCCGGTCGGCAGTCTGGTCGTGCACAGTCCACACGGCACCGGAGGAAAACCCAGTGACCACAACAGATCCGCTGCGCGTCGAGGAGCAGAACGTCCTCGCGATCCGCACGCTCAACGACGTCGTCAACGAGCGCCGCTACGACGACATGGACGAGCTGTTCGCGCCCGGCTTCACCGACAACAACCCGGCGTGGAGCGTCCGCGACGTCGCCGAGCTGAAGGTGCTGCTGGCCGAGGCGCACGAGGCGATGGCGTTCACCTCGCACCACGACCTGATCTACCCGGCGGGCGATGACAAGGTCGTCATCCACATCACCTTCACCGGCCGGTTCGTCAAGGACTTCCTCGGTCAGCGCGCCACCGGCGAGCCGATCGCGTGGACCAGCATCGAGGTCTTCCGCTTCGAGCACGGCAAGATCGCCGAGCGCTGGGTCCAGGCCGACACCGCCGGCCTGCTCCGCCAGCTCGGGGTGCCGCTGCCGTGACCACGTCCGTGAAGGGGATCACCGTGCCCACGTTCCTGCTGCACATCACCGTCAAGCCCGAGCACCAGGCCGAGGCCGTCGAGGTGCTGGCCGAGATCCAGCGCCTGTCCCTGGTGGACGAGGGCTGCGTGGACTTCGTCTGGCTGCGCCACGAGGAGGACGGGAACAAGTTCACCCTCTTCGAGCGCTGGGAGAGCCAGGAGAACCTGGACGACCACCTCGCCAAGATCATCCCGGTGTGGGAGGAATTCGCCCACTGCCTGGAGGGCGACCCCGTCTCGCAGAGCGTGCGGGCCGTCACCGAACTGGCCTGACCGGCGTCACGGCGCCCGGTCGAGAGTCGAACACCCGAGGAGAACACCGTTGAAGGACCGCACTTTCCTGGTCACCGGCGCCACGGACGGGCTCGGCCTGGACCTGGCGCGCAGGCTCGCCGCCACCGGGGCCGACCTGATCATCCACGGTCGTGACGAGCAACGCCTCGCCAACGCGGCGCGGGACGTGGGCGGGAACGCGCGGACCTACCTGGCGGACTTCGCCGACCTCGACCAGGTCCGCGACCTGGCCGCGCGCCTGGCCGACGACGGCGCGCGGGTGGACGTGCTGATCAACAACGCCGGCATGGGCGCGGGCCGCCGCGACGACCGGCGCCTGGAGAACCAGGCGGGACACGAACTCAGGTTCGCCGTGAACCACCTCGCCCCGTTCCTGCTCACCAGGCTGCTGCTCCCGCTGCTGTCACCCGCCGCCCGGATCGTCACCGTCGCGTCGGCCGGGCAGAGCCCGATCGACTTCGACGACGTGATGCTGCACCGGGGTTACGAGCCGCTGCGCGCCTATCGGCAGAGCAAACTGGCGCAGATCGCGACCTGCTTCGAGCTGGCCCAGCGGCTCGACCCGGCGCAGGCCACGGTGAACAGCCTGCACCCGGCGTCGTTGATGGGCACCAAGATGGTCCACGAGACCTTCGGCTACACCATGAGCACCGTGGCGGAGGGCTCCGAGGCGACGTTGCGCCTCGCGCTCTCCGACGACCTCGCCGGGATCACCGGGCGCTACTACGACGGCGTCCGCGAGGCCCGCGCGCACGAGCAGTGCTACGACCCGTCCGCGCGGCAGCGGCTGTGGCGGCTCAGCAGCGAGCTGGTCGGGCTGCCCGCGGACTGACGCGGCGGACGGGTCGCCGACCGACCTCACCGAAAGGCGATCCCATGAAGTGGTCCCACGTCGCGCTCAACTGCCGCGACCTGGCAGCGACCGAGGATTTCTACACGCGCTGGTTCGGCTTCAAGCGCGCCCGGTTCTTCGACCTGGGGGAGACGTCGATCGTCTTCCTGAAATCGGGCGACGTGTACTTGGAGCTGTTCGGCGGCGCCGCGGTGGACGCGGCCGGCGCGCCCACGCTGGTGGAGCGCGACGGCCCGGACAACGTCGGCGCGGTCCGGCACCTGGCCTTCCAGGTGGACGACGTCGACGCCCTGCTCCGGCAGATGGGCGACGACGCGCAGGTCAACCTGGGTCCGGTCGACTTCGACAGCTTCATCCCGGGTTGGCGCAGCGCCTGGCTGACCGACCCCGACGGCGTCGTGGTCGAGGTGAGCCAGGGCTACCGCGACGAACTGTAGGAAATACCGCCCGGAACCCGGCGTCGACATTGTCGACTGCCGGGTTCCGTGCTTTTCCGGGCTACTACGTGAAATTTTCCCAGTGGTTCCGGATTGATGGTCAAGGAGTTTGCCCGGGTTCATTCTCGATTGGGTGGGCGATTCCCGAGGGAGCGCCCACGTCTCCCAGTCCGAGAGGTGGACCTGATGAAGGAAGACGCGACGGTGGGCAGGCTCGTCGTCGACGACGTCTCCCCGGCGGTGTCGTCGGGGACGAGGCCGGCCAAGGCCGTGGTCGGCCGGCACGTGACCGTACGCGCCGCGGTGTGGCGCGAGGGGCACGACGCGGTGGCCGCGACGGTGGAGTGGAGCGGACCCGACGGCGCCCGGCTGAGCACCCGGATGCGCCTGGAGGAACCGGGCGCGGACCGCTGGGCCGCGGTGATCGTGCCGGACGCGGTCGGCGAGTGGGAGTTCCGGGTGGACGCCTGGTCCGACCCGTGGTCGACGTGGCTGCACGCGATCCGCGCCAAGACCGGCGCCGGGCAAGGCGCGACCGAACTGGCCAACGACCTGGAGATCGGCGCCCGGCTGCTGGAACGGGCGGCGCTCGCCGAGGGCGCGAACGGCGTGCTGCTGCGCGACGCCGCGGTCCGGCTGCGCTCGGGCGCGCTGCCGCTGACCGACCGGCTCGCCGCGGCCCTGGACGAGGCCGTGCTGGCCGAGGTGCACGAGCACCCGGTGCGCGACCTGGTCACCGAGGGCGTGCCGCACCGGCTGTGGGTGGACCGGCCGAAGGCCGCGTTCGGCTCCTGGTACGAGTTCTTCCCGCGCTCCACGGGCGGCGTCGACGACCGCGGCCGACCGGTGCACGGCACGTTCCGCACCGCGGCGCGGGAGCTGGACCGGATCGCCGCGATGGGCTTCGACGTGGTGTACCTGCCGCCGATCCACCCGATCGGCGAGGTCAACCGCAAGGGCAAGGACAACAGCCTGGTCGCGCTGGACGGCGACGTCGGCTCGCCCTGGGCGATCGGCTCCGCCCACGGCGGGCACGACGCCATCCACCCGGACCTGGGCACGTTCGCCGACTTCGACGCGTTCGTGGCCAGGGCGGCGAGCCTCGGCGTCGAGGTGGCGCTGGACCTGGCGCTGCAGTGCGCGCCCGACCACCCGTGGGTGGCGCGGCACCCGGACTGGTTCACCCGGCTGCCCGACGGCAGCGTGGCGTTCGCCGAGAACCCGCCCAAGAAGTACCAGGACATCTACCCGCTCAACTTCGACGACGACCCCGAGGGCCTGTACGCCGAGGTGCTGCGGGTGGTCGAGCTGTGGATCGACCACGGGGTGCGCGTCTTCCGGGTCGACAACCCGCACACCAAGCCGCCGGACTTCTGGGCGCGGCTGATCGCGGAGGTGCACCGGGACCGGCCGGACGTGCTGTTCCTGGCCGAGGCGTTCACCCGGCCCGCGCGGCTGTACGGCCTGGCCCGGCTCGGCTTCACCCAGTCCTACACCTACTTCACCTGGCGCACCGACAAGGCGGAGCTGGAGGACTTCGGCCGCGAGCTGGCCGCGCACGCGCACGAGGCCAGGCCGAACCTGTTCGTGAACACGCCGGACATCCTGCCCCGGCACCTCCAGGAGGGCGGACCGGCGACGTTCGCCATCCGCGCCGCCCTGGCCGCGCTGCTGTCGCCGACCTGGGGCGTCTACTCCGGGTTCGAGCTGTTCGAGCACGAGGCCGTCGCGCCGGGCAGCGAGGAGTACCGGCACTCCGAGAAGTACGAGCTGCGCCCGCGCGACTACGCCGGCGCACGGGCCAGGGGCGAGTCCCTGGAGCCGTGGCTGGCGCTGCTCAACCGCGTCCGCCGGGCGCACCCGGCGCTGTGGTCGCTGGACGGCCTGGCGTTCCACCACGTCGACAACCCCGCGCTGCTGGCCTTCTCCAAGCGCGACCCCGCGACCGGCGACACCGTGCTGGCCGTGGTGACCCTCGACCCCGACCACCCCCAGGAGGGCACGTTGACCCCCGACCTCGCCGCACTCGGCGTCCCGGACGACTTCACCGCGCACGACGAGGTGACCGGCCAGACCTGGGACTGGGGCGCGCGCAACTACGTGCGCCTCGACCCGACCCGTGCCGTGGCGCACGTCGTGGCGGTGAAGGGCTGATGCCGCGCCGCCTGCTGCCCAGCGGCGAGTCGCCCCTCGTCGCCACGCCCATCGGCGTCGAGCCGGAGTGGTACAAGTCCGCGATCTTCTACGAGGTGCTGGTCCGCGCGTTCAGCGACAGCAACGGCGACGGCTCGGGCGACCTGCGCGGCCTGGCCGAGCACCTGGACTACCTGCAGTGGCTCGGCGTGGACTGCCTGTGGCTGCCGCCGTTCTACGACTCGCCGCTGCGCGACGGCGGGTACGACATCCGCGACTTCCGGGCGCTGCTCGCCGAGTTCGGCACCATCGAGGACTTCGTGCACCTGCTGGACGAGGCGCACAAGCGCGGCATCCGGGTCATCACCGACCTGGTGCTCAACCACACCTCGGACTCGCACCACTGGTTCCAGCAGTCGCGGACCGACCCCGACGGGCCGTACGGCGACTTCTACGTGTGGAGCGACGACGACTCGAAGTACGCCGACGCCCGGATCATCTTCGTGGACACCGAGTCCTCGAACTGGACCTACGACCCGGTGCGCGGCCAGTTCTACTGGCACCGGTTCTTCTCCCACCAGCCCGACCTGAACTTCGACAACCCGGCCGTGCAGGAGGCGATGCTCGACGTCCTGCGGTTCTGGCTGGACCTGGGCATCGACGGGTTCCGGCTGGACGCGGTGCCGTACCTGTTCGAGCGCGAGGGCACCAACGGCGAGAACCTGCCGGAGACGCACGACTTCCTGCGGCTGTGCCGCAAGGTCGTGGACGACGAGTACCCGGGCCGGGTGCTGCTCGCCGAGGCCAACCAGTGGCCCTCGGACGTGGTGCACTACTTCGGCGACCCGGGCGTCGGCGGCGACGAGTGCCACATGGCGTTCCACTTCCCGCTGATGCCGCGCATCTTCATGGCCGTGCGGCAGGAGTCGCGGGTGCCGATCTCGGAGGTGCTGGCGTCCACGCCGGAGATCCCGTCCGGCGCGCAGTGGGGCATCTTCCTGCGCAACCACGACGAGCTGACGCTGGAGATGGTCACGGACGAGGAACGTGACTACATGTACTCCGAGTACGCCAAGGACCCCCGGATGAAGGCCAACATCGGCATCCGGCGGCGCCTGGCGCCCCTGCTGGACAACGACCGCAACCAGCAGGAGCTGTTCACCGCGATGCTGCTGTCGCTGCCCGGCTCGCCGGTGCTGTACTACGGCGACGAGATCGGCATGGGCGACAACATCTGGCTCGGCGACCGCGACGGCGTGCGCACCCCGATGCAGTGGACGCCCGACCGCAACGGCGGGTTCAGCTCCGGCGACCCGGGCCGGCTGTACCTGCCGGTGATCTCCGACCCGGTCTACGGCTACCAGAGCCTCAACGTGGAAGCGCAGATCGACACCCCCGGCTCGCTGCTGCGCTGGACCAAGCGGATGATCGACGTCCGCCGCCGGCACGGCGCGTTCGGCCTCGGCGGGTACCGCGAGCTGCCGTCCGGCAACGCCGCCGTGATGACCTACCTGCGCGAGCACGTCTCCGAGGACGGCCGCCAGGACATCGTGCTGTGCGTGAACAACCTGTCCCGGCACCCGCAGGCGGTCGAGCTGGACCTGCGCGAGTTCCAGGGGCACGAGCTGACCGAGCTGACCGGCGGGGTGGAGTTCCCGGTCATCGGCGTGGCGCCGTACCAGATCACGCTGCCCGGTCACGGTTTCTACTGGTTCGCCATCCAGATGGAGGTGCCTTCGCGATGACCACTGCCATCACCGGGTTCTCCGGCCTGGCCGGGTGGCTGCCGCGGCAGCGGTGGTTCCCCGCCGAGGACGCGGGCGAGGTGACCGTCGAGCGGGTCGAGGTGTTCGCCGACGGGCCGGGCGACAGCGGCCAGGTGCGGGGCGTGATCGCCGTCGTCGACACCGCCCACGGCCGCTTCCACGTGCCCGTCGGCATCCGCGCGGACCTGCCCGCGGGCCTGGCGGACGCCGTGATCGGGACCGCGGGCGACGAGGTGCACTACGACGCGCTGGCCGACCCCGAGCTGGTCACCCGGCTGTACGAGCTGGTGGCGCGGTCCGGGACGGCGGGCGCCGTCGAGTTCCGGCCGGAGCCCGGCGTCGACCTGCCCGAGGACCCCGGCGACGTGCGCCCGATGGGCGTGGAGCAGTCCAACACCTCGCTGGTGGTCGGCGACCACAGCGTGCTCAAGCTGTTCCGGCGGGTGTGGACGGGGGAGAACCCCGACCTCACGCTGCACCGGGTGCTGCGCGACAGCCTGTACGTGCCGCGGTTGCTGGGTTCGATCACCCTCGACGGCACGGACACCCTCGGCCTGGTCGAGTCCTTCGTGGACAACGGGGTCGACGGCTGGGAGGCCGCCCGGGTCGACCTGGGCCACACCCTGACCGGCACGACCCGCGAGCTGGACCTGGTCGGCGAGCTGGGTCGGCTCGGGGTCGCCGTCGCGGCCGTGCACGCCGACCTGGGGCGCGCGCTCGGCTCCGCGCCCGCCGACCACGGGGCGGTCGCCGACCGGTTCCTGACCCGGCTGGCCGAGGCGCTGGAGGTCGCGCCGACGCTGCGGCCCTACGCGGCGGCGCTGCGGGTGGCGCTGGGCGACCGGGTCCGGGCCGCTTCGCCGGGCGAGGTGCAGCGCGTCCACGGCGACCTGCACCTCGGGCAGGTGCTGCGCGGCAACGGCCGGTGGGTGCTGCTGGACTTCGAGGGCGAGCCGTCCGCGCCGCCCGCCGAGCGGGCCCGGCCGGACTCGCCGCTGCGCGACGTGGCCGGGATGCTGCGGTCGCTGGACTACGTGGCCGGGCACCACCGGCTGACCGCCACGTACTGGTCGGTGGAGGACGAGCGGCGCAGCCGGCACTGGGTGCGCGACACGCAGCGGGCGTTCCTCGCCGGGTACGCCAGCGAGTCCGGGGTCGACCTGCGGGCCGCGTCCGCGCTGCTGCGCGCCTACCAGCTGGACAAGGCGCTGTACGAGGTGCGGTACGAGGCGGCGAACCGGCCGGGTTGGCTGCCGGTGCCGCTGCGGGCCGTGCGCGAGCTGATCGGCGGCGCGTCGTGACGGCCGTCGCCGCGCCCGTGCTGACCGACCTGGACCGCCACCTGATCGCCGAGGGCAGGCACGAGCGGCTGTGGGAGGTGCTGGGGGCGCACGTCGTGGACGACGGCGTGCGCTTCACCCTCTGGGCGCCCGGGGCGCGGGCGGTGCGGGTCAGCGGCGACTGGGGCCCCGAGGTCGACCTGGTGTGCGACCCGCTGGTCCCGGTGTGGCGGACGGTGGCGCCGCTGGCGCGGGCCGGGCACCGCTACCGGTTCCACATCCTGTGCGCGGACGGCGTGTGGCGCGGCAAGTCCGACCCGATGGCGTTCCGCACCACGCCGCCGCCGGTGGTCGAGTCGGTGGTGGCGCGATCGGAGCACGTGTGGGCCGACGGCTCGTGGCGGCACCGGCCGGACCGGATCAGCGTCTACGAGGTGCACCTCGGCTCGTGGCGGGCGGGCCTGGGCTACCGGGAGGCGGCCGAGCAGCTGGCCGACCACGTCGTGGACCTGGGCTTCACGCACGTGGAGCTGATGCCGGTGGCCGAGCACCCGTACGGCGGCTCCTGGGGCTACCAGGTGACGTCGTACTACGCGCCGACCGCCCGGTACGGCAGCCCGGACGACCTGCGGCACCTGGTGGACGTGCTGCACCGCCGGGGCATCGGCGTGATCCTGGACTGGGTGCCCGCGCACTTCCCGAAGGACGACTGGGCGCTGGGGCGGCTGACCGGCGTCCCGGTGTACGAGCACCCCGACCCGCGCCGGGGCGAGCACCCGGACTGGGGCACCTACGTGTTCGACCACGGGCGCCCGGAGGTGCGCAACTTCCTGGTGGCCAACGCCCTGTACTGGATCGAGGAGTTCCACGTCGACGGCCTGCGGGTCGACGCGGTGGCGTCGATGCTCTACCGCGACTACTCGCGCGGACCGGGGGAGTGGGAGCCCAACGAGCGCGGCGGCAACGAGAACCTGGAGGCGGTGGCGTTCCTGCGCGAGCTGACCGCCACCGTGGCCGGGCTGCACCCGGACGCGCTGCTGATCGCCGAGGAGTCGACCACCTGGCCGGGCGTCACGTCGTCGTCCGGCCTCGGCTTCGACCGCAAGTGGAACCTGGGCTGGATGCACGACACCCTGCGCTACTTCCGCGACGGCGACTACGACCGGCTCAAGCTGCCGCTGGACTACGCGTGGAGCGAGCGCTACCTGCTGCCCCTGTCGCACGACGAGGTCGTGCACGGCAAGGGCTCGCTGATCGCCAAGACCGGTGGCGCGGCGGGGCTGCGGGTGCTGCTCGCGCACATGTGGGCGCACCCCGGCGGCCAGGTGCTGTTCATGGGCGGTGAGCTCGGCCAGCCGCACGAGTGGGCCGACCACCGCGAGCTGGCGTGGGACCTGCTGGCCGACCCGGTGCACGCGGGCCTGGCCCGCCTGGTGGCCGCGCTGAACCGGGTGCAGGCGGAGTTCCCCGCGCTGCACCGGGCGGACGACCGGCCGGACGGCTTCGAGTGGCTGGTGGACGACGACCCGGAGCGCGGCGTGGTGGCCTTCACCCGCCGTGCGCCCGGCGCCGCCGACGTGGTCTGCGTGGCGAACTTCGGCGACCGGTCGCGGCCCGGCTTCCGGCTGCCGCTGCCGTCGGCCGGGGTGTGGGAGGTGGTGCTGCACACCGAGGCCGTCGAGTTCGGCGGTTCCGGCGCCCTCGAAGCGGTGGTGGCCGTGCCGGACGCCGCCGCGACGCCCGGCGCCTCCCGCCGCACCGCGCGCGACGCCGACGTGCGCGCGGTGGCGGAGTTGGTGCTGCCCCCGCGTTCCGCGGTCTGGCTCTCCCGCGCCTGACCACGCGAAAAGGCTCGTAGGACGGTCGGGTCCTACGAGCCTTTTCGCGTGTTCGGATCAGTTCACCCGGCGGCGGTCGGCGAGGGCGGCGAAGATGCCCGCCGCGACGGCCAGCAGACCGCACAGCAGCAGCGAGAACCGGTAGCCCGACAGCAACGCCGCAGCGGGCGCCTCGGCCACGGACGCGCCCGCGGGCAGCTCACCGGCGGTCCGGCCGACCGCGAGGGCGGCGAACAGCGCGACGCCGAGCGCGGAGCCGAGCTGCTGGGAGGTGTTGAACAGACCGCCCGCCAGGCCCTGCCGGTCGTCCGGCACGCCCGCCGTCGCCGAGATGATGATCATCACGACGGCGGTGATGTTGCCGAACCCGACCAGGGCCGTGCCGACGAGCACCGCGGTCAGCCCCGCCGCGCCGGAGGGCAGCGCGGCCATCACCAGCGACCCCACCGCCTGCGCGGCGACGCCCAGCACCATCGTCGCCTTCGAGCCCAGCTTCGCCGAGATCCTCCCGGCGGTGACGCCCGCGAGCATGGCGGTCAGGCCCAGCACGGAGAACGTGAGCCCGGTGCGCAGCGGCGTGTACCGCTCGATGACCTGGAGGTACAGCGTGACGATGTAGGTCGAGCCGACGAACGCGCCGATCAGCGCCAGGTTCGTCACGTTGGCCACGACCAGCGCCCGCAGCCGGAAGATGCTCATCGGCACCAGCGGGTGCGGGGCCCGGTTCTCGATGAGGACGAACGCCACCAGCAGCACGGCGGTCAACGCGAACGCGGTCAGCGTGGTCGCGCCGAGCCAGCCGTGGGTGTGCGCCACCGACAGCCCGTAGACGAGGCTGATCAGCGCCACCGTGACGGTGACCGCGCCGGGCATGTCGAGCTTGGTGCGGTTGGCGGGCTTGGGCGTCTCGGCGATGAACAGCACCGCGGCCACACCGGTGAGCACGCCGATGGGCACGTTGATGAAGAACACCCAGCGCCAGTTCAGCAGGTCGGTCAGCACGCCGCCGGCGATGACGCCGCAGACGAACCCCAGCGACAGCACCGCGCCCCACACGCCCAGCGCCCGGTTGCGCGCCGGGCCCTCGGGGAACGAGGTGGTCAGCAGCGCCAGGGCCGCCGGCGCCACGAACGCCGCCGCAAGACCCTGGACACCGCGCAACACGACCAGCTGCACGGCGTCCTGGGCGAAACCGGCGAACAGCGAGGCGATGCCGAACACCAGCAACCCGGTGATGAACAACCGCCGCTGGCCGTGCAGGTCGGCGACCCGGCCGCCGAGCAGCAGGCACCCGCCGAAGGTCAGGGCGTAGGCGCTGACCACCCACTGCAGGTCGTTGACGGAGAAGCCGAGATCGGTCTGGATCGTCGGCAGGGCGACGTTGGTGATGGAGAAGTCGAGGACGATCATGAACTGCGCGGCGCACAGCAGCAGCAGGACCAGCCCGCTGCGCGCGCCCCCGGCGACCGGCTGACCGGACCGCGTTTCGGCTGCACTGGACAACGTGGGACTCCCTAGGACGGAATGGCGGATTGCAGGTCCACTGTCCTGAAGGGAGGGGGAACGATCCAGGGAAAGGGCTGCCAGGGGCCGGATTGCGCGCGGCTCTGGGCAGTTAACGTACTGGTGGTCCGGAAAACCGCTGTGCCCCCCACCGGGCGGTGAGGGGCACAGCGGCCGGTTGTCGCGTCAGGACGTCAGGACGTCAGAACGTCAGGTCGTCACGATGTCACGGCGTCCGACAGGTGACGGTCGGAGCCGCCCACTGGCCGTTGGCCATCACGGTGAAGCCGAACGTGGTGCTGGCGCCCGCGGCGAGGTTGCCGTTGCCGTTAGGCCTCATGGTCATCACGTTGCCGCTGGAGTCCCAGCTCGGCGTGCCGTTCCAGGTGCTCGAGACCTTCTGCGGCGAGCGCACGGTCACGGTCGCGGTCCAGCTGCTGATCGCCGACGAGCCCGCCCGGACGGTGACCTCGCCGTTGAAGCGGTCACCCCACTGCTGGCTGGTCCGGTACGTCGCCGTGCACGAGCCGCCCGGCTGCTGCGGGTCGGTCGTGGTGGTCGTCGTGGTCGTCGTCGGGCCGGGGTTGTCCGACGGCGCGACGGCCCGACCGGTCGACGGCGAGATCATGCCGGCGCACAGGCCGCGGCTCGCCAGGTTGGCGGCGATCTGCGGCACGGCGTTGATCGTCGTCTGGTAGCCGTCGTGCATCAGGATCACGCCGCCGTTCTGCAACGTCGACGCGGCCTGCACGATCGCGGCGGTACTGGCGCCGTTCCAGTCCTGCGAGTCGACGCTCCACAGCACCTCGGTCAGGCCGAACTGCGCCTCGACCGCCTTGAGCGTGCTGTTGGTCTCGCCGTACGGCGGCCGGAACAGCTTCGGCGCGACGCCGACCGCCGACTGGATGATCTGCTGCGTCTGCGAGATCTCCGACGTCATCTGGGCCTGGCTCAGCTGCGTCATGTGCGGGTGCGACCAGCTGTGGTTCTCCACCCACATCCCGGCGTCGCGCTGGCTGCGCGCGAGGGCCTGGTTGGCCTGGACCGCGTTGCCCTGGTTGAAGAACGTGGCCCGCAGGCCCGCCGACCGCAGCGCGTTGAGCAGCTGGGTGGTGCTGTTCGCCTTCGGGCCGTCGTCGTAGGTCAGGGCCACGTAACCGTTGGCGCAGTTGTTGTTCGGCGGCGGGGTGGTCGTGGTGGTGGTCGGCCCCGGGTTGCCGCCCGCGTTGAGGGCGTTGAGGACGGACGTGTACGCGGCCTTCTTGTTGCCGGAGCCGTCGAAGAGCAGGGGGGTGCCGGAGGCGCGCCAGGAGTCGCTGTCGCGGATGCCCCAGACGGTGATGCCGGTGCAGCGGGCGACGGAGAGGCAGGCTTGGACGACGCCCTGGTACTGCTGGGCCTGGGTGGCGCCGGAGCCTTCGATGTCGAGTTCGGTGATCTGGACGTCGACGCCGAGGGCGGCGAAGTTCTGCAGGGTGGTGTGGTAGTTGGAGGGGACGGGGTTGCCGCTGTTGAAGTGGGCCTGGAAGCCGACGCAGTCGATGGGCACGCCGCGGGACTTGAAGTCCTGGACCATGCGGTAGACGCCCTGGGTCTTGGCGTGTGACCAGTTGTCGGTGTTGTAGTCGTTGTAGCAGAGCTTGGCGCCGGGGTCGGCGGCGCGGGCGGCGCGGAAGGCGGCTTCGATCCAGTCGTTGCCGGTGCGTTGCAGGTTGGAGTCGCGGCGTCCGCCGCTGCTGCCGTCGGCGAAGGCCTCGTTGACGACGTCCCAGGAGTGGATCTTGCCGCGGTAGTAGGTGGCGACCTGGGTGACGTGGTTGAGCATGGCGTTGCGCAGGGCGGTGCCGGACATGTTCTGCATCCAGCCCGGTTGCTGGGAGTGCCAGGCCAGGGCGTGGCCGCGGACGCGTTTGCCCTGGTTGCGGGCGTGGTTGACGATGCGGTCGGCGTTGCCGTAGCTGAACTGGCCCTGGTTGGGCTCGGTGGCGTCCATCTTCATCTCGTTCTCGGCGGTGACCATGTCGAACTCCCGGTTGAGGATTCCGACGTAGGTGGAGTCACCGAGCTTGTTCGCGGCCACGGCCGTGCCGAAGTACCGCCCGCTCTCCGCGGCGGAAGCGCCCAACGTGGTGCCGGCGCTCGCGACGCTCGGCAGCACGACGGCCAGCGCGCCGAGCAGCCCGACCGCGCCGACCACGGCCGCGACTCGACGCGGTCCCACGCGCGCCACCGTCCTGCCGGCAGCGGTGACAGCAGTTCTGGACATCACTTCCTCCAAGGGGTCGTCCCGAAGTGCAACCGGACCGGCACTTCCCGGACGCGGGACGCGGGGTCGAAAGTTGCGATACAGCGGGTTAGCTATTTCGAGAAGCTAAGCCGGATGAAGGGGCTAGTCAAGACTGGTGATTTACCTATAGAGACGCATGAGTGCAGGTAGAGCCCTGTGCAGGGCCGATCGCACTACCTTCTGCGGCTTACGAAAGTATCGAAACTTCGGCCGTACTGTCGGACCCCGTCACAAGGGCACGGCTGATAACCGTCCCGGTGTCCTCGGGACGGTCGGAAGTGGAGCAGGGGGGATCAGGTGCCGCAGAAGGTCTGGTAAGCGGCGCCGAAGTCCTCCGGGGCGGGCGCGGCGTAGCGCTCGAAGCCGGGGCGTTCGTCGTAGGGCGCGGTGACGGCGTCCAGGAGGCGTTCGAACGGGCCCAGGTCGCCCTCGGTGGCCGCGCCGAGGGCTTCCTCCACCAGGTGGTTGCGCGGGACGTACACCGGGTTGACGCGGCGCATCGCGTCGGCGTCCGGCTCCAGCGCCCGCCACCGCGCGAGCCAGCCGTCGATGCCCGCGAGGTCCAGGAACAGCCCGCGCACGGGCTCGGTGTCGCCGTCCGCCGCCGTCGCGAGGTGGCGGTAGCACGACGTGTGGTCGACGTGGTTGTCCCGCATGAGCGTCAGCAGGTCGTCGACCAGCGGCGACGTCCCGTCGTCCGAGTCCCCGGGCAGGCCCAGCTTGGCCCGCATGCCCGCCGACCAGGCGTCGCCGTACCGCGGGCGGAACCGGCCGAGCGCGTCCACCGCCGCCGCGACCGCCTGCTCCTGGTCGTCGGCGAACAGCGGCAGCAGCGCCTCCGCGAGCCGGGCCAGGTTCCACTCGGCCACCAGCGGCTGGTTGCCGTAGGCGTAGCGGCCCGCGTGGTCGATGGAGCTGTAGGAGGTGGCCGGGTCGAAGGCGTCCATGAACGCGCACGGCCCGTAGTCGATGGTCTCGCCGGAGATCGTCATGTTGTCGGTGTTCATCACGCCGTGGACGAACCCGACGAGCATCCACCGCGCCACCAGCGACGCCTGAGCGGCCACCACCGCCTCGAACAGCGCCAGGTAGCGGTGCTCGGCGTCGGCGGCGGCGGGGTGGTGCAGGGCGATCGCGCGGTCGGCCAGCCGGCGCAGCAGATCGAGGTCGTCGGTGGCGCGGACGTACTGGAAGCTGCCGACCCGCAGGTGGCTGCGCGCCACCCTGGCCAGCACCGCGCCCGGCAGCGACGTCTCCCGGCGCACCGGGCGGCCGGTCGCGACCACGGCCAGGGACCGGGTGGTGGGGATGCCGAGGGCGTGCATCGCCTCGCTGACGACGTACTCGCGCAGCATCGGCCCGACCACCGCCAACCCGTCCCCGCCACGGGCGAACGGCGTGCGCCCGGAGCCCTTCAGGTGCAGGTCGCGCAGGTGGCCGTCGGCGTGGACGACCTCGCCGAGCAGCAGCGCCCGGCCGTCGCCGAGGCGTGGCGCGTAGTGGCCGAACTGGTGCCCGGCGTACGCCTGCGCCACCGGCGTCGCGCCGGCGGGCACCTCGCTGCCGACGAGCAGGCGCAACCCCTCGTCACCGCGCAACCAGGCGGCGTCGAGCCCGACCTCCGCGGCCAGCCGCTCGTTCAGCGCGAGCAGGCGGGGTGCCGGCGCCTGCTCCGCCTGCCAGGGCAGGGCCAGTTCCGGGAACTCCCGGGCGAAGTGGTCGCTCAGGCTGGCGGCGGGCGGTGAGGTGGTCACGTCGTCAACGGTACGTGCTCCGGGCAGACCGGTGCGGTGGCCCGGTGGAGCGGTCGGCACCACCCGCACCTCGTTGGCTAGCGGGGTGGTGCGGCAGTGCGACACGGTGGCGGGGCAGTGCGGCGGTGTGGTGAGGCGGTCGGTGTGGCAGGGCACTGCGGCGCGGCGGTGGGGTCGGCGCGCCGCAGTGCGGTTCGGGTGGGGGATCAGCCGGAGCAGGAGACCGATGGCCAGGTCCAGTTGCCGTTCGCCTGGATCGTCACGCCGAAGTTGTTGCCGCTGCCGTTCGGCCGCGCGGTCAGCACCTGGGCGCTCGGGTAGCCGGCGCTGGTGTTCCAGGTGGAGAGCACCTTCGCGGGTGACGGC
The DNA here is from genome assembly GCF_040744945.1 of Saccharothrix sp. HUAS TT1. NCBI lineage: Bacteria > Bacillati > Actinomycetota > Actinomycetes > Pseudonocardiales > Pseudonocardiaceae > Saccharothrix > Saccharothrix camelliae. Next base: position 7,850,681 of record NZ_CP160453.1, on the reverse strand, counting down.
ACGTTCATCGTCACCGTCCAGTTGCTGGAGCCGCTGACCGACACGTTCAGGTTGTACCGGTCGTCCCACTTCTGCCCGGCGGACAGGGTGGCGGTGCAGCCGCCCCCGCCCGGGTTGCCCGGGTTGCCGCCCGGGACGCCGTCGACCGTGATGTTGGAGCTGCCGCTGCTCTGGTAGCCCTCGGTCGCCATGATCATGTAGTGGTGGCTGCCCAGGTTCATCCCCTGGCGCGCCCACGCGTCGAAGTGGTTCCCGGAGGTGATGGCGCCGCCGGTCCTCTTCGACTGCCGGACGCTCCAGTACTGGTCGAACGTCCTGGTGCCGTCGATCGACGGCGCGTTGGTCCGCGTCGTCCGGTAGATGTCGTAGGTGCCGCCGTCCGTGGTCACCGTGCCCTTGTACGAGCCGGTCGGCCGGTAGGTGCCCCAGTTGTCCACGATGTAGTACTCGACCAGCGGGTTGCGGGTCCACCCGTAGAGGGTCAGGTAGGCGTTCCCGGACGGGTTGAAGCTGCCCGAGTAGTTCACCGTCCGCCTGCTGCCGGTGGCCCAGCCCTTGCCCGCGACGAAGTTGCCGGTGTTGCGCCACGAAGTGCTGTAATTGCCGCCCGACCCGAGTTCCATCGAGACGGTGTTCTGGCTGTCGGTCCAGAACGAGTAGAAGTAGCCGTTGTTCGTGCCGGTCTGGTTCGTGGTGACCGCCGCCTGCGCGTTCGACGCCACGACGACCATGAGGAGAAATGTGATCGCGGTCAGCGGGAACAATCTCCCGCCTCTCAACCTGCCTGACATCGGCGAATCCTTTCGGAAACGTGATCGACGCTGATCGACCCGAAGAGCATCAAGTCGGCAACCGTTCGAAGTCAACGGTTTGCGAAAGTTTCCGGTGCGCTTCGCCGAATTCCGGGAATGCGCGTGCGCCCGACGCCGCCAAGGCGCCGGGCGCACGCGCGGCGGTCAGCTCGCGGTGCAGGTGAGCACCGGTTTGCCGGGTGCGCCCGAGGACGTGCCGAGGAACCCGAACGTGGTGCCGGCGCCCGCCGGGACGGAGCCGTTGTGCGCGGCGTTGCGGGCGGTGACCGTCGAGCCCTGGCTGGTGAGGGTCGCGTTCCACGCCTGGGTGACCGTCTCACCGCCGGTGTAGGTCCACGACACGGTCCAGTTGGAGATCGCCGACGTGCCCGCCGTGACGCGGACCTCGCCCTGGAACCCGCCCTGCCACTGGTTGGTCACGGTGTACGTCGCGCTGCACCGGCCACTGGGCTGCGGAGTCGTGGTGGTGGTCGTCGTGGTCGTCGTAGTGGTGGTGGACGTCGGCGACGTCGTGCCACCCCAACCCGCCGTCGAGTCCAGCCAGGCGACGCGGCGCTGCATCCAGTCCCGCATCGCCTGCACCTGCCCCTGCCACGTGGGCGCGGTCGGCGTCCGGAAGAAGCCGACCGTCGGCGACGACAGGTTCGGCCAGCGCTGGAAGTTGCGCTGCGCGGCGTTGGTCAGCGGCCGGGAGAGACCGTCGATCCGGGACACCAGCGCGGAGTCGGCCAGCGGGCCGCGGCGCAGCGCCTGCCAGCGCGCCTTGACCTGGTTGACGAACGCCGGGTCGCGCAGCAGCTGCGCGTGCCAGTCATTCGCCTGCGGCTGCCGGGTCTGCAGGTGCTGCCAGCCGGCCACCTGGTCGTTCTGGAAGTACCCGCCGACGCCGAACGTGAGGTCGAAGTCCCACAGCGGGCCGGCGACGATCTTGCTGTCGCGGTCCTTGTGGAAGTGGGCGCTGCGCAGGTAGGCGTCCATGCCGCGGCTCAGCTCGTTGATGATCATGTGGTCGATGAACGAGGGCACGTCGATGTACTTCTGGTAGCCCGTGGTCGGGTCCGCGAAGTCAGGGGCCCTCAGAACGTCGTTGAACTCCTGGATGTGATTGCGCAACCAGTCCCGCTGCTGGGTGTTCAACGGGTCCGGATCGGCCACCTCCAGGTAGTTCCAGCAGGTGGCCGCGGGACCGGTGCACGGCAGCGTCGGCTCCTCGGCCGCCATCCACTCGAACTTGAAGATGTACCCGCCGGAGATCTTCGGCAGGGTGGTGTCGTCCTCGTCCAACCCCTTGAGGTCGAGCCGGTTCTTCGAGTTCTTGATCGTCTCGACCATCATGTAGACGCCCATGTAGTCGGCGGCGCCGACCGGCGTGGCATCGGTGTTCAGGTAGAACTCGACGAACTTGTAGCGCGGCGCCTTCAACCCCATCTCCCGGCCGAGGTCGTAGATGAACGCCTCGCGGATCAGCGCCTTGTCGGTGAACGGCCCGCGCAGCACCCAGTCGGAGTCGGCGGGCATGCCGAGCACCGGGTAGTCGGCGTCGTCGCCCGCGTTGTCCCAGAACTCCAGCCGGTACGGCGTCTTCTCGAACGTCGCCGAGGACTGGCCGCGCAGCTTGAACCCGGCGCGGGTGGTCACCGCCGGCGTCGCGGCCAGCGACGTGGTGCCGCCCGCGGGCGGTTCGAAGATCATGGTCGCGCCGTCGAAGTACTCCCGCTGCGGCTTGCCGGCGCCGTAGGAGTCGATCGCGACCACCGGCAGGTCGTGCGCCGTGGCGGTCGCCTCCCGCGCGACGTACAGGGCCGTGCCGGGCGCGCCGGACGCCGCCTGGTTGACGAACGCCTGCGCCCGCAGCTGGGTGGTCCGGGTGAACTGCAGCGGTCCCTGGTAGAGCGGCGACTGCGCGTCGGGCAGCCGGCCGTTGGTGGTGTAGCGGAGCTGCGCGCCGCTGATCGCGGTGCTCAGCGACACCGAGACCTGGCCCTGGAACGTGCCTCCCGGCACCGAAAAGGCGATGTCGCCGACCAGGTCGTCGGCCGCGGCGGCCGCGGCGACGGCGTCGGCCGCCGCGGTGCTGCCGGCCAGGTCGACCGACGCGATCCCGGCGTCCGGCTGGGCGCCGGCCGACAGCGGGACGAGGAATCCGGTGAGCAGCACCGCGGCGATCGCGAGCCCCTTGGCTCGGTGGTGTGCCGCGGCGCCGTTGCTGCGGTTGGTCAAGCGCACGATGCCTCCTGTTCGGGTCGGTGGAACGCGGTCGGCGCCGGGTTGACCGACGGGGCGGTGTCGCGGAAGTGGCGGCGCAGCGTCCGGCGCCACGGCGCGTCCGGCAGGTCCACGCGCAGCGCGGCCAGACCGGTGGCGTACTTGGAGATGCGGGTGGGCCGGATGCCGCGCTGCCACAGCATCCGGTCGACCGGCGTGGCCGCCGCGGCGCTCTTGGTCTCGACCACGACCACACCGGACAGCCGCAGCGCGGTGTCGCCGTCCCGCCAGGACAGCTCGGTGTCGACGGTGACCCGGCTGGCGGTCTCCGGCAGCAGCAGCGTGGTGCGCTGGTAGTCGGTGACCAGGACCGGGTCGAAGTCGGCGCCCGCGGCGGGGTTGATCGCCTCCCGGGCGAGCGCTTCGTCGATGAAGCCCCGTCCCGGTCGCACGGTGCCGCAGTCGTCGGCGTGGTAGGGCAGCCGGTGCTTGGTGATGTTGCCGCGGGCGCCGCTGATCTTGACCTCCAGCCAGCACTCGGCCGAGTCGACGTAGGTGCGGGTGCGCACCTTGAACCGCCGACGCCTGCGGTAGGCCGCGGAGTGGTAGCTGACGAGCCGCGGCGTGTCGAAGTACACCGACTCGTAGCGGAACGCGCGCTCGCCGCCGATCTCCAGCACCTTCGCGTGCGGCGCGACCTGGTCGAGCAGGCCGGGCAGCGCCGCCGCGGGCACCAGGTACTTGCGGTCCACCCTGGTCTGCAGCGCGGCCCGGTCGACCAGCTCGGCCAGCCCGACCGGCGCCAGCCGCGACAGGGCGGGCGTGATCGTCGTCGTGGTGGTGGTGGTCATCGGCGGGCTCCGGAGTGCGCGGGCGTGCCGGTCGCGACGGTGAGGCCGCGTTCGGTCAGCGCGTACCGGACGTCGACGGTGGTCGTCTCGTTGACCATGTCGAGCCGCTGCACGGTCACCGAGTGCACGCGGGCGTTCAGCAGTTGCTCCAGGTGCGCGACCAGGGCCAGGTGGTCGGTGATGGCCGAGTCGAGCACCAGCACCTGGTGCCGGTAGTGCCGGAACAGCCGCCGGTTGTCGCCGAGGAACATCACCAGGACGATCAACCCCATCAGGCCGCCGTTGAGCCACAGCGAAGAGGTGCTGAGCGCGCCGAGCAGGCCGAGCGCGAGGGCGGAGAAGTAGTACGCCACCTCGTGCTGGTCGAGTTCGGTCGAGCGCAACCGGATGATCGACAGCACGCCGAACAGCGCCATTCCCAGCCCGATGCCCGCACCGGTGTTGCTGTTGCTCAGCGCGCTGGCCACGGCCAGGACGCCGACGTTGACACCCAGGTAGGCGACGACGAGGTCGCGGCGGCGGTGCCGGGGGAAGTACAACCCGAAGACGAGCAGCGCCACCGCGCAGATGTCGATCGCGAACAGGACGAGTTGGGACATCTCGTTCGTTCCTCCTGAGCCGCATGCCGAGGTCGGCTGGGCACCGCCCGCTTCTTGGCGGGGGTCTGCAGGACGGTCGCCGAAATTTTCGAACCTTCAAGTAAACTTTCGGGAACTCGAACGAAACGATAGGGGGCAGCCCGGTGTCACGTCAATGAACTGATGGGGCGCTACCGCGTCCTGACGGGTGGCTGCTGCGCTGGTAGCGGCCATTCGGCGGCTGCGATTGCCTCGACGGAACGCCGAACGGCGGATGCGTGCTGCGACTGCTCCATAACGAAAAGTGTCGAAACTTTCGCGCTGATCTGCGGATTTTCAGGAGGTGGACGGCGGCCAGTGCAGCAACAGGGTGTGCAGGGCGTCCAAGGTTCTGGCCCACGAGGCGTCGGTGTCGCGCGGGTGGTGCCGGAACCCGCCCGACGCCTCCAGGGTGACGAACCCGTGGAACGTGCTGTGCAGCAGGCGCACGGCGTCGGTCTGGTCGGGTTCGGCCAGGTGGTAGCCGCGCAGGATCGCCCTGGTCATGTCGGAGTGCCGGTTCGCCCGGCTGGTCCCGGCGATCCGCGGGGTCAGCTCGACCCGCATCGCCGCGTACCGGCCGGGGTGGCTCCTGGCGTAGTGCCGGTGGGCGTCGGCGAAGGCGACCAGGGCGTCCCGGCCCGCGCGACCCGCCAGCGCGTCGGCGACCCGGTCGGCGAGCTCGGACAGCGCCAGCACCGCGACCCGCTCCCGCAGCTCCTGCGCGTTGCGGACGTGCGAGTAGAGGCTCGCGTCCTTCACGCCGAACCGGCGGGCCAGCGCCGAGACGGTCAGGTTGTCGAAGCCGACCTCGTCGGCCAGCTCCGCGGCCGCCTGGACCAGCCGTTCGGCCGTCAACCCCGCGCGTGCCATGCCGCTCCTCCGCCGAACCTAGGAGCCCTAGGATATCACTTAACAATTTGTCGTCAGCGGCTAGCAGACGTAGCTTGAGGAGCATGGAACCGGTAACCGAAGGCGACATCCGCGCGTCGTTCGTCAACTGCACCAAGGGCGAGGCGAAGCGGCTGTCCGTGCCGGGGGACCTGGCCGAGCGGCCATGGGACGACCTCGACTTCCTCGGCTGGCGCGACCCCGCCGCGCCGCAGCGCGCGTACCTGGTCGCCCGGACCGCCGACGGGCCGACGGGCGTGGCGCTGCGCCTGGCGTCGTCGGACGCGGGCCAGGTGCGGCGCACGATGTGCTCGTTGTGCCTGACCACGCACCAGGGCAACGGCGTCGTGCTGATGACCGCGCGCAAGGCGGGCCGGAGCGGCCTCCAGGGCAACTCCGTGGGGCTCTACGTCTGCGCGGACCTCGCGTGCTCGCTCTACCTGCGAGGCAAGAAGGACGCCGGACCGGGCGGGCGGCTGCACGAATCGCTCACGACGGAGGAGAAGGCGGAGCGGACCGCGGCCAAGGTCGCCGGTTTCCTGGCCAGGGTGACCGCTTCCCGTTGACGCCGAGGGCGGTCCGAACGCGATCCTCGTCACCACGCCGGGCGCGATCCGGCCACATCGGGGTTCGCCGGTGGAAAAAGCGAGTTCCCCACGTGATCCCCGCGGGTAGGGTTGAGTCGGTTCAGGGCGCTGTCGCCTTCTGTCGCGCCCGTCTTTTCCTTGGGGGATCTACGCATGACTTCCGCAGGTGTGTCCGACGCCGTGACGTCGCCGCCCGCGCTCAGCCGCGGCGACCGCGCCGTGATCGGCGTGCTGCTCGTGGCCACGTTCGTGGTCATCCTGAACGAGACCATCATGGGCGTCGCGCTGCCGGTGCTGCTGACCGAGCTGAACGTGACGGCGGCCGTGGGCCAGTGGCTCACGGCGGGCTTCCTCCTCACCATGTCGGTGGTCATCCCGATCACCGGCTACCTCATCCAGCGGGTGCCGACCCGGGTGCTGTTCGGCGTGGCGATGACGCTGTTCAGCGCCGGCACGCTGATCGCCGCGCTGGCGCCCGGCTTCACGGTGCTGCTCGCGGCCCGCGTGGTGCAGGCGTTCGGCACGGCGATCATGGTGCCGCTGCTGATGACCACCGTGATGACGCTGGTGCCGCCGGCCCGCCGGGGCGCGGTGATGGGCAACATCTCGATCGTCATCTCGGTCGCGCCCGCCATCGGGCCCACCGTGTCCGGTGTGGTGCTGGACCTGTTCAGCTGGCGGGCCATGTTCTGGGTGGTGCTGCCGTTCTCGGTGGCCACGCTGGTGCTCGGCCTGCGCTGGGTGACCCGCATCGGCGAGTCGAGCACCGCGCCGATCGACGTGCTGTCGGTGGTGCTGTCGGTGCTCGGCTTCGGCGGCCTGGTCTACGGCCTGTCGAACATCGGGCACAGCGGCAGCGGTTCGAGCGCCACGCTGTGGCTGTCGCTGGGGGTCGGCGTGCTCGGCGTGACGGCGTTCGTGCTGCGCCAGGTCTCGTTGCAGCGCCGCGAACGCGCCCTGCTGGACCTGCGCACGTTCGGCTTCCGGATGTTCACGCTGGCCAGCGCGCTGATGATGGTGATGATGGGCCTGCTGCTCGGCGTCGTCACGATCCTGCCGATCTACATGCAGAACGTGATCGCGCTCGACCCGCTGGCCACCGGGCTCCTGCTGCTGCCCGGCGGTCTGCTGATGGGCCTGCTGTCGCCGTTCGTCGGCCGGCTGTACGACCGGGTCGGCCCGCGGGTGCTGCTGATCGTCGGCACGATCGCCACCAGCGGCTCGCTGTGGTTCGCCACGACGTTCGACGCCTCGACGCCCGCGGTCATGGTGCTGGTGTTCCACCTCGCCCTGAGCCTGGGCCTGGCGTTCTCGTTCACGCCGCTGTTCTCCTCCGGCCTGGGCGCCCTGCCGGCCAGGCTCTACTCGCACGGCAGCGCGATCTTCAGCACCACGCAGCAGCTGGCCGCCGCGGCCGGGGTGGCGCTGCTGGTGAGCGTGATGAGCGCGCGGGCCGCCGAGCTGGCCTCGGCCGGTGAGCCCGCGGTCGGCGCGGAGATGGGCGGCCTGCACTCGGCGATGCTGCTCGCGGCGGTCCTGTCGCTGGTGGCGGTCGTCGGTTCGTTCATGGTCAAGGGCGGCAAGGCCGAGTCCCCGGTCTAAAGGGGCCGCGTCGTGCGCGGGGGCGAATCACCTCGTCCCCGTGCACTGCTTTGTTCAGGATCGTGAATCATTGCGGATTCCCAAAGATGTGCGTTAGCGTGCGCCGCCGCCGCGTCACATCAAGGGAGATGTGCCCAATGAGCGTGAAACCCCTCGTCGTGGCCGCCGCGGTGGCCTTGGGGCTGGCGGGAGGCGTCGCGACCGCCGCGACGGCGCACCACGAAGCCGAAACCGCGCCCGCCGTCTGCACGGGCGCCATCGAGAACAACTGGGCCGGTTATTCGGGTTCCGGGTTCTGCAACGCGAACAACGCCGTCGGCGCGCACGCGCAGTTCACCGTCACCGCGGCCGAGGCGGGCGCCGCGACGGTCGTGATCCGGTTCGCCAACGGCGGCACGGGCGCCCGGTCGGCCGACCTCGTGGTCAACGGCGCCACCGCGCGGTCGGTCGCCTTCGAGCCGACGGGCGCGTGGTCGACGTGGGTGTCGAAGTCCGTGCCCGTCACGGTGCCGGCGGGCCAGAGCGCGGTCCGGCTGACCCCGACCACGTCGGCCGGCCTGCCCAACGTCGACTACCTGGACTTCACCCGGGACAGCGCGCCCGCGCCCGCCGACGCGCTGTACGTGGCGCCCGGCGGCGACGACGCCAACCCCGGCACGCTGACCGCGCCGCTGGCCACCGTGCAGCGCGCGGTCGACCTGGCCCAGCCGGGCCACACCATCCACCTCCGCGCCGGCACCTACGCGCCGAGCACCAACATCCAGCTGCTCAAGAACGGCACGGCGAGCCGGCCGATCACCCTGCGCGCCCACGGCGACGAGCGCGTGGTCATCGACGGCGAGAACATGCCGCACACACCGGGAGCGGTGGGCTCCAGCATCCCGCGCGCCGAGCGCGGCGCGGTGCACATCGAGGGCGACCACTGGCGGCTGATCGGCCTGGAGATCGTCCACGGCCCGTACGGCGTGTTCGGCCTCGACGTCAACAACACCGTCTTCGAACGGCTCGTCACCAGGGACAACTACGAGTCGGGCCTGCACATCCAGGGCGCGTCGAGCAACAACCTGATCGTCGACCTCGACGCGCACGGCAACCGCGACCCGCGCAAGAACGGCGAGAGCGCCGACGGCCTGGCCATCAAGGAGGGTTCGGGCTCCGGCAACGCGGTGCGCGGCGCGCGGCTGTGGAACAACGCCGACGACGGGCTCGACTACTGGATGTTCTCCTCGCCGATCCTGCTGGAGAACAGCCTGGCCTGGGGAAACGGGTTCAACCGCTGGAACCTGCCCGGCTTCACCGGTGACGGCAACGGCTTCAAGCTCGGCGGCAACGGCGTCGCCGCCGACCACACCGTGCGCAACACGATGACGTGGGACAACGCGGCCGGCGGCTTCGTGGACAACAACAACCCCGGTCGGCACCGGGTCGAGCGCAGCACCGCGTGGGACAACCCGAAGACCGGCTTCCAGTTCGACCGGTCGTCCAGCGCGCTGACCGGGAACCTCGCGGTGGCCAACGGCACGAACGCCTCGCTGGGCTCGAACTCGACCGGCAGCGGCAACTCCTGGGACCTCGGCGGCACGTGGTCGTTCGCGAGCACGAACCCGGCGGTGATCACCGGCCCGCGCAACGCCGACGGCTCGATCCCGTCCTCGACGTTCCTGCGCCCGAGCAACGGCGCGAACGTGGGGGCGCGCTTCTAGGCCGCGTTGTTCGTCGGGGGTCACCCGCCGGCCCGGCCACCCCGCGCTACCCGGAGGTGGCGGTCGTGGAGCCTTCGAGCTGACCGACGAGCACCCGCAGCGCCGAGTGGACGTGTTCCTCGGCGTAGCGGGTGACCTCGGCGGCGTCGCCGGCGTCGAGGAGTCGGACGATCTCCCGGTGCTCCTCCACCACCACCGCCCGGTAGCCGTGGTGGCCGAGCCGGATGCGGGTGAGCTGGAACAGGTGCACCTGCGACCGCACCGCGCGCCACGCCTCCAGCAGCCGCCGGTTGCCCGCGGCCCGGTAGATCGCGTCGTGGAACTCCACGTCCAGGGCCAGCAGCTCGTCGCTGGGCGCGCCCGCCGCCAACCGCTCGGCCATCGCGTCCACGAGCCCGCCCAGGGCGTCGAGGTCGACGCGGCCGATCGCGCTGCGGCCGGCCAGCCCCTCCAGCGCGGCCCGCACCGAGTACACCTCCTCGGCGTCCTGCGCGGTCAGGTCGATGACCCTGGTGCCGCGGTGCCAGGCGCTGCGCACCAGGCCCTCGCGCTCCAGCACGGCCAGGCCCTCGCGCACCGAACCGCGGCTGACGTCCAGCGACGCGGCCAGCTCCACCTCGCGCACCGGCGCGCCCGGCGGGAAGACGCCGGCGAGGATCGCCTCCCGGATCCGGTCGGCGGCCTCCTCGGCGAGCCCCCGCCGGTCCGCCCTGCGCAACTGCATGATGTCGAATGTTGACATCGGCCGGGTCGGTGGTCAAGGTGGGGGCATGAGACCTGGTTTCCACCTCGCTGTCCCCGTGGACGACCTGGCCAGGGCCCGCGAGTTCTACGGCGGCGTGCTCCGGCTCGAAGAGGGCCGCTCGGCCGAGAAGTGGGTGGACTGGAACTTCTACGGCCACCAGTTCGTCACGCACGTCGTGCCCGGCCCGCGGGTCGACTCCGGCCGCAACCCGGTCGACGGCCACGACGTGCCCGTGCCGCACTTCGGCCTGATCCTGCCGATCCCCGAGTTCCACGCGATGGCCGAGCGGCTGCGCGCGGCGGGCGCCGAGTTCGTCATCGAGCCGTACCTGCGGTTCGCGGGGGAGCCGGGCGAGCAGTGGACGATGTTCTTCCGCGACCCGGCGGGCAACGCCCTGGAGTTCAAGGCGTTCAAGGACGAGTCGCAGGTGTTCGCCAAGTGAGCCGGGGCGTGCTGGTCACCGGCGGCAGCCGGGGCATCGGCGCGGCCATCGCGGCGGCGTTCCGCGACCTCGGCGACGACGTGGTGGCGCTGTCCTCTTCGGACGTCGACCTGGCCGACCCGGACGCGATCGCCCGCGTGGTCGACTCGGCCGCCGAATCCCTCGGTGGCATCGACGTCCTGGTCAACAACGCGGGCCTGGTGGAACTCGGGTCGCTGGCCGACAAGTCGTACCGGGAGTGGCAGTCGCTGTGGCGGCGCACGTTCGCGGTCAACGTCTTCGGCGCGGCCGACATGTCCTACTGCGTCGCCAAGCACATGATCGAGCGCGGCGCGCGCGGCCGGATCGTCAACGTCGGCTCGCGCGGCGCGTTCCGCGGCGAGCCGGACATGCCCGCCTACGGCGCGAGCAAGGCGGCGCTGCACTCGATGGGCCAGTCGCTGGCGGTGGCGCTGGCTCCGCACGGCATCGCGGTGGCGTCGGTGGCTCCGGGCTTCGTCGGCACCGACCGGGTGGCCGACATGGTGACCGACGACGTGCGGCGGCAGAGCCCGTTCGGCCGGGTCGCGGAACCGGAGGAGGTGGCCGCCGCGGTGGTCTACCTGGCCTCGGCGTCGGCCGAGTGGGCGTCGGGGGCCGTCCTCGACCTCAACGGCGCCTCCTACCTGCGGACGTGAGGAAGTGGTCGTGAGCCGTTCGGGATCGGTCGGGGTCGTGCTGCCCCGCGACCTCGCGCCGGCGCGGGTGCTGCCGTTCGCCCGGCGTGCCGACGAACTCGGGTTCGACGAGCTGTGGGTGGTGGAGGACCTGGGCTTCCGCGGCGGGGTCGGCCAGGCCGCGGCGGTGCTGGCGGCGACTGGGCGGATCAGGGTCGGCGTCGGGCTGCTGCCCGTCGGCGCGCGCAACGCGGCGTTCGCCGCCATGGAGGTGGCCACGCTCGCCCAGCTGTTCCCGGGCCGGGTGGACATCGGCATCGGGCACGGGATGCCCGGCTGGATGCGGTCGGTCGGCGAGTGGCCCGCCAGCCCGCTGACGTTGCTGGAGGAGTACCTGGTCGCGGTGACCGCGCTGGTGCGCGGGCGGTCCGCCGGGGTCGGCGAGTACGTGGCGCTGGACGGGGTGCGGCTGGAGGACGCCTGCGTGCCGGACGTCCCGCCGCCGGTGCTCGCCGGGGTGCGCGGGCCGCGGTCGCTGGCGGTGTCCGGTCGGGTGGCGGACGGCACGATCCTGGCCGAGCCGACGACGCCGGAGTACGCGCGGGCCGCGCTGGCGCACATCGGCGCGAGCGGGCCGCACCGCCTGGTGGGCTACAACGTGGCCGCCGTCGACCGGGACGCGGCCGTCGCCGTGGACGCCGTGCGCGCGGGGCTGGAGTGGATCGGCGAGCCCGACTGGGCCCCGCACATCGCGCCGCTGCCGTTCGCCGAGGAGTTCGCGGCGCTGCGCCGGTCCTGCGGCAGCCGCGAGGAGTTCGTGCGCGGGCTGCCGGCGGAGTGGGTGCGGCAGCTCGCGGTGACCGGCACCCCGGAGGACGCGCGGGCGCGTCTCGGCGAGCTGTTCGAGGCCGGTGTGGACAGCGTCGTGCTCATCCCGGTCGGAGCCGACCCGGAGCGGGCGCTGGAGGCGTTGGCGGCGGTGCTGTAGAGCCGGTCACGGCTGCCGCAGCACGCCCCCGACCACCCCGCTCACGGCCCGGTGCACCGCTTCGCGGGTCGGCGGCGGGCCCGGGCGGTCGGCGAACAGCAGGTGGGTGGTCCCGATGACGGTCGGCGCGAGGCCGTCCACCGGCGCGTCCGGCGCGATCCGGCCCAGCTCGCGCTCGGCGGCCAGGTGGTCGGCGATCACGGCCACCGCCTCGGTCAGCACCGGGACGTCGGCGGGCCAGGTGCGGCGCAGCCGGGCGCGCAGCTCGTCCCGGAAGGTCACCGGGGCGACGATCGCCACCGCCACCGACCCGAACAGCGCCGTCACCGCGTCGGTGAGGTTGTCGGCGACGTCGCCGGTCCCGGCGGACTCGCGCAGGGCGGCGGCGTCGGCGTCCATCCGGTGCACGCGGTCGAGCACGAACTCGGCCAGGAAGGCGTCGAAGTCCTCGAAGTGCCGGTGCAGGACGCCCTTGGCGCAGCCCGCCTCGGCGGTGACCGCGCGGCACCGCCGGTCGCCGACGAACCACCGGGCCAGGGAGGTGGCCGAGTCCTTCGGCGCGGACCCGGAGCGCTACGACCGCGCCCGGCCCCGTTACCCGGACGCCGTGGTCCAGGCGATCGTGGCGGCCAGTCCCGGCCCGGACGTGGTAGGCGTCGGCCTGGGCACCGGCATCGCCGCCCGGCAGTTCCAGGCGGCCGGGCGCCGGGTGCTCGGCGTCGAGGTCGACCCGCGGATGGCCGCGTGGGCCAGGCGGCGCGGGTGCTGCGGCCCGGCGGCCGGCCGGCCCCGTTCTGGAACGGCGGCCGACCGCCGCGCGAGCTGGCCGACGCCTTCGCCGACGTCTACCGCCGGGCGCTGCCCGGACCGATCACCGACCGCCTCTCGAAGGCCGCCGCACCGGAGGGGTGCTCGCCGCCGGCGGAGAAGGCGGGACGGCATCCGCGCCGGCGGCGGGTTCGCCGAGCCGGAGCTGTGGTCGTTCGACTGGGAGCGGACCTGCACCCGCGACGAGTGGCTGGACCAGTTGCCGACCAGGGGCATCGCCGCCGTGCTGCCGGGCGGTGCGCCGGCCGAGGTGCCGACCGGCGTAGGTGCGGCCGTCGACGGTGCGGGTGGGAGCTCCGTGATGAGCTGCACCACCGTCGTGGCCACCGCCGCGCGCACGGCGTGACGTTCGGCTGAGCCGGCCGGACCGCTGGTTGGGGCCGGGCGGACAGCGCGGGTTACGTTCTCCGGCATGACAGGTGGGCACGAGCCGGAGTGGGCGCGGTGGCGGCGGCCGGGGCCGACCGCGGTCCAGCGGCGGCACGACGTCTGGCTGGCGCTCGCCGCGGTCGCCGGCGCGGTGGCGGTGACCGTGCTGGTCAACAGCATGGGCGCGCTCGTGTCGGGCGGCGCGCCGGCGCTGGCCGAGCAGCTGGCCTGGAGCGCGGCGGTGACCGTGCCGCTGGTGGCGCGTCGGCGGTTCCCGCTCGCCGTGGTCGTCGCGGTCGGCGTGGTGTTCATCGTGGCGCAGGCGCGGCAGGTCGGCGACAACCTCATGCCGTCGGTCGCGTTGTTCATGGCCATCTACAGCGCGGGCGCGTGGGCGCAGGACCGGACGCGGTCGCGGTGGGTCCGGCTCGCCGTGGTCGTGGCGATGTTCACCTGGCTGGGCATCGGGCTGGTGCGGTTCCTGGTCCGCCCGGTGCTGCCGTTCGAGAACGCGGTCGGGCCGCTGGACCCGGTGCTCGCGTCCGTGCTCTACGGCATCGGGTTCAACGTGCTGTTCTTCCTGTCCGCCTACTTCTTCGGCGAGTCGGCCTGGGTGTCGGCGCGCAGGCAGGCCGAGCTGGAGCACCGAGCCGAGGAGCTGCGCCGGTCGCAGGAGCAGAACACCCGCGGCGCGATCATCGCCGAGCGCGTGCGCATCGCCCGTGACCTGCACGACGTCGTCGCGCACCACGTGTCCGTCATGGGCGTGCAGGCGGGCGCGGCGCGGCGGGTGCTCGACCGCGACCCGGAGCTGGCCCGCGAGGCGCTGCGGACCGTCGAGGAGACCGCGCGCACCGCCATCGGCGAGCTGCGCGGGCTGCTGGGCGTGCTGCGCGCGGAGCCGGACGAGGTGGTGCCCGAGGAGGCGGGGAAGACGTCGTCGCCGGGCCTGGAGCAGCTGCCCGACCTGGCGGAGGTGGCGCGGTCCGCCGGGATCGCCGTCGAGCACGGCGTCTACGGCGAGCCGCGGCCGGTGCCGGAGGCGGTGGCGCTGTCGGTGTACCGGATCGTGCAGGAGTCGTTGACCAACGTGGTGAAGCACGCGGACGCGCGCCGGGCCGACGTGCGCGTGCGGTTCCTGGAGAAGTCGCTGGAGGTCGAGGTGGCCGACGACGGCCGGGGGCGGGCGGGCGCGTCGACCGGCCGGGTCGGGTTCGGCCTGGTCGGCATGCGGGAACGGGTCGCGGTGCACGGCGGCGAGCTCGAAGCCGGACCCCGCCGTGACGCGGGCTACCGGGTCCGTGCGAGGTTCCCCGCATGACAACACCGCTGCGCGTCGTGCTCGCCGACGACCAGGACCTCGTCCGGGCGGGCTTCCGGGTGATCCTCGGCACCGAGGACGACATCGAGGTCGTCGGCGAGGCCCGGGACGGCGCCGAGGCCGTGGAGGTGGTCGGCCGGCTGCACCCGGACGTGGTGCTGATGGACGTCCAGATGCCCGGCGTCGACGGGTTGGAGGCCACCCGGCGCATCCTGGGCCCGGCCGGGTCCGGGCACCCCATCAAGGTCGTCATCCTGACCACGTTCGACCGCGAGGACTACCTGTTCGAGGCGCTGCGGGCGGGCGCGAGCGGCTTCCTGCTCAAGAACGCCTCGCCGGAGGACCTGGTCGACTCGGTCCGGGTCGTCGCCCGGGGCGACGCCCTGCTGTCGCCGGAGGTCACCCGCCGCGTGATCGCCCGGTTCACCACGCCGCTGCCCGCGACACCGGCCCACCGGCCCGCGGAGCTGACCGACCGCGAGTTCGAGGTGCTGGTCCACCTCGCCCGCGGCGCGAGCAACGCCGAGATCGCGGCGGCGCTGCACCTGGGCGAGACGACGGTGAAGACGCACGTCTCGCGCATCCTGGCCAAGCTGGACCTGCGCGACCGCACGCACGCCGTCGTCTTCGCCTACGAGCACGGCATCGTGGAACCGGGCCGGGCCTGAAGCGCGGAACCGGATCAGCCGAGAAGTGCCCGGTCGTCGAGTTTTGCGAGCCGTCCACGCACCCGTTCCACGTCGGTCCCTCGCCCTTGCCGCCGGTACAGCTCCAAGGCTTCCTCCCACGCCGCACGGGCTTGGGCGTGCTGACCGAGCGCGGCGTGGGGACGTGCCAGGCGGTCGAGGACGTCGGCGGCCACGCCGGTGTTGCCGAGCTCGCGGAACAGGGCCAGGGCCTGTCGGTGGCGCTCGACGGCCTGGTGGTGGCGGCCGACCCGGTGGTCGATCGAGGCCAGGCCGTCCAGCGCCGTCGCTTCGCCTTCGAGGTTCCCGAGTCGGCGGTGCAGGGCGAGAGCGGCCCGGCAGTGGTCGCGAGCCGCGTCGTGGTCGCCCACAGCACTGGCGCACGAGCCCACCAGGGCGAGCGCGGCGGCTTCCCACGCGGGTCGGCCGAGGGGTCGGTAGAGGGCCAGGGTGCGTTCGGCGTGCAGCAGAGCCCGTCGGTGGTCGCCGCGTCGGGCGTGGGCCAGGGCGAGCAGCCGGTGGACGTGCGCCTGTTCGGCGTCGTCGTGGTTCTGCTCCGCCAGGGTGAGCGCCTGGCGGAGGTGCCCGGCCGCCTGCTCGTGCCGTCCCAGCCTGGAGTGGGCGTTGCCGAGGAGCCGGTGAGCGCGGATGAGGGTGACGGGGGCCGGCAGGTGCGCCGCGGCGTCGAGGGCCGCCTGCCACGCGGTGAAGGCGTCGTTGAGGTGACCTCGCCAGATGTGGAAGTTCTTCAGCGACATGGCGAACTGCCACACGGCGTGGTGCCGTTCGAGGGCGACCGCGGCCTGCTGGGCGGCCAGCACGTTGGTGTGCTCGGTGTCCAGCCAGGTCAGCGCCGCGCCGACGTCGGGCAGCGGGTGGGGCCGCACGCCCATCGCCGGTGGGTCCAGCGGCGTGGTGGGCTCGTGGGGTTCCAGGAGGCGGTCGGCGGCGTGGGTGGTGTGCAGGTAGAAGTCGACGACGCGGTGCAGCGCCTGTTCGCGCGCCGGGCCGGTCGGTCCCTGGTGGGCTGTGGTGGCCGCGTAGTCGCGGATGAGGTCGTGCATCGAGTAGCGGCCGTATCCCTGCCCCTCCAGCAAGGAAGCCTCGGCCAAGCGCTGGAGCACCCTGCGCGTCCGCGCTACTGTCAGGTCGGTGAGGGAAGCCGCCGCCGGGAGGCCGATGGTCGACCCGGGGGCGATGCCGAGCAGGGCGAACACGTCGCGCTGCTCGGTGGTGAGCCCGTGCAGCGACCAGGACAGCACGGTGGCCAGGCTGGCGCCGGGGTCGTCGCTGTCCAGCGCTTCCACGCCCAGCTCGCGCAGCTCCTCCGCGATCGCGCCCAGCGGCGAGCGGTGGTCGGCGCCGGCTCGTCCGGCGATGATGGCCGCGGCCAGCGGGAAGCCCCCGCACAGCTCGACCAGCGCGTCCACCGCCGACGGGTCGCCGTCGACCCGGGTGGCGCCGAGCCTGCCGGTGAGCAGGGCGCGGGCTTCGGCATCGGTGAGCACGTCCAGCGGCAGGTGGTGGGCGGCGTGCCTGGTGATCAGCCCGGACAGCCGTTCGCGGCTGGTGACCAGCACGGTGCAAGCCTGCCCGCCAGGCAGCAGCGGGGTCACCTGCGCGGTGTCGACGGCGTTGTCCAGCACGAACAGCATCCGCCGGTCCGCCACCAGGCTGCGGAACAGCGCGGCCATGGCGTGCGGGTCGACCGGGATGCGCCCGTGCTCCAGGCCAAGGGCGTCGAGGAACCCGCGGATGGCTGCCGTCGGGTCCATCGGGGCGCTGTCCGGGCTGAAGCCGCGCAGGTCGACGAACAGCTGCCCGTCCGGGAACCGGTGGGCGTTGCGGTGCGCCCAGTGCAGCGCCAACCAGGTCTTGCCGATCCCGCCCGCTCCGCCGACCGCCGAGATCACCGCCGTGCCGGACACGTCGCGCAGCACGGCGTCCAAGCGCTGCAGCTCGTCCTCGCGACCGACGAACGGGATCGGCGGCGCCGGCAGCTGGCGGGGAACCGCGGCCGGCCCGCCGGGGGCCGGGCGTCGCAGGACCGACGGGTCGGCGGGGTGGGGGTGGTCGGGTCGGGCGGTCCAGGCGGTGTCGTGGACCTCCTTGACCACGACCGGCGCCGGTCGGAACGTGGTCGGGTCGACCGCGGTGGAGTGCAGGACCACCTCGTCGAAGATCCAGCGCGAAACCATCAGGGCGAGAACACCGGGCGAGTCGGCGAGCTCCTGCTTGAGCGCCGGTGCGTCGAGGAGGCGGAAGGCGGTGGTCAGCGCGGTCGACGTGACACCGTGGTCGTCGAAGGTCACCTCACCGGCGTGCACCACCACGCGTAATCGGATCCGCTGCTCGGGCGGGCCGGCGCCGTTGTGCCGGAGCAGCGCCCGGACCAGGGCGGCGGGCACGACCTCCACCACCGACGCCTTGGCGTACTCCGGCGGGACCAGCACGACCACGCCGTCGCCCCGGTCCTCGTGGTGGCACGCCTCCCAGGGGACGCCGGCCTCGCGCAGGGCGCCGACCAGCGCCCGGTAGACGCCCGCACGGGTCGCGACCTGGTGGGGCAGAGTGCGGCGCCGTTCGCCGAAACCCTCCACGTCCACCAGGACGATCGTGCGGTGGACCGCCTGACCTGCGACCACTGTGCCCACCTCCACCGGAGCGTCCGACGCGCCCGTCGGACGACGTCCCATTGTCGAGGTCGAGGACGCCTGAGGAGGTCCGAGTCCCGGCTGCCGCTACGGCCGAACGCACGCCTCCCTCCAGTTCGGACTCACCGCCGCCGCGGCGGGACCGACCTCCGGGGTCCTCCGCGAGGAGGACCCCGGAAGTCGATCTCCCGCCGGACGTGCCGCGACCAGCGCCGACGTAGCGTTGCGGCCATGTTGACAGTCACGTCCGTCAGCCGGAGCTTCGGCGACCACAAGGTCCTCGACGAGGTGTCGTTCGAGGTCCGCCCCGGTCGGATGACCGGGTTCCTCGGCGCGAACGGCTCGGGCAAGACCACCACCATGCGCATCGTCCTCGGGGTGCTGGCCGCGCAGGGCGGTTCGGTCGCCTGGCACGGCTCGCCGGTGACCGGCGCGGTGCGGCAGCGGTTCGGGTACATGCCCGAGGAGCGTGGCCTGTACCCGAAGATGGGTGTCGCCGAGCAGATCGCCTGGCTCGGGCAGCTGCACGGCCTGGAGCGGGACGCCGCCCGCCGCAACACCGAGCGCCTGCTCGACCAGCTCGAACTCGGCCACCGCGCCAAGGACCGGCTGGAGGAGCTGTCGCTGGGCAACCAGCAGCGCGCGCAGATCGCCGCCGCGCTGGTGCACGACCCGGTCATGCTGATCCTGGACGAGCCGTTCTCCGGCCTGGACCCGATCGCGGTCGAGACGGTGCTCGGCGTGCTGCGCGAACGCGCCGCCGCGGGCGTGCCCGTGCTGTTCTCCAGCCACCAGCTGTCGGTGGTGGAGCGGCTGTGCGACGACGTGGTGATCATCTCGGGCGGCCGGATCGCGGCCGCCGGCGCGCGGGACGAGCTGCGCGACCGGTACGGCGCCAAGCGGTTCGAGCTGGTCGTGGATTCCGACGCGGGGTGGGTGCGCGACGTGCCCGGCGTCCGGGTGGTCGACGTGGACGGTCCGCGCGCGCTGTTCGAACCCGACGGCGACCCCGACGCGGACCAGGCGGTCCTGCGGGCCGCCCTGAGCCGCGGTCCCGTGCGTGGTTTCACCCCCGTCGTGCCGACGCTCGACGAGATCTTCATGGAGGCGATCTGATGACCGGCGTGCCGGAGGAGCAGGGCGTGTCACGGGGTTTCGCCGCCGCCACCAGGTTGGTCGCCGAGCGGGAGGTGCGGACGTTCCTGCGGGCCAAGGGGTTCTGGATCGGGCTCGGCGTGCTCCTGGTCGGGTTGTTCGCGCTGTCGATCCTGCCCACCGTGCTCGGCGGCGGCGAGACGAAGGTCGCCGCGGTCGGCGAGCAGGCCGAGGCGGTGTTGCGGGACAGCGGGCTGGAGGTCCGCGAGGTCGCCGACGTGGCCGCCGCGCAGGAGCTGGTCCGCTCGGAGGAGGTGGAGGCGGCCGTGGTGCCGGACACCGGCGGCACGTCCGCGACCGGTGTGCGCGTGCTCGCGCTGGCCGACCCGCCGACCGACGTCATCGCCGGGCTGCGCACCGCGCCGCCGGTCGACCTGCTCGACCCGGCCGAGGTCGGCCAGGGGCAGCGGCAGCTCGTCATCATGGTGTTCGCGCTGGTGTTCCTCATGTTCGGGATGAGCGGCGCGGCGATCGCGCAGAGCACGGTCACCGAGAAGCAGACCCGGATCGTGGAGATCCTGGTGTCGACGGTGCCGGTGCGGGCGCTGCTCGCGGGCAAGATCGCGGGCCACTCGCTGCTGACGATCGGTCAGGTGGTGGTGCTCGCGATCGCCGCGCCGATCGCGATGCGGCTGGGCGGGCACTCGGAGCTGCTGGCCCTGGTCGCGCCCGCGCTCGGCTGGTTCGTGCCGTTCCTGCTGCTCGGGTTCGTGCTGCTGGCCGCGATGTGGGCGGTGGCCGGGTCGCTGGTCAGCAGGCAGGAGGACCTGGGCTCCAGCATGGGCCTGGTGATGATGCTGGTGATGGGGCCGTACTTCGGCGTGATGTTCTTCTCCGACAACGCCACCGTGCTCACCGTGCTGTCGTTCCTGCCGTTCTCGTCGGCCATCGCGATGCCGGTGCGGCTGTTCGCCGGCGAGGCGGCGCTGTGGGAGCCGCTGGTGGCCCTCGGGCTGCTGGCCGGGTCGGTCGTGCTGGCCGTGCTGCTGGCGGGCCGGCTGTACTCGGGCTCGCTGCTGCACACCGGCGGCAAGATGGCCCTGACCAAGGCGTGGGCGAGGCAGCGGTAACGCGCCCGCCGTGACCGCGGACGTGATCGGGGCCCGTCCGGTCGGCTGACCGGGCGGGCCCTCCGCCATCCCCGGGTCGTCACCCAAAGTTACGGGCAACGGGACGCTCGTGGCCGCCGTATAGGGGGTGACCGAGTGGAGGAGGTGTCACGTGCACGATCGGGACCGCGAGTTCCGGGCGTACTTCGAGGCACGCGCGGCCGTCGTGAGGCGGACCGCGTTCTTGTTGTGCGGTGATTGGCACCGGGCCGAGGACCTGGCGCAGACGGCGCTGGCCAAGGTCTACGTGCACTGGGGGCGGTTGGACCGGGACGGACGGGTCGACGCGTACGTGCGCAAGGTGCTGGTGCGGGCCGTCATAGACGACTCGCGGTGGCGCGGCAGGCGGCCGGAGACGGTGGTGAGGACGCTGCCGGAGGTGGCCGCGGCGGCGACCGGCGTCGAGGAGGCCATGGACGTGCGGCAGGCGTTGGCCGCCCTGCCGCCCAGGCAGCGGGCCGCGGTCGTGCTGCGGTACTGGGAGGACCTGCCGGTCGCCGAGACGGCGGCGGCGCTGGGCTGCAGCGAGGGAACGGTGAAGAGCCAGGTGTCCAAGGGACTGGACGCCCTGCGGCGCGCGCTGGCGACCAGGCGGACCGTGCTGTGGGAGGGCTCGTGAGCGACGAGGTGCGGGACATGATCCGGTCGGCGCTGGCGGACGAGCCCGCGTCGGGCCTGGAGTTCGAGCGGGTGGTCGCGGCCGGGCGCAAGCGGCGGGGGAGGCGTCGGCTCGGCGCCCTGTCGGCCGCCGCGGCGGGCATCGTCGCGGTGGTGGCGGCGACCGCAGCCCTGACCGGGCCTGCCGGGTCGACCTCGGCGCCGGTCGCCGGTGAGCTGTCGACCTCGCCGAGCACGGCCGTGACGACGACGGCCGCCGGGGCGCCGGGCTGCGTGGTGCCCAGGATGACCGGCGGGTTCCCCGACCAGCCGAGCGGCGTCGCGTCCTCGGAGGAGCTGGCCGAGTCCGCCCGGCTCACCGACGCGTTCGCGCGGTTCGCGCTGCCGCTGCCGGCGGGCGTCGAGGCGACACCGCTGGAGCTGTGCGCCATCGCGGGGAGCTGGGGCGGCGACTTCGCGCTCACCGGTGACCGGACGGTCATCGTCTACGTCAGGCCGCGCGGTGGCCAACTGCCCGGCGAGTGCGTGCGGTACGGGCCGGACACCCTGTGCACGACCACCGCGCTGCCGGACGGCTCGACCGCGCGGGTGATCGTGGAGCCGGGCCCGGAGGCGACGCTGGTCAGCGCCGACGTGTGGCGGACCGACGGGACGTACGCGCACGTCATGGAGACCGGTGGCACGGGTTCGACCAACCGGGTGCTCGGCGACGACCAGCTGATCGCCATCGCCGCCGCGCCGGAGCTGCGGGTGCGGTGGGTGGGCGGCTCGGTGCCCGCCGAGCCGTCGGACCGCCGCGCGGCCGAGCTGAACCCGGTGCTGGCCGGCGCGCTGCCCGCCGGGCTGACCGCCGAGGCGGCTCCGGGCGGCGACGCGCCGCTGGAGTTCCGCGTCCGGCAGGGCGGGTACCGGGCGGTGGCCAACCTGTCCGACGCGGCCGGTCGCGGTTGGCTGATGGTGAACGTCGAGCGGCCCTCGGCCGGCGAGGTCGACTGCGGTGGGCGGCCGACGTGCCGGCTGGTGGAGCTGGCCGGCGGGCGGAAGGCGGCGGTGGAGACCACGGTGGAGGGTGGGCTGGTGCGGCTGGCGTTGAACGCCAGGGCGGCGGACGGCACGTCGATCGCGGTCCAGACGTCCAACGCGGCCGACGACGGCACGCGGTCGGACAACCCGACCAGGCCGACCGCGCCGCTGACCGAGGCGGACCTGGTCCGGATCGCGGAACTGCCCGACCTGCACTGGTGAGGCGCGCGGTGGCGCGGACGCGGGAGCGAGGGGTCTCCCGCGCCCGCGCCACCGGGCGCTGGAACGGCCGATCCCGTGCCGCCGCAAGCGGAACGGGCGGGCGCAGCCTAGCGCTGGGTGATGTCGGAAGCGGAGTAGAAGCAGTTCCTCCCGTCCGCGCCCTCACCGATCTTCTTCGGCTCCGAACCCTTCGGCACGCCCTGGTACTTCTCGCAGATCGTCGTGCTGCCGTACACCGTGATCCGCGAGAACCGCGCCGTGTCACCCCAGTTGGTGTTGATCCCCGCCAACACCTTCGTCGACCGCGCCGTCACCCCGTCCATCACCACGTGCCGCTGGTAGGACGACGAGCAGTTCCCGCACGCCCGGTACAACTTGCCCGCACCGCTGACCTGGAAGTCGCGGATCGTCAACGTCCCCGCCCCGTTGTGCTGGAACACCTTGTCCGACGCCGACCGCGCCCCACCACCGTCGACCAGGTACGTCGCCGACGAACCGGTCGCCTTGAACGTCGCCGCGTCCTCGCCCACGTCGTTCCACCACACGTTGCGGATCGTGCACGACCCCTCGCAGTGGATCCCGTCACCCGCCGGCGCGTCCAGGATCACGTTCTCGATCGTCCCGCCGTTGGCCACCACGAACATCGGGTCCTGGCTCTCGCCCTGACCACCGTCACCGATCCCGTAGTGCCGCTTCATCCCCCCGTTGAAGTACGACCCCACGTTCCGCGTCGTCGTCTGGTGCACACTGCCCGTGTCCGACGGCCACGGACCGCTCCCGTCCCCGCCACCCGGCTGCGACGTCGTCGTAGTCGTGGTCGACGTAGTGGTGGTGGTCGTCCGCGTGGTCGTGGTGGTCGACGTGCCGGTGGTCGAACCGGTGCACGCGACGCCGTTCAGCTTGAACGACGAAGGCGCCGGGTTCGAGCCGGACCACGACCCGTTGAACCCGGGCGTCGTGGTCGCGCCGGTGGCGAGCGACCCGTTCCACGCGCTGTTCCGCACGGTCACGATGCTGCCCGACTGGGTGAATTCCCCGCCCCACAGCTGATCGACCCGCTGACCCGCGGTGAAACTCCACTCCAGCGTCCAGCTCGACATCGCGTCACCGAGATTGGTGATGGCGACGTTGGCGCCGAAGCCGCCGCCCCACTGGTTGGCAACGGCGTAGTCGACCCGGCACCCGACCGCCGCGTAGGCGCTCTGACCAGCGCCGACCACCAGCGCCGCGGCCATCGCCGTGACCGACGCGGCAGCCGTGACCGCCGCGATCCGACCCGTTCTCTTGCGCGGACTCATGCGTCGCCTCCTCGCGAGCAGGGATCAGGGGAACAACTCCCCGGCGGCGGTATTTCTGGGAGCGCTCCCAGCGAGGGTAACCCGGACTTGTCGAAATCGACAGAACGTTCACGCACGTGAATGAGCGAGTATTGTTGCTGTTCCGGCTCAATAGTCGAAAAGTAGTCGAACGGCAGTCGAATGCGACTGCCCTGCCCCGACCGGGAGGAACCGCATGCCAGCCCGGCCCCTGATCGCCGTCACCGGAGCCACCGGGCACCTGGGCGGGCGGATCGCCCGCCGCCTCGCCGCCGCCGGGCACGCGCAACTCCTGCTGGTCCGCGACCCGGCCCGCGCGCCCCACCTGCCGGCGGCCACCACCGCGACGGCCGGGTTCGCCGACCGCGACGCCGTCCGCCGGGCCCTCGACGGCATCCCGACCGTCCTCATGGTCTCGGCCTCCGAATCGGCCGACCGCGTCGACCAGCACCGCGCCTTCGTGGACGCCGCGGCGGCAGCGGGCGTCGAACACCTCGTCTACACCTCCTTCGCCTCCGCCGCCGAGGACGCCACCTTCACCCTCGCCCGCGACCACTGGGCCACCGAGCAGCACGTCCGGGCCACCGGCGTCGGCTTCACGTTCCTGCGCGACAACCTCTACGCCGACTTCTTCCCGCACCTGGTCGGCGACGACGACGTGCTGCGCGGCCCGGCCGGTGACGGGCGGGTGGCCGCCGTGGCGCAGGACGACATCGCCGACGCCGCCACCGCCGTCCTCACCGACCCCCGGCCGCACCTCGGCCGCACCTACGACCTGACCGGGCCGGAAGCGCTGACGCTGCACGAGGTCGCGGCCGTGCTCGCGAGGACCACCGGCCGGCCGATCACCTACCACCCGGAGACGGTGGCCGAGGCGTACCGCTCGCGCGCCCGCTACCAGGCGCCGGACTGGCAGGTCGACGCCTGGGTCTCCACCTACACCGCGATCGGGAACGGCGAGCTGGCGCGCGTCAGCACCGCCGTCCCCGACCTGACCGGTCGCCCGGCCACGTCCCTGGCCGACCTGCTGGGGCCCTAGGATCCGAGCGGGATCTCGAAGTGGACGGTCTGGAACGTGATGGGGTCGCCGTCACGCGCGTCGTGCACCTCGGACGCCACGGACCGCCAGAACGGCTCGGCGCCCGCGATCCTGGTGTCGGTGTGCAGGTACAGCCGCTCGTAGCCCGGCGTCCGCGCCACGAACCGGGTCGCCAGGTCGACCAGCGCCCGCGCCAGCCCGCTGCGCCGGTGCTCGGGCCGCACGTAGACCCGGAACAGCTGGGCCGTGCTGCCGTCCGGGTAGCGCTCGGCCAGCCAGGCCGGGTGCGGCGGGCTGGCCGGGGCCGTCGCGCGCACGCCGGTGGTCGCCACCACCTCGTCCCCCTTGCACGCCACGAACAGCGCGTGCCGCTCGGGGCGCAGGTAAGCGCCGTCCAGGTCGATCACGTCACCGTGCCACTCGGGCCGGTAGCCGTAGCCGAACTCCTGGTAGAACGTGTCCAGCATGACGCTGCGCGCCCCGGCCAGGTCGTTCTCCGTCGCCCGGCGGACCTCGTAGGGCCCCACTTCGCGGTGGTACAGGCTCATGTCCGCTTCTCCTCTGTTCCTTCCATTGCGCGGCCAAGCAGGCCGATGGTCACCGGATGGGTGGGGGAGCCCAGGACGACGCCCGCCCGGCCGTGCTCGACGACGTGCCCGCGGTGCAGCACGGCGACGCGGTCGGCGAGCCGCGCGACGACGGCCAGGTCGTGGCTGATCAGCACGACGGTGCAGGTCAGCGCGGCGAGCTGGTCGAGCAGGCTCGCCTGGGTCAGGGTGTCCAGTCCGGACGTGATCTCGTCGCAGACCAGCACGTCGGGCCGGGCCAGCAGCGCGCGCACCAGGGCGGCGCGTTGCAGCTCCCCGCCCGACAGGCCGGCCGGTCGGCGGTTCGCGGTGGCCTCGTCCAGGCCGACGGCCGCCAGTTCGGCCATCGCCGCCGCGCGGGCGTCGGCGACCCCGCCCAGCCGCACGGCCGTCCGGCTCACCTGGTCGAGCACCGTGCGGTGCGGGTCGAACGACGCGCGGGCGTCCTGGAACACGTACTGCACGGCGGCCAGCTCGGCCCGCGAACGGCGGCGCAGCGACCGGGGCAGCGGGCGGCTGGCCAGCAGCACGTCGCCGGTGAACCCGGCGTGCAGCCCGGCCAGGCACCGGGCGAGCGTGGTCTTGCCGCTGCCGGACCGGCCGACCACGGCCAGGCACTCACCGGCGCCGACCCGCACGTCCACGTCGCGCAGCACGGTGGTGGAGCGGTGCCGCGCGGTCAGCGAGCGGGTCTCCAGCAGGGGCCGTCCGTCGGCGTCGGCGGACGGCGCCTCGACCCGAGGTTGGGCCGCCACCAGCGCGGCGGTGTACTCGGTGCGCGGCCGGTCGAGCACGTCGGCCACCGGTCCGGCCTCCACGACCTGACCGGCGCGCAGCACCACCACCTCGTCCGCCAGCGCGCGCACCACGTCCAGGTCGTGCGTGAGCAGCACCAGCGCCACCCCCTGCGCCACGACCGACGCGAGCTCGTCCACCACCTCGGCCCGGGTGATCGGGTCCTGGCCGGTGGTCGGCTCGTCCGCGACGAGCACCGCCGGGTCGCCGACCAGCGCCTGCGCCAGCACCACCCGCTGCTGCTGCCCGCCGGACAGCTCGTGCGGGTAGCGGCGCAGCAGCTCGACCGGCACCCTGGCCCGGCGCAGCGCGGTGGCGATCAACGCGTCCCGGTCGCCGCCGTGCAGCGCCGCGACCTCCCGGAACACCCCGCCCAGCCGCCGCACCGGGTTCAGCGCCGCCGACGGCTGCTGCGGCACGAACCCGACCCGCCCGGTCACCTCGACCCGCCCGGTGACCACCACCCCCGGCCCGTGCTCGCCGAGCAGCGCCAGCCCCGTGGTCGTCTTCCCGCTGCCGGACGCGCCGACCAGCGCCACCACCCGCCCGGCGGCCAGCGCGAAGCTGACCCCGTCGACCAGGGTCTTCGCCCCGGCGACCGCTCGCAGGTCCTCGACGTGCACCACCGGCGTCATGTCCGCGCCTCCGCCTTCAACGCCCGGTCGAACACCAGGTTCAGCCCGACCGACAACGCCACGACGAGCAGCGCGGGCACCACCACCGCCCACGGCTGGATGAACAGGCCGACCCGGTTGCGGTCGACCATGACGGCCCAGTCGGCGGCGTCCGGCGCCACCCCGACGCCCAGGAAGCTGGCCGACGCGACCAGGTACAGCGCGCCCGTCAGCCGGACGCCGAGGTCGGCCGCCAACGTCCGCAGCATCGACCGCCCGGTGTAGACGACGGACGTCCGCCACCACGTCTCGCCCTGCAGGCGCATCGCCTCCAGCGCGGGCCGACCGGAGATCTCCAGCGCGGCGGCCCGCGAGATCCGCGCCACGTCCGGGAAGTTGACCAGCGCCACCACCAGGACGAGCACCGGCAGCCCGGGACCGGCGATCGCCGCCACCAGGATCAGCACGAGCAGCGACGGCACCGCGAGCAGCAGGTCGAGGGGCCGCATCAGCAGCTCGTCCACCAGGCGCAGGCGGGTCATCGCGGCCACCACGCCCCACGGCACGCCGGCCAGGTACGAGAGGACCGTCGCCAGCAGGGCGACCAGCACCACCGTCTGCCCGCCCGCCAGCACCTGGTGCCACACGTCCCGGCCGACGAAGTCGGTGCCCAGCGACGAGTTCGCCGCGAACGGCGCGCCGCGCGTCGGGTCGTCGGGCACGAACAGCGGCCCGACCAGCGCCAGCGCCAGCGGCGCCAGCACGAGCAGCCAGCCGACGCCCCTCACGCGATCGCCACCGATCGGGGCGCGAGGCGGAACACGACCAGGTCGGCGACCAGGTTCACCACGACCGTCGTCACCGCGAACACCACCGCCAGGCCCTGCACCACCGGCAGGTCCCGGCCCGCGACCGAGTCCACCAGCGCGGTGCCCAGACCGGGGATCACGAACACCGCCTCGACCACGATCACGCCGCCCAGCAGCCAGTCGGTGGTCCGCGCCACCTGCTGCACGGCGGGCGCGAGCGCGGTCGGCAGGGCGTGCGCGAACCGGACCCGGTTCTCCCCGATCCCCAGCCGCCGGGCGTGCCGGACGTGGTCGGACGCCAGCGCGTCGATCATCCCGGCCCGCACCAGCCTGCTGATCGAGCACAGCGGCCGGGCGATCAGCACCACCAGCGGCAGGACCAGCACAGCCGGTTGGGCCAGCAGGTCCGCGCCGACGGCGGTCGGCGGCAGCCACCGCAGCTGCACCCCGAACACCAGGATGAGCACCACGGCCAGCGCGAACTCCGGGATCGAGTGCAGGCCGACGGTGACCGCGGTGACGACCCGGTCCAGCGGCCCGCCCTCGCGCAGCGCGGCCAGCACGCCCAGCAGCACCGACAGCGGGATCAGCAGCACCAGGGCGAGCACCGCCAGCACGAGCGTCGGGCCGAGCCCGTCGTGCAGGAACTCCGCGACCGGCCGCCCGGAGATCAGCGACGCGCCGAAGTCGCCGTGCGCCAAGCCCAGCAGCCACTCGCCGAACCGCTCCAGCGGCGGTCGGTCCAGGCCCATCGCCGCCCGGATCCGCTCGATCCGGGCCGGGTCGGGGTTGTCGCCGGCCAACGCCACCGCCGCGTCCCCGGGCAGCGCCTGCACCAGCAGGAACACCGCCGTGACGACGGCGAGCACCTGGACCGCGCCGATGGCCAGCCGCCGGGCGGCGTACCGGCGCAGGCTCACCCCAACCACACCTTGTCGAACCGCGCCCAGTCCAGCGTGTTCGCCGGCGCGGTGGAGACGCCGCCGACGTTCGGCGCCGCGCCGACGATCCAGTCCGCGAAGCCCCACATCAGGTAGCCGCCCTCGGCGTGCAGCGAGCGCTGCATCTCCCGGTACAGCTCGCCGCGCCGGACCGGGTCCACGGTGGACACGGCCTGGTCGTACAGCGCGTCGAACTCCGGCCGGGCCCACTTGGTCACGTTGGTGCCCGCGCCGCTGAGCAACCGCTGCGCGACGTGCGTCTCGATCGGCATCGCGCCGGACCGGAAGCTCGACAGCGAGCCGTTCTTGAGCGTGTCGGCCCAGTAGCTGTCCTTGTTGCCGGTGACGACCTCGATGGTCAGCCCGGAGCCCTTGGCCTGGTCGGCGAACACCGTGGCGGCCTCGACCATCCCGGCCGCGGCGGTGGACGTGTCCAGCTTGACCGTCAGCCCCTCCGCGCCGGCCCGGCGGATCAGGAACTTCGCCTTGTCCAGGTCGCGGGCCCGCTGCGGGATGTCGTCGGCGTAGTGCTGGTAGCCCTTGCCGAACAGGTCGTTGCCGACCTGGCCGCTGCCCGCGAGCACCGACTCGACCAGCTGCGGCCGGTCGGCCAGCAGGAACAACGCCTCGCGCAGGTCGCGGTCGTCGAACGGCGCGCGGTCCAGCTTCATCGCGAACGCCTGCACGGCGCTGTTGGGCGCGCGGTGGATCGCCATCCGGTCACTGCCCGCGTGGCTGCGCGCGGTGGTCGGCGTCAGGTCGTGCGCGTACTCGACCTGGCCGCCGAGCAGCGCGTTCGCCCGCGCCGACTCCTCGTTGGCGATCACGAACTCCAGCTCGTCCAGGTGCGGCGCGCCCTCCCAGTAGTCCGCGTGCCGCTTGAGCAGCACCGACTTGCCCGGCTCGAACGACGTGAAGGCGAACGGCCCGGAGCCGACCGGGGTGGTGAAGTCCTCGACGCCCGCCGGGACGATGTACGCGCCGAACGCGGCCAGCGCGTTCGGGAACTCCACGAACGGCCGCTTGAGCGCGAACTCCACCGTCCGCTCGTCCACCGCGCGGCTGTTGGGCAGGTCGATCAGCGCGAGGCTGGACTTGGCCCGGAACGCGCGGTTCGGGTCGAGGATGCGCGCGTAGCTGGCCAGCACGTCGTCCGCGCGCACCGGCTGCCCGTCGTGGAACGCCGCCTGCCGCAGGGTGATCCGCCAGCGGGTCAGGGTGGCGTCCGGTTCCCACTTCTCGGCGAGTCTGGGTTGCGCCGAGACGTCCGGGCCGAGGTCGGCCAGCTTGTCGTACAGCGCCTTGGACCGGGCCGCCTCGACGAACAGGTTCGCCAGGTGCGGGTCCAGCACCTCCTTGGCCCCGCCACCGGCGAACGCCGCGCGCAGCCGGCCGCCGGCGCGCGGGGTGGACGCGGCCGAGGTGGGGCCGGTCGCGCCGCAGCCGGTGAGGGCGGCGACCGAGAGGCCGGCGGTGAGGCCGAGGAAGCCGCGGCGGTTGAGGTGGTGCATGTCGGGTCCTTTCACTGGCAAGGCGTTCGGGGCGCGTTCAGGGGCGCGGGCGTTCGGTGGTGCGGGCGTTCAGGGGCGCAGGCGGGCGACGAGGTGCAGCCGGTCGCCGGACAGCTCCTCGCGCAGCTCGGCGTCGGCCGACCAGGGCTCGTCGGTGCGCGGTCCCGGCGAGTCGAACAGGGCGAGCACGTCGAACCCGGCCAGGTCCAGGAAGTGCCGCAGCTCCTGCGGGAACAGCAGCCGCCACGCCGAGCGCTGCACGAGCGGCTGGGCCCCGGGCCACCACCACTCGCGCCGACGGCGCAGCAGCTGGTCCGCGTGGTCGATCCACAGCCTGGTGTGCGAGGTGTAGGACACGCCCTCCCACTCGACGCTGCGGGTGCGCACGCCGTCGAGGAGTTCGGTGTTGCCCAGGAAGAACGCGCCGTTGCGCATCTCCGCCACCAGCAGGCCACCGGGTTCGAGGTGGTCGCGGCAGCGGCGCAGGAAGTCGTCCAGGTCGGCGTTGGAGTGGCAGTACAGCAGGGCGCTGTCCAGGCACGTGATCACGTCGAAGCGGCGGCCCAACCCGAACGACCGCATGTCGCCGAGCACGAACGCGACGGCCGGGTGGTGCTCGCGGGCGTGCTCGACCATCCGCTCCGAGCTGTCCAGGCCGACCACCCGGTAGCCGAGGCCCGCCAGGTGGCCCGCGTCCCGGCCGGTGCCGCAGCCGACGTCCAGCAGGTCGCGGCCGCCGTCCGGCGGGTCCCCGCCGAAGCGGGTCACGACGTCGTGCGCGAACCGGGCGGCGACGTGGTCGGGGTCGGGGAACTGCCGTTCGTAGAGGCCGGGGTTGTCGGTCAGCAGGTTCTCGCTCATCGGGCCACCTCCTTGTCCGCGGTCAGCAGGCCGCGCCGGTGCAGCCGGGTCACGGCCGCCGCGCACGCCAGCCCGACCGCCACGCACAGCAGCGAGGCGAGCCAGCCCGACCGGCCGAACGCCCAGCCGATGGCGGTGTTGCCGACCGCCGCGGCGACACCGGACACCAGGTAGAACACGCCGAAGTACGTGCCCGCCAACCCGGTGCGGCCGAACTCGGGGATCAGTTCGTAGACGAACGGGTGCGCGATCATCACGCCCACCGACAGCAGCAGCGCGGCGACGAGCACCGGCGTGATGCCGCCGAGCGGCCCGACGTGGCCCACCGCCGTCGCGACGAACCCGAGCCCCATCACCGCGAGCCCGAGCGCGATCGCCCGGCCGCGCGCCACCCGCTTCAGCGCCCGGGTGATGCGCACCTGGAACAGCAGGGTCGCCACCGTCGACAACCCGAACACGGCCGCCACGGCGAACGACGAGTCGCTGAGCCGCCGGGCCTCCAGCGGCAGCACCAGGTAGAGCTGGTTCTGCAGGACGAACAGGCCGGTCAGGGCGCAGGTGAAGGCCAGGAACCGGCGGTCGGACAGGCACTCGCGCCAGTCGTCCAGCACGGTGCCCCGGTGCGGCGCGGCCGGTCGGTTGGGCAGCACGACGGCCTGCGCGACCGTCAGCGCGGCGAAGATCCCGGCCGCCACCAGCGCGGAGGCCCGGAAGTCCCACAGGACCAGCACGCCGCCCAGCAGCGGCCCGACCAGCGCGCCCGCCTGCCCGTAGGCGTTGAACAGGGCGAACGCCCCCGCCCGGTCACCGGCCTCCTCGGCGATGTAGGCGCGCACGGCCGGGTTGAACAACGCGCCCGCCAGTCCACTGAGGACGGAGGCGGCGAGCAGGACGGCCACCGACTCGCCGGCGGCGAACAACCCGAACCCGACGGCCCGGACCGCGCAACCGGCGATGATGACCCGGCGCGGCCCGAGCCGGTCGGCCGCCGACCCGCCGAGCAGGAACATGCCCTGCTGGCTGAGCGTGCGGACGCCGAGCACGGCGCCGATCACCGCCGCGGACAGGCCGAGGTCGCCCAGGTGCGCGGCGAGGTAGGGGATGAGCAGGTAGAAGCCGGTGTTCACGCCGAACTGGTTGACCAGCAGCAGCCGCACGGACAGGGGGAACCGCCTCATCGACGACGGGTCCCTTCGGACTCGGCGGCGCCGGGACCGGCCCCGTGCCCGGCGGCCCTGTGCCCGGCGGCCGTGTTCTCGACTGGTGTGCGTCCGGCGGCCGTGTCCTCGGCCGGCGTGTGGCCGGCGGCCGTGTAACTGGCGGTCGTGCGTCGGGCCGGCGTCACGCCCAGGCCGGGCGCGCCGGTCAGCCGCAGCGTGCCGTCCTCACCGCCGATCCCGGTCCACGGGTCGTCGGCGACCAGCAGGTGCCCGTCCAGGTCCACCCACCGCGCGTGCCCGGTCAGGTGCACGGCCGGCGCGATCCCCAGCGAACTCGCCACCAGGCACCCGAGCATCACGTCGAGCGCGCACCCGCGCGCCACCCCGATGACCTCCAGCGCCGCCGTGATCCCGCCGCACTTGGCCAGCTTCACGTTGACCCCGTCGACCACGCCCGCCAGCGCCCGCACGTCGGCGACCGTCGCGGCGTCCTCGTCGGCGATCAACGGCACCGGGCAGCGCTCGTGCAGCCACGCCAGCTCGTCCAGCCGACCGGGCGCGATGGGCTGCTCCAGGGCGTCGACGCCGGGCAGCCGGTCCACCACCCACAGCGCCTGCTCGGCCGTCCACGCCCCGTTGGGGTCCAGGATCAGCCGCGCGCCGGGCGCGGCGGCCCGGACCGCCCGGACCGCCGCGACGTCGTCCTCCGGGTCCGCCGCACCGACCTTGACCTTCAGCACGGTGAACCCGCGCGCGGCCAACCCGGCTGCCTGGGCGCCCGCGGACGCCGGTGTGCCGATGCCGATCGTGCAAGCCGTCGGCACGTCCGTCCACTGTGGAAGACCGACGGCCGCGTGCACCGGAACGCCCTGCTGCGACGCCGAGAGGTCCCACAACGCCGCGTCCACGGCGGCGAGCACACCCGGCGGCAACTCCGGCAGGCGTTCGCGCAGCTCCGCGGGCTCGGCGCACCCGGCGGCCACCGGCGCCAAGTCCCGCAGCAGCCCGACGATCCGCGCGACGTCCAGCCCGTAGTACTCGCTGGTCACCACCTCGCCGTGGCCGCGCGACCCGTCCTGCTCCAGCACCACGCGCACCGCGTCCCGGCGGGCCATCACCGACCGCGAGATGCGCAGCGGCGAGCGCAGCTCCAACCCGTGCACCGACCAGTCGAGCCTCACGCGGGCACCCCGACGGCCTTGGGCGGGTAGACCGCGCGGCACCTGGCCCAGTTGGCGACCTCGACCTCGGCGGTGTCGGCGATCTCCACCGGTCGGTCCGCGGGCGTCCCCGACAAGCCCCGCGACCGGCAGAAGTCGTCGTCGAAGATGGTGCCGAGGTAGCGGTGCGGACCGTCCGGGAAGATCGTCACGACGGTCGTGCCCGGCTCGACGCGCGCCACCCACGCCGACACCAGGGCGACGGCGCCGGTGCTCCAGCCGCCGGTGACGAAGCAGTCCCTGGCCAACCGGCGGCAGGCGTCGACCACCTCGACCGGACCGAGCCAGTGCACCTCGTGGAACTCCTCGTAGGCGACGTTGCGCGGGTGGATGCTGCTGCCCAGCCCGCGCATCACCCGGGACCGGGCGGGCTGGCCGAAGATGGTCGAGCCGACCGTGTCCACGCCGACCAGCCGCACGTCCGGCCAGTAGCGGCGCAGGGCGGCGACGACGCCCGCGCTGTGCCCGCCGGTGCCGACGCTGCACACCAGCACGTCGGCGTGGTCGAGCTGACCGGCCAGCTCGCGGGCCAGCCCCGCGTACCCGGCCGGGTTGTCCGGGTTGTTGTACTGGTCCGGCCAGTACGCGCCGGGCAGCCCGCGCAGCACGGCGCGCAGCCGGTCCAGCCTGGCCTGCTGCCAGCCGCCGGTCGGGTGCGGCCGGTCCACGACCTCCAGCCGCGCCCCGTGGGCGCGCAGCAGCGCGCGCATCGACGGCTCCAGCTCGTGGTCGACCACCAGCACGACCGGGTGACCCAGCGCCTGCCCGGCGAAGGCCAGCCCGAGCCCCAGCGTGCCGCTGGTCGACTCCACGACGACCGCGCCGGGGCGCAGCTCGCCGCGCTCCCGGGCGGCTAACAGCATGGCCACCGCCGAACGGGCCTTCATCCCGCCCGCGCTCAGGCACTCCAGCTTCGCCCAGAACCCGCCGTGGCGGTGCGGGAGCGGCGTGTCGATGCGGGCGATCGGCGTGTTGCCGAGCAGGTCGAACAGGTGGTGGTTGCGACGCGGGACCGCCCTCGACGGCGCGGTCACCGGTCCAGCCCCGGCGCGCGGTAGAGGTGCAGGGTCGTCGGGCCGCCGTGCAGCCAGAAGAACGGGAACGGCTCGGCCGACACCGCCGTCACGCCGGAGCCGAGGAACCGCGGCGCGATCGCGCTCGCGGTCTGCGCGAACACCACCAGCGGCCGGTCGGCGGCGACCGCGGCGCGCAGCAGCGGCTCGAAGCTGCCGTTGCCGATCGTCATGCCGGAGGCCAGCACCAGGTCGCAGTCGGCGACGGCGGGCAGCGCGTCGGTCACCACCGGCTCGCCCCACTCGGTGCGACCGCCCTTGAGGTCGCACGGCACGTACCGCAGGCCGCGCTCGCGCAGGTGGTGCAGCAGCGAGTTGACCACGCCGACCACCAGCACCCGCTGCCCCGGCGCGGCGTCCAGCAGGTCGACCACGGCCGCCGCGCGGGCCATCGACTTGCTCAGCGAGTCGCCGGGCCCGACCACCACGTGCCGCGCGTCGGCCAGCTCGTGCGGTCGCGCGTGCATCAGGTACGCGTCCAGCACCGCCGTGCGGATCGCCGGGTCGGGGTGGTCCAGCAGGTCCGCGACGGTCTCGCCGACGCAGTCGGTCACGGCCGCGTCGTCGGCCCCGTCCGGTTCGACCGCGCACGAGCCGACCGCGTCGCCGATCCGCACGCTGACCACCGTGTTGCGGTACGCCTGGCCGCGCGAGACGTGCCGGGCGCCCTGCCTGGTGGTGAACGCGACGCTCACCCGGCACTCCGCCGGGTCCGGCCCGATCGCGCCCGCCCGCGCCCGCGCCACCAGGTCGGCGAGCCCCGTCAACGCTTCGGTGGTCACGCGACGTCCTCCGCGTACCGCACGTCCAGCGTGCCGACGACGCGTTCGGCCCGCGCGCGGGCGTCGGTGTCGGGCGAGGTGACCATGACGTGCCCGAGGTAGCTGTTGTTGCTGGTCGGCTCACCGGCCCGGTGCCCGGCGGGCTTCGCCGCCCAGTCGACCACCCCGGGGTTGGCGGCCAGGGCCTCGACGCCGTCGATCCCGGCCACCACGCCCGCGCGCGGCGGCAGCAGGAACGAGATGGCCGCGCTGCGCACGCCGGTCCCCTTGGGCCGCAGGTCCGGTTGCCTGCCCACGGCGAGGTCGGCGAACACCGACGGCAGGTCGATCCCGGTGACCCGGCGGACCAGCTCGGTGATCTGGTTGCCCGCCGGGCGCGGGTTGACCTCGATCAGCCGCGGCCCGTCGGCGGTGAGCTTGACCTCCGTGTGCGCCACGCCGTGGTCCAGGCCGAGCGCGTCGATCGCGGCCACCGCGGTCGACACGGCCGCGTGCCGGTCGGCGTCGCCCAGGTCGGCCGGGAACATGTGACCGCTCTCCACGAACCACGGCCGCCCGGCCAGGCTCTTGTCGGTCACCCCGACCACGTAGGTGGTGCCGGCCGAGGTCACCGTCTCCACGCTGACCTCGGGGCCGACGAGCATCTCCTCCAGCAGCACGGTGGTGACCCGCCCCTGCCCGCGGGCGTTGACCGGGAACGCCTCCAGGGCCAGGAACGCCTCGCGCAGGCCGGCCTCGTCGCGCACCTCGCGCACGTGCATCCCGGCGCACAGGTCGACCGGCTTGACGACCAGCGGGTAGCCGAGCTCGGCGGCGGCCTTCGCGGTCGCGGGCCAGTCCTCGGTCAGCGCGAACCTCGGGCCGGGCACGCCCGCCGCCGTGGTCGTCGTGCGGGTGAGGTCCTTGCGGTAGGCGCGTTCCACGGCCCGCGGGTCCGCGCCGGGCAGGCCCAGGTGCGCGGCCACCTCGGCGACGGTGGAGAGGTAGTAGTCGCAGGACGAGATCACGCCGTCGAACGCCAGCACGTCGTGCACCCGCTCCACGTAGGGCAGCAGCGACGGCACGTCGTTGGTCTCGGCGGTGAGCACGTTCTCCGCCGCCAGCAACGGGTGCGGGTGCGCGGGCGCGGAACGCAGGTAGTGCCGCAGGTCGCGGGTGAGGAAGGTGAACCGGTGGCCCGACTCGTGGATCGCCCGCGGCAGCAGCGAACTCATCGCGCCGACCCAGCTCTCGATCATCAACAAGTGCGCCACGCGTGCTCCTCCGAAGGGGCCGTCGACAAGACTGGAGAATGGTAATCATTATCAGTCAAGTCGAGCGGCCACCAATCGGGTGACGTGGCTCACGGTCGGGTTCGGCGGGTCCTCTCGTCGTCGGATCGGGGAGGGGTCAGCCCTTGCGGGCGCGGTAGGCCGCGACGGCTACCCGGTTGCCGCAGGCGGTGCTGCAGTAGCGGCGCGAGCGGTTGCGGGACAGGTCGAGCACGAGCCCGTCGCACGTGTCGTCCGCGCACACCGAGAGCCGGCTCAGCTCGTCCGCGCGGATCAGGTCGACCATCGCCATGGCCGTCTCGACCGCGATCCGGTCGGCGAGCGGCGCGTCCGGGTCGGTCGCGTGCAGGTGGTAGTCGAAGCCGTCGTGCCGCACCAGCCGCGGCACCGCCCGGTGGCGGGCCAGGATCTCGTTCACGAGGTCGACGGCGCTGTCCCGGTCACTGGTCAGGAGCCTGCGCAACGGCGCGCGCAACGCGCGGACGGCGACCAGCTCGGCGTCGTCGTGGGCGCGCGAGCCGGTGTAGGCGTGCTCGGCGAAGAACGCGTCGAGCTGCGCCGGGGCGGTCATCGTGTCCGGCTCCTCGGCCGAGTTCACCAGGTCGACCGCGGCGATCATCGACGCGGTCGTGTCATGGGCGAAAAGCATGTTGACAGATTACCGAACCGGTCCATAGCGTCATGGGTCATGGCGACGATGACGCATGACAGGGCAGTGGGTGGGCGGTTGCGGGCCGGGTTGGGCTTCGCGCTGCTGTCGGCGTCGTGCTTCGGCCTGTCCGGCCCGCTCGGGCGCGGGCTGATGGACGCGGGGTGGTCGTCGGCCGCCGCCGTCGCGGTCCGCGTGCTGCTGGCCGGGGTCGCGCTGGCGCCGATCGCCGTGGTGCGGCTGCGCGGCCGGTGGCACGTGCTGCGCCGCAACGCGCCGCTGATCACGACCTACGGGCTGGTCGCGGTCGCGGGGTGCCAGGTGGCGTTCTTCAACGCCGTCGCCCGGATGGAGGTCGGCGTCGCGCTGCTGGTCGAGTACACCGCGCCGGTCGCCGTCGTCGGCTGGCTGTGGCTGCGGCACGGCCAGCGGCCCACCCGGCTCACCGTGCTCGGCGGCCTGCTCGGCCTGGTCGGGCTGGTGCTGGTGCTGGACCTGGTGTCCGGGGCCGCGATCAGCGTCGCGGGCATCCTGTGGGCGCTGGGCGCGATGGTCGGCGCGGCGGCGTACTTCGTGCTCTCGGCGCGGGACGGGGACGGGCTGCCGGGCACCGCGCTGGCCGCCGGCGGGCTGCTGCTGGGAGGCGT
Source organism: Saccharothrix sp. HUAS TT1 (assembly GCF_040744945.1). Lineage (NCBI taxonomy): Bacteria > Bacillati > Actinomycetota > Actinomycetes > Pseudonocardiales > Pseudonocardiaceae > Saccharothrix > Saccharothrix camelliae. The sequence goes on along the minus strand of NZ_CP160453.1, from coordinate 7,813,322 downwards.
CGCCCTGCTGGTGGCCGGCGCGGTCGGGATCGTCCCGTTCGAGGTCTCGACCTCGCCGGTCGCGTTCGACGGGTTCGCCGTGCCGTGGTGGCTGCCGGTGCTGGTGCTCGGCGTGGTGACGGCGGCCGTCGCGTACGTCGCGGGCATCGCCGCGATCCGCCGGCTGGGTTCGCGGCTGGCGTCGTTCGTGGCGCTGACCGAGGTGCTGTCGGCGCTGGTCTTCGCGTGGCTGCTGCTCGGCGAGGCGCCGGGCGGGGTGCAGCTGGTCGGCGGCGCCCTGATCCTCGGCGGCGTGATCACCGTGAAGCTCGGCGAACCCCGGCCGGGCGGTCGGGCAGGCACCGCTTAGGCCCCGGCGGCCTGGCCGACCCGAGGCGTCGGCGTCACCGGGAGTGCGGCGGTGCTGCGCGCCCGGTGACGCCGACAGCGGGGCGCGTCAGCCACCGGCGTCCGCCCAGCGGTCCACGATCGGCCGCACGACCCGCGCAGGCGACCGGCCCGCCCCGCTCGCGATGCCGACGAGCTGCCGCATCGCGTGCAGCACCTCGGCGGACATCCGCACCCGTGCGTCCACTGCGGACAGTGCCCGGGTCAGCACGTCGATCGCCTCGTCGGGCCGACCCGCCGCCGCGCACCCGCCCGCCGCCCGCCGCGCGGCGGCCAACGCCTCCACCGTCCCGCCGCACCCGTCCGCCGCCAGCCGCTCGAACGCCGTCCGGGCGAGCAACCGCGCGGCCTCGGCCGCGGACCGCTCGTCGCCGGTGGCCGTGAAGTGCCGCTCGGCGGCCGACAGCAGGGTCTCCGCGGCGTCGAGCGCCCGGTGCGCCACCAGCACCGCCGCCCGGTCGAGCATGGTCCGGGCGACCCGGTCCGCCTGGTCGGGGTGGTCGGCCAGGACCCGTTCGGCGGCCTCGAACTCGCGCAGCGCCTCGGCGTCCGCCTCGTCCGAGCCGATCGAGGCCAGGCCGACGCCGCGCCACCGCCGCAGCACGCCGACGACCGGCGAGCCGGGCGCGACCGGTTCGATGACGGCCAAGTGCCGGTCGATGCAGGGCAGGGCGTCGTGCGGCCCCTCGGTCGACAGCAGCGCGCCGCACCAGCGGTCGATGGCGTCGGCGGTCACCGACGCGTCCGGCGCGTGCCGCAGCAGGAGCAGGATGCTGCGCGCCAGGTGGGCGTCGGCCTCGTCGGTCCGCCCCAGGTCGTCCAGCGCCTGGCGCAGGTTGTGGTGGCTGATCGCGGCGGCCGGACCGCCGGGCGCGAGCCGTTCGGCGAGGTCCACCGCCTCCCGGGCCGCTTGGGCGGCGGCTTCGGCGTCGCCCTGCGACCGCAGCGTGTGGCACAGCTCGTTCAGCGTGCCGACCACCGCCTCACCCGTGCGTCCGGCGGCCCGCCGCATGGTCAGCACGTCGGTGAACGCCGCGGCGGCGTCGTCCAGCGCTCCCGTGTCGCGCAGGGCGCCCGCGAGGCAGGCGAGGACGTCGGCGTGCAGGGCGCTGCCCGGTTCCGCCTGCTCGATCACGGCCAGGGCGCTCGTCAACGTCTCCAGCGCGCGCTGCGGGTTGCCGCGCTCCCGGTCCACCCGCCCGTGACCGGCCAACGCGTGCGCCAGCAGCACGGCGACCTCGCGGTCACCGCGGTCCAGGTCGTCCAGCTCGTACACGGCCACCGCGTACAGGTCGGCGGCCTCCGGCAACCGCCCGGCGGCCAGCGCCGAATCGCCCTCCCGCAGCCGCCAGCGCGCCGAACCGACCCGCTCGTTCCGGACCTGCCGCCGTCGCTCCCGGGCCACCGCGCCTCCCGCATGCCGACCTGCCCGGTGATCGCGACCGGCGACTGCTCCGTTAGGCGGACACCGGCCGATTCACCTGATCGGTTGACTCGCCGTGACGCCATCCGGCTCCTGTGGGAGTCCGCCACCCGGACAGCGCGCACGGGCCGCAGACGCTGTTGGCGGTGTTCCCACAACGCTTTCGGGCGCCCGACCTTCCAGTGGTTGGATGATCCGTTCGGCGGCTGTTCGGCACTCACCGGCGTTTTAGGGTCCGGTCAGGGAACAGCTCAGGGGGTTTCATGCTTCGCATCATGAAGGTGATATCGGCAATAGCGGCGCTCATCGGGCCGCTCCTGCTCCTCGGTGGCGGCGCCGCGAATGCGGATCCGTACTGGGAACCGGTGTCGAAGAACAGCTCTTTCCGCTGCTCCTACGTGGTGCCGCACTCGTTCTACGACGTCACGTTCCAGACGTGCGTGGTGGTCAACGGGAATTCCACCCAGGCCGTGGCGATCGTCGCCAACCACAGTCCGACGACGCTCTCCCTGGAAGCGCCGAACGTCGCGCTGTACGTGAACGGCCCCATCAGCTACGACCGGAATTGTCTGACGAGCGTTCTCACGGGCGGTTACACGAGGGCCTGTTTCGGCCCGACCCAAACGCGTCCGTGCAGCGCGACGGTGCGAGCCTGGTCGCAGGTCGTGGTCCAGGGTTACGTCATGTCGGCCTGGTCGCCGGATCGGCAGATGTGCACGTGATCCGACCGGTCCGCGGCAGGTCGCCGTTCATCGGCGACCTGCCGAACGGCCGCCCGGCGTCCAGCTGGGTTCGCGGTCTCGGATCGCCGGTCGTCACATGCCACCGGTGCGGAACTTGTCCAGCACGCGGCGTTCGCGCTTGGTCGGGCGGCCGGCGCCGCGGTCGCGGCGGGCGACGGGTGCGGGCGCCTCGGTCGGTGGCGGTGGCGGGGGAGTCCGGTCGAGGAAGCAGCCGACCGCGTCGGCCGCGCCCACGCGTTTCTGGATCACCCGCACGACCTCCACGATCCGGGTCGTGTCACCCACTCGCGCCCGCACCTCGTCACCCGGTGACACCGACGTGGCGGGCTTGGCCGGCTTGTCGTTGACGCGCACGTGCCCACCCCGGCAGGCAGCAGCGGCGTCGGATCGGGTCTTGGTCAGCCGGACCGCCCACAGCCAGCGATCCACACGAGTGGACTCCACCCCCACATCATGGCGTGTCGGCGGCCCGGCCGGCGCTACGGGCGGCAGGTCGTCCCGACCGGCGGCAGGCGGCGCTCGGTGATGTAGGCGCTCACGTGCTCGACCACGCACGGCACCGCCATGCCGGCGAACAGGTTGTGCCCCGGGCCGTCGTAGAAGATCGTGCGGCTGCCGGCGACCTGGTCCGTCACCCGCTCGGTCGCCGCGTGGTCCTGCCAGGTGCCCGCGCCGAGGAACGGCGGCAGCGACCGGGGCAGCGGCGCCGGCGGGTTGGCCGCGGGCGTCGGCCAGCCCGCGCAGGTGAGCGGCAGGTGCCAGGCGAGCGGGAACGACGCGCCGGTGTTCGGGGCGATCCGCCGCAGCCGTTCGACGGCGCGGGTGACCTGCCGGTGGTCGTCGGGGCGCGGGAAGTCCAGGCACTCCTTCACGCCGCCGCCGGGCAGGCCGGGGTGCGGGTCCGCCCGGCCGGGCGGGACGAAGCCGGACGCGTCACCGGCGTCGGCGGCCGTGATGGCGTCCAGCACCGCGCCCCACCGGTTCGGCCCCGGCCGGAGCATGGTGGAGAACAACGCCTGGAGCTGCGTGCCGTCGTAGGCGGCGTTCGCCGCGACGGCCGGGACCGGCTCGCGGTCGGCCCTGGCCACCAGCGCCTGCCAGCGCCGCTCGACGTCGGGGCCGGCCCGGTCCAGGAACCGCCGCGCGAACGCCTCGTTGTCCCGGGCGATGGCGTCGAGCTCGCGGTCCCAGTCGCGCGCGCTGTGGTTGCCGGTGCCGTCGACGTAGACCGCGCGCACCCGGTGCGGGTGCCGCCGGGCGTACGCCTGCGCGATCACGCCGCCGTACGAGGTGCCGATGAAGTTCACCCACCGCTCGCCGAGGGCGACCCGGATCGCCTCGACGTCCCGGGCGTCGGCGCCGGAGTCCATGTGGTCGAACAGGTCCGGGTCGGTGTCGCGGCACCGGTCGCCGCGCTCGCGGTTGGCGGCGGCCAGCCGGTCGAACCCGGCCTGGTCGGCGGGGAAGCGCGGGGTGCGCAGGAAGCTCCAGTCGCAGGCCAGCGCCGGTGCGCTGAGGCCGGGGTAGCCGCGCGGGTCCCACGTGACGACGTCCATGGACTCGCGAATCCGGTCGAAGATCGGCGTTCGGGAGGCCAGGAAGGCGATCTGACCGCCCTGGGGACCGCCGAAGTTGACCATCACGGTCCCTCGGCGGACGCCGGTGGCGGGCAGGCGGGCGACCTTCAGCGTGATGGTCCGGTCGGGGGACGCGGCGACGGGCAGGTCCGCGCACTCGACGGCGACCACGTCGGGGCACGGTCGCCAGTCGGGGGTGCGCGGTGGTGGGCCGGCCGGTGGCGGCGCGACCAGCAGCAGCGGTAGCAGGAGTTTGATCACCCGGTCGACGCTAGGAGGACCAGGCGGCCGGCCGCTGTCCACGATCGTCGTCGGCGTCGTCCACCTGAGTGGATGGCTAGGGTGGCGGCCATGGCGAGGACTGCTCTGCTGCTCGCAGTGGTGGTGGCCGACACCGGGTTGGCGTGGCTGGGCGGCACGGCGGGCCCGGCGTTGGCCGGCGCGGCCGTGCTGACCGCCGTGGTGCTGGTCCTGGCCGCGCGCCGGCCGCTCGCGGCGTTCCCGGTGGCGGTCGCGATGGCGCTGGTGACCGGTGGCTCGCCGGCCCTGCTGGCGGTCACGAGCTACCAGGCCGGTCGACGCGTCGCGTCCCGCCGCGACCTGACCCTGGTGGTGGCGGCCGGGTTCGCGTACCCGGCGTTCCTGGCGCTGTCGACGCAGCGGCCGGCGACCGAGCCGTGGCCCGCGCTGGCCAGGGCGGGGCTGCTGGTGGCCCTGCCGCTGGCCGCGGGCGTGCACTTCACCAGGCAGGCCGAGTGGGAGCGGACGCGGGAGCGGCTGCGCATCGCGGTGGACATGCACGACTCGCTGGGCCGGTGGCTGAGCCTGGTCTCGGTGCAGGCGGCGGCCCTGGAGGTGGCGCCGCTGCCGGACGACCAGCGCCCGGTGGCGCGCGACCTGGCCCATGCCGCTCGCAGCGCGGTGGACGAGCTGCACGCCGTGGTGGCGACCCTGCGCGCCGGCCCGGGGTTGGGCGGGGTGGACGAGGTGGTGGCGCAGTTCCGCCGGGCGGGGGTCCGGGTGGTGGTGGAGCGGTCGGGCGGCGCGCGGCCGATGGCGGGCGACGCGGAGCACGCCGCTTACCGGGTGGTGCAGGAGGGCCTGACCAACGCCGCCCGCCACGCGCCGGGTGCGCCGGTGGCGGTTTCCCTGGCCTGGCAACCGGATGCGCTGCTGGTGGGCGTGACCAACCCGGTGGTCGACGCGGAGGCCGGCGGCTCGGTGGGCGTTCCCGGCGGCGGCACGGGGTTGGCGGGCCTGACCGACCGGGTCCGGTCCGCCGGTGGCCTGCTGCTGGTGCGCGCCGAGCCGGACGCCTTCCGGCTGACCGCGATGCTGCCCCTCGCCCCCGACCGACTCGCCCCCGACCGATCCACCCCCGACCGATCCACCCCCGACCGGCTCGGCGCCGTCACGTGATCAAGGTCCTGATCGCCGACGACGAGCCGCTGATCACCGCGGGCATCCGGACCGTCCTGGAATCGGCCGGTGACATCGAGGTGGTGGCCATCGCCGCCGATGGCCGCGCCGCCGTCGAAGCCGCCCGCCGCCACCACGTGGACGTCGCCCTGCTCGACCTCGCGATGCCGGTGGTGGACGGCCTGACCGCCGCCGCCGCGCTGACCGGCCCCCGGGTCGTGGTGCTGACCGCGTTCGGCGACGAGGCCAACGTCCGCGCGGCCCTGCGCCAGGGCGTCGACGGCTTCGCGCTGAAGAACTGCGCCCCCGACGAGCTGATCCGCGCGGTCCGCGCCGTGCACGCCGGCGAGGCTTACCTGTCGCCCGCCGTGGCGCGGCACGTCCTCGGGATGGTCTCGATCGACGTCCGCGCGGAACCCGCCGCCCGCAGGCTCGCCGCCCTCACGCCCCGCGAGTCCGACATCGTCGCCCTGCTCGCGGAAGGGCTGTCGAACGCCGAGATCGGCCGCCGCGTCCACCTGAGCGAGGCGACCATCAAGACCTACGTCAGCCGCGCCCTGGCCAAGCTCGGCTGCCGGAACCGGGTCGAGGCGGCGCTGCTGGTCCGGGACGCGGCCGGGCGGTAGCGCCGGTGAGGTGGTGGAGCACCGCGCCCCACCACCTCGCCGGATCACCGCAGACCGCAGAGGGCGTGGTCGATCAGGTCCACCGTGACGTCCTTGTCCACCTTGGGCGCACCCGGCCGGGCGACCATGGAGTCCGTGTTGACCGACACCGTGACGCTGCGCGTGCCGTCGGGCGTGACGCCGTTACGGGTCATGAAGCCGTGGATGTTGCCGCCGTGCGACCACTGCCCGCCGCACGAGTTCGGCGTCCACATGATGCCGAGCCCGTACCGGGCACCGGGCCACGGGCCGTCGAACGCGGGCGCGGGCACGGTCTTCGTCATCTCCGCGAGCTGCGCGGGCCGCAGCACCTCGCCGCTCATCAACGCCCTGAGGAACCGGTTGCCGTCGTCGGTGGTGCCGATCATGTCACCGGCCGCGCCGCCCCACGACGGGTTGTAGGTCGTCACGTCGACCGGGTCGCCCCAGCGCGGGTCGTCCGGGTCGGCCTCGATGCCCTTCTCCGCGAACCGCTGGTAGGCGACGGCGTGCGGCCTCGGCACGAACGGCGACGTGCCGGGCAGGTGCGTGTCGCGCAGGCCGAGCGGCTCGACGATCCGGGTCCGCACCTCGTGCTGCCAGGTGTTGCCGGTCACCCGCTCGATGATCATGCCGACCAGGGCGTAACCGGTGTTGGAGTAGCTCCAGTCCTCGCCGGGCGCGAAGTCCGGCGCCTCGGTCATCGCCAGCGCGACGGCCCGCTCCGGCGTCACCGTCCGGAACCTGGACTGCTGGAACCGGTCCTCCAGGAACAGCTGCGGCATCTTGCCGACGTAGTCGGCCAGGCCGCTGGTGTGCTGCAACAACTGCCGCACGGTGATCTTCGACCCGTCGTTGCCGTTGCCCCGCACCACACCGGGCAGCCAGCGCTCGACAGTGTCCTCAAGGGACATCCGCCCCTCGGCGACCAGTTGCAGCACGGTCGCCGCGACGTAGGTCTTGGTGTTGCTGCCGATGCGGAACTTCGCCTCCCACGGCACCGGGGTCCGCCGGTCGACGTCGCCGAAACCGCTGCGCACCTCGACGTCGCCGCGCGGTGTGTCCACTTCGACCAGGACGCCCGGGGCGCCCTGCAGCAGCAACCCGTCCGCGTGCCGCTGGAGGGTCCTGGTGTCGACGCGGGGCCCGGCGCCGGCCGTGCCCGTCGCCGCCGTGAGGCCCAGCACCGCGATCACCACTGTCGCACAGAGTCGTTTCATGTCACCGAACGCTAGGCACCGCGGGCGCCGTCGTCGTCGCCCCACGACGGGATCTTCAGCTACCTCCGAGGGGGTAGCGGCAGATCCTCCTCCGGGGTGGCGACGGGTGAGGCGGTGCGCGACTACCTTGGGCTGGTGCTGGCGAAACTCACACCGATCCGGTTGGACCTGCTGCTCGCGGCGGTGCTGACCTGGTTGGCCGTGGCCACCGCGGTGGAGTACACCGGTGGCGAGCTGACCCGGGTGGCGTACGTGCTGGCCGCGCTGACGGTCGCGCCGATCGCCCTGCGCCAGCTCGCGCCGGTCGCCACGATGGCCGTGATGCTGGCCGCGCTGGCGGTGTACAGCGCGTTCGAGTACGGCGGCCTGCCCAGCGCCGGCGTCGGCGCGCTGGTCGGCATGTTCAGCGTGGCCACCCTGCGGTCCCGCCCCGTGGCCGCGGTCGTGTTCGTGGTGACGCTGGCGGTGGTGGCCGGCGCCCTCGTCCGGGTCGGGGACGCGGTCGCGTGGTCGGAGGTCGTGCAGTCGGTGCTGATCCTGTCGGGCGCCTGGATGCTGGGCGAGGGCACCAGGCGCTGGGCGCACCGCGTCGAGCAGGTGGCCGAGGAGGCGGCGCGGGCGGTCGCCGACGAACGGGTGCGCATCGCGCGGGAGCTGCACGACATCGTCGCGCACCACATGTCGGTGATCTCCCTCCAGGCCGGGGTGGCGCAGTACGTGCTGGACACCGACCTGAAGACGGCCCGCGCGGCGATCACCACCGTCGGCGACACCAGCCGCGAGGCGTTGACCGAGATGCGCAGGCTGCTCGACGTGCTGCGGGTCGACCACGACGACGACTTCCGACCGCAGCCCGGCCTGGCGGCGCTGGACGACCTGGTGGAACGCGCCCGCGGCGCGGGCCTGCCGGTGGACGTCGTGATCACCGGCGAGGCGCGGGAGCTCCAGCCGGGACCGGACCTGTGCGCGTACCGGGTGGCGCAGGAGTCGCTGACCAACGTGCTCAAGCACGCCGGACCGGCCAGGGCGCGGATCGACGTCGACTACGGGGAGCAGACCCTGGTGCTGAAGGTGACCGACAACGGCCGCGCGGCGCCCCAAGAGGGCGCCGACCACCCGTCGCACGGCATCCGCGGCATGCGTGAGCGCGCCGAGCTGTACGGGGGCGTGCTCACCGCGGGCCGGACGGCGGACGGCGGGTTCGGCGTGGTGCTGCGGCTGCCGATGGCCGAGGTGGCGGCCCGGTGACCATCCGCGTGCTCGTCGCCGACGACCAGGCGCTGATCCGCGCGGGCCTGGTCGCCCTGTTCACCGCCGCGCCCGGGTTCGACGTCGTCGGTGAGGCCGCCGATGGCGAGCAGGCCGTCGCCGCGGCGGCCCGGACCTCGCCCGACGTGATCCTGATGGACATCCGGATGCCCGTGCTGGACGGCATCGGCGCGACCCGCCGCATCCTGGCCGAGCACCGCGAGGACCCGCCGCGGGTGATCGTGCTGACCACGTTCGACCTGCCCGAGTACGTCTACACGGCGTTGGGGGAGGGCGCGTCCGGGTTCCTGGTCAAGGACACCCCGCCGGATCGGATCATCTCCGCGGTCCGCACCATCGCCGCGGGCGACATCCTGGTCGCGCCGCACATCACCCACCGGCTGATCGAGACCTACGCCCAGCACCACCGGGCGACCGCCGTCGGCGCGCCGCAGCTGGAGGCCCTGACCGCGCGGGAGACCGAAGTGCTGCGCCTGGTCGGCAACGGGCTGACCAACGGCCAGATCGCGCAGCGGCTCGTGCTCAGCGAGGCGACGGTGAAGACGCACGTCAAGCGGCTGATGGGCAAGCTGGGGCTGTCCAGCCGGGCGCAGGCCGTCGTGGTGGCCTACGAGACCGGCCTCATCGTGCCGACCGGTGGGACCCGGTGACCAGCCGCTCCAGCAGCGGCACCACGGCCGCGGGTTCGGGCAGTTCCAGCATCTCCTGCCGCACCCGTTCGGCGGCCTGCCGGTAACCGGGCTCCGCCAGCACCTCGGCGACCGCGTCCCGCACGTCCCGCGGGGTGGCGGTGACCGGGTGCAGCGCCTTGCCCACGCCCAGGCGCGCGCACTGCTCGGCGTTGTGCGGCTGGTCGGCGCCCATGGGCAGCAGCACCGCGGGCAGGCCGTGCCCCAGCGCGCCCATGACGCTGCCCGAACCGCCGTGCGAGACGACCAGGTCGCAGCGGGGGAGGACGTCGGCCTGCGGCAGGAAGCGGGCGATGCGCACACCGGGCCGCTGCGGGCCGAACTCGGCCGGGTCGACGTGCTCGCCGACCGTGGCGACCACGTCGACCGGCAGGTCGCGCAGCCCGGCCAGGACCCGGGAGAACAGGTCGCCGGACTCCGTGTTGAAGACCGTGCCCAGGGTGAAGTACACGGTCGGCCTGTCGGACCGGCCGGACGGCCCCACGGGCGGCCGGATGGGCACCGCGGTGTCCGGCAGCGGGAAGGCGGGGTCGCGGAAGCTCGGCGGGAACGGCGAGAGCAGCAGGTGCCGGTGCAGCATCACCAGGTCGGGGTCGGGCGGCAGGCCGCGCTCGGCGCGCAGCTCGGCGACGGCCTCCCCGATCACCTCCGGCCGCACGAACGAGCCGGACGCGATCACCTGCGCGTTGGCGTGCGGCAGGCCCAGTTCCTCGGCGGCCAGCACGCTGCCGAAGTCGACCTCCTCGCAGACCACCACGTCCGGCTGCCACCGCTGGAACAGCTCCAGGTAGTCCGGCAGCGCCCGGGCCGCGCCGTGCCGGACGAAGCCCTCGCGCAGGTCGTGCGCCTCCCGTTCCGGGTCGGGCGCCAGCAGCGGACGGCGTTCCGGGGGCCCGTCGCGCCGCTCGCCGACCCCGATCGCGGTGAACCCGGCCGCCTCGATCGCCGCCCGCCGACCGGGGTTCGCCGCGACCGCCACGGTGTGCCCGGCCGCGGCGACCGCCTCGGCCAGGGGGACCAGCGGCCGGAAGTGCCCCAACCCGCCGGCGAAGGTGAACAGCACGCGCATCGGGCCACTGTACAAATCCGGTCGGGCGCCACCCGCCCGACCGCCGCCGCCCGCTTGACCTAGCATCCGGGCCGTGGACAAAACTCGGGTCGGGTGCTGGTCGGTGATCGCGCTGCTCGTCGCGCAGGTGCTCGCCACCCTGCTGTCGGGCGGACCGACCGAACTGCTGATCGTCGGCGTGGTCCTCAACGCCGCCGCGGCGTTCTCCACGTCCCTCATCCTCCGCCGCCCCGACCGCAACCGGTGGCCGCTGGTCGCCTGGACGGCCGCCTTCTTCGGCTGGCACGTCACCGGCATGCTCAGCCTGGCGGGCGTCGCCACGACCGGCCTGGACGCCCTCTTCACCGTCGGCAGCGACCCGCGGCTCTCGATCCTCTACCAGGTCGTGCTCACCACCGTGGCGGCCTTCGCCGTGCACCTGCTCCTCCCCCGCCCGACCCGCACCAACCCCTGAACGCAGGACTCTCGCGAGAGTCCTGCGTTCAGGAGCGCCGAGTTCTACGGTCGGGTGTGGTTGCCCAGAGTGCTCTGGCGGGCGATCAGCCGGTGGGTGGCGCGGACCTCGATGCCGGGCAGCGGCGTGGGGTGGGCGATGCGGGCCAGCAGCCGGTCCACGGCGGTGGCGGCTATGGTCACCTTGTCCGGCGAGATGGTGCTGATCGTCGGGTTGGAGTAGCGGCCTTCCTCGATGTCGTCGTAGCCGATGAGCGCGACGTCCTCCGGCACCCGCAGCCCGCGCTCCAGCACCTCGTGCAGCGCGCCGAGCGCGACCAGGTCGCTGTAGCAGAACACGGCGTCCGGCGGGTCCGGCCGGTCCAGCAGCAGCCGCATGGCGCCCGAGCCGTCGGCCCGGTTGAACCGCGGCGTGCGGATGATCAGCGACTCGTCCACCGGCACCCCCGCCTCGGCGTGCGCCTGCCGGTAGCCGAGCGTGCGCAGCTGGGCCGCCTCACCGGTCGGGTACGGCTGGTCGCCGATCGCCGCGACGCGACGCCTGCCCAGGCCGATCAGGTGCGCGGTCGCCTCGCGCGACGCCGCCACGTCGTCGATGCCGACGTGGTCGAACGTGCCGTTCGACGCCCGTTCGCCGAGCACGACCAGCGGCAGCGCCGGGTCGCCGTCGTCCAGGTCCGCCTGCGCCAGCCCGAGCGGGCTGAAGATCATGCCGTCGAACAGCAGCGCCCGCGCGCCGCGCCGGATCAGCTCGCGCTCGTGCGCCGGGTCGCCGTCGGTCTGGTCGATCAGCACGTTGTAACCGCGCTCCCGCGCCCTGGGGATGATCGCCTGCAGCAGCTCCGCGAAGTACGGCGTGTCCAGGTACGGCACGACCACGGCGATCTGCCCGGACCGGCCGTTGGCCAGGTTGCGGGCCAGGACGTTGGGCCGGTAGCCGAGTTCCGCGATCGCCCGCTCGACCTTCGCCCGGGTCCGCTCGGTCACCCGCGCGTACCCGTTGACGACGTTCGAGACCGTCCGCGCGGACACGCCCGCCAGCTCGGCTACGTCACGCAGCGTGGCGTCGCGCATCGTTCTCCTCCGTCGGACCGGCGCGGCGGCCCCACCGCTACAGCGCTGCGAAGGAGTGTGCACGGCGACCCCAACCGCGACAACCCGGTCGGACGATGATCCGCAACGGTCTCAAATTTCGGGTGGATTAAGTTCGAGTGAGGTCTTGCAGCGCGGCAAAACGGCGTTCATAGTGCTTTGCAGCGCAGCAAGACCCAGTGCCACGGCGACAGCTACCCCCGAACCCGCCGACCCTGGCGCAGCAGCCCGACCGACCGCGGGACACCGGATCGCGCCCCGCCGGTCGCCGCACGCCCCCGCACGTCTCGCTCACGCACCGTGATGGCGATTCCGCACGCCCGGACACGTCCCGCGACGGAAAGGCACACCCAATGCACGGCAGGACATGGTTGACGAAGTTCGGGAAAGCGCTTGCCGCCGGCGGTCTCCTGGCGGTGGCCGCGTGCGGCGGGGCGGCCGACGACGACGGCGGACCGGTGAAGGTGTCCGTCTGGGCCTGGTACCCCGAGTTCAAGGGCGTGGTCGAGGCGTTCAACGCCTCCCACACCGACGTCCAGGTCGAGTGGACCAACGTCGGCACCGGCCCGGACCAGTACGCCAAGCTCAAGACCGCGTTCACCGCGGGCAAGGGCGCGCCGGACGTGGCGATGGTGGAGTTCCAGCAGATCCCGACGTTCGTCATCCTCGACGCCCTGGTCGACATGGGCGAGCACGGCGCCAACGAGGACAAGGGCCTCTACGCCGAATGGGCGTGGAGCCAGGCGTCCGACGGCGACAAGGTCTACGCGATCCCGGTCGACGGCGGTCCCATGGCCCTGATGTACCGCAAAGACCTCTTCGACCAGCACGGCATCCCGGTGCCGACCACGTGGGCGGAGTACGCCGACGCGGCGGCGCGGATCAAGGCGGTCGACCCGGCCGCGCACATCGCGAGCTTCGGCAGCGACGGCGGCTGGATCAACGGCCTGATGTGGCAGGCGGGCTGCCGGCCGTACGGCTACTCGCACGCCGAGGCCAAGACCGAGGTGAAGATCAACCTGACCGCGCCGGAGTGCAAGAAGGTCTTCGACCTCTACGGCGACCTGGTCGACAGGGGCCTGATGGCCAAGGACCCGTTCTTCACCGCCGACGCCACCGCCGCGCTGGACTCGGGCAAGTACTGGACGTGGGCCGCCGCCGGCTGGACGCCCGGTTACGTCGCCGGCTCGCTGAAGAACACGGCGGGCAAGTGGGCGGTCGCGCCGATGCCGCAGTGGACCGCGGGCGCCGACGAGCAGGGCGACTGGGGCGGCTCGACGTTCACCGTGACCAAGCAGGCCAAGAACCCGGCGGCCGCCACCAAGGTCGCCCGCGAGCTGTTCGGCAGTTCGGAGCAGGCGTGGGACATCGGCCTGAACAAGGCCTTCCTGTACCCGCTGGTGAAGGAGGTCGCGGCCGATCCGGCGTTCACCGGCAAGGCGTACGAGTTCTTCAACGGCCAGAAGGTGAACGAGATCTTCGTGCCGGTGTCGGAGAAGCTGGGCGAGTTCCAGTACACGCCGTTCCAGGACTTCGTCTTCGGCGAGCTGAACGACCGCAGCGCCGAGGCGATGTCGGGCAGCAGGCCGTGGAGCACGGTGCTGGAGCAGACGCAGGAGAACGTCGTCGCGTACGCCGAGCAGCAGGGCTTCAAGGTCGGCACGTGACGACGCGGATCGAGAGGTCTCCAGCGGGGCGGCGCGGTGGCCGCCGGGTCACCGCGCACCCGGTGGCGGGCGCGCTGTTCGTCCTGCCGTTCTTCCTCGTCGTGGTCGCGTTCCTGGTGGTGCCGCTGGGTTACGCGTTCTGGCTGAGCCTGTCCAGCAAGAGCCTGGCCCTCGGCACCCGGTTCAGCGGGCTGGACAACTACGCGCGGGCGTTCACCGACCCGCTGCTGCTCGACGGCCTGCTGCGGGTCGTCCTCTTCGGGCTCGTGCAGATCCCGGTGATGCTGGGCATCGCGCTGGCGGGCGCGCTCGCGCTGGACGCCGTCACGACGAAGTTCGCCCTGGCGTTCCGGCTGATCGCGTTCATGCCGTACGCGGTGCCGGCCGTGGTCGGCGCGTTGATGTGGGGCTTCCTCTACAGCCGCACGTTCGGCCCGTTCGCCGACCTGCCGACGCTGGTGGGCGGCGAGCCGATCGACTTCTTCGGCGCCTCGCTGCTGCTGGTGTCGCTGGGCAACGTCGTCACGTGGGCGTGGACCGGCTACAACATGATCATCCTGTACTCGGCGCTGCAGGGCGTGCCGCGCGACCTGCACGAGGCCGCGGTGATCGACGGCGCCACGCCGGTGCAGATCGCGCTGCGGGTCAAGGTGCCCGCGATCAAGCAGGCCATCTCGCTGGCCGCGACCTTCACCGTCATCGGCACCATGCAGTTCTTCACCGAGCCGCAGGTCATGGCCCGGTTCGCGCCGCAGGTCTCGGCCGGGTACACGCCGAACCTCTACGCCTACAACCAGGCGTTCGCCTACTCGGACTTCCACTACTCCGCCGCGATCTCCTTCGCGCTCGGCTTCGTGGTGTTCGTGGCGGCTTACGCGTTCGTGTTCGTCAACCGCAGGAGGGGCAGGGGCAGATGGAGGTGAAGACCCGGCTGCCGCACCTGCTGATGGGTGTGGGCGTCCTGTACTTCCTGGTGCCGCTGCTGTGGGTGGTGATCGCGGCCACCAAGAGCCAGCCCGACCTGCTCGACAGCCCGGCGCTGTGGTTCGCCGAGTTCAACCTGGTGGAGAACGTCCGGCTGCTGTTCCAGGAGGACGACGGCGTCTACGGCCGGTGGTTGCTCAACACGGCGCTGTACTCCGGCCTGAGCGCCCTGGGCGCGACCGCGCTGGCCGCCGCCGCCGGGTACGGCCTCGCGCGGTTCCAGTTCTTCGGCAAGCGGTTGTTCGAGACGGCGCTGTTGGGCATGATCATGGTGCCGGCCACCGCGCTGGTGCTGCCGACCTACCTGATCCTGTCCGAGGTGGAGCTGGTCGACACGATGTGGGCGGTCATCCTCCCCTCGCTGCTCAGCCCGTTCGGCGCGTACCTGGTGCGCGTGTACGTGGCCGAGAGCGTGCCGGTGGAGCTGATCGACGCCGCCCGCGTCGACCGCGCGGGCGAGCTGCGGATCTTCTGGCAGATCGCGGTCCCGCTGATGCGGCCGGCGATCGTCACCGTCTTCCTGTTCACGCTGGTCGCGACGTGGAACAACTACTTCCTGCCGCTGGTGATGCTCAGCGACGCCGAGCTGTACCCGCTGACCGTGGGGTTGACCACCTGGTTCAACACCGCGCAGCAGGAGGCAGGGACCCGGATGCTGTTCAACCTCGTCGTGACCGGCTCGCTGCTGGCCATCGTCCCCCTGATCGTCGCCTTCGTGCTGCTGCAGCGGTTCTGGCGCAGCGGCGCGGCGGCAGGCGCCCTGAAATAGGAGAACAGTGCTCAACGCCTCCCTGGTCCTCAGTCCCGACTACGTCATCGCGCCGGTGCGCCGCCGCCTCTTCGGGTCGTTCGTGGAGCACATGGGCCGCTGCGTCTACACCGGCATCTACGAACCCGGCCACCCGACCGCCGACGAGGACGGCTTCCGCGGCGACGTGCTGGAGCTGACCCGCGAGCTCGGGGTCGAGCTGGTCCGCTACCCCGGCGGCAACTTCGTGTCCGGCTACCGCTGGGAGGACGGCGTCGGCCCGGCGGCGCAGCGCCCGGTGCGCCGCGAGCTGGCCTGGCACAGCATCGAGACCAACGAGGTCGGCGTGGACGAGTTCGCCCGCTGGGCGCGCAAGGCCGACGTCGAGGTGATGTACGCGGTGAACCTCGGCACCCGCGGTGTCGCCGAAGCGCTCGACGTGCACGAGTACCTGAACCACGAGGGCGGCACGCACCTGTCCGACCTGCGCCGCGCCAACGGGACCGAGGCGCCGCACGGGGTGAAGCTGTGGTGCCTGGGCAACGAGCTGGACGGGCCGTGGCAGCTCGGCCACAAGACCGCGCACGAGTACGGCCGGTTGGCCGCCGAGACGGCACGCGCGCTGCGGCAGGCGGAGCCGGACCTGGAGCTGGTCGCGTGCGGCAGCTCCAGCTCGGCCATGCCGACGTTCGGCGAGTGGGAGTCCACCGTCCTGGAGCTGACCTACGACGAGGTCGACCACATCTCGCTGCACGCCTACTACGAGGTCGTCGACGGCGACGTGGACAGCTTCCTGGCGTCGGCCGTGGACATGGACCACTTCATCGACAGCGTGGTGGCCACCGCGGACGCGGTCGGCGCGCGGCTCAAGAGCAGCAAGAAGATCACGCTCTCGTTCGACGAGTGGAACGTCTGGTACATGAAGCGGTTCCAGGCGTCGCCGCGCACCGAGTGGGAGGTCGCGCCGCGGGTCATCGAGGACCAGTACGACGTCACCGACGCCGTGGTCGTCGGCAACCTGCTGATCTCGCTGCTGCGGCACAGCGACCGGGTCGCGGTGGCCTGCCAGGCGCAGCTGGTGAACGTCATCGCGCCGATCCGCAGCGAGCCGGGCGGCGCGGCGTGGCGGCAGACGACCTTCCACCCGTTCGCCCTGACGTCCCGGCTGGCGCGCGGGCAGGTGCTGCGGGTCGAGACGTCCTCGCCGACCTACGAGACCGGGAAGTTCGGCGCCGTCCCGGTGGTCGACGCGGTCGCCACGCACGACGCGGAGACCGGCGCGACGGTGGTGTTCGTGGTCAACCGGCACCGGTCGGAGCCGGTCGACCTGCGGGTGGGCCTGGCCGCGTTCGGCGACGTCGAGGTGGCCGAGGCGTGGGTGGTGCACGACCCGGACGGCTCGGCGACCAACACCGAGGCCGATCCGGACCGCGTCGTGCCCAGGCCGCAGGAGGCCGACGTGGTGGACGGCGAGCTGCGCGCCGTCCTGCCACCCGTCTCGTGGACCGCCGTGCGGCTCGCCCGCCGTTCCTGACACCCCGGACCGAGCGGCACGCCCACGAGCCGCTCGGTCGCGGGTTCAGCCGACGTAGGCCGCCAGGTGCTCGCCGGTCAGCGTGGAGCGCTTGGCGACCAGGTCGGCGGGCGTGCCCTCGAAGACGACCGAGCCGCCGTCGTGCCCGGCGCCCGGACCGAGGTCGATGATCCAGTCCGCGTGCGCCATGACCGCCTGGTGGTGCTCGATGACGATGACCGACCGGCCCGAGTCCACCAGCCGGTCCAGCAGGCCGAGCAGCTGCTCGACGTCGGCCAGGTGCAGGCCCGTGGTCGGCTCGTCCAGGACGTAGACCTCGCCCTTGTCGGCCATCTGGGTGGCCAGCTTGAGCCGCTGCCGCTCACCGCCGGACAGCGTGGTCAGCGGCTGCCCCAGCGACAGGTACCCGAGGCCGACGTCGACGAGCCGGTCCAGGACCTTGTGCGCGGCCGGCGTGCGCGCCTCGCCCTCGGCGAAGAACGCCTCGGCCTCGACCACGGACATCGCCAGCACCTCGGCGATGTTCCGACCGCCCAGCGCGTACTCCAGCACCGCCGCCTGGAACCGCTTGCCCCCGCAGTCCTCGCACGTGGTCTCGACGGTCGCCATCACGCCGAGGTCGGTGTAGATGACGCCCGCGCCGTTGCACGTCGGGCAGGCGCCCTCGGAGTTGGAGCTGAACAGCGCGGGCTTCACGCCGTTGGCCTTGGCGAACGCCTTGCGGATCGGCTCCAGCAGCCCGGTGTAGGTCGCCGGGTTGCTGCGCCGCGAGCCGCGGATCGCGCCCTGGTCGATGACCACGACGCCGTCGCGGCCGGCCACCGAGCCGTGGATCAGTGAGCTCTTGCCGGAGCCCGCCACGCCGGTGACGACGCACAGCACGCCAAGCGGCACGTCCACGTCGACGTCGCGCAGGTTGTGGGTGTTGGCGCCGCGCACCTCCAGCGCGCCCGACGGCGCCCGCACCGACGACTTCACCGACGACCTGTAGTCCAGGTGCCGCCCGGTGAGGGTGTCGGCGCGCCGGAGCCCGTCGACCGTGCCCTCGAACACCACCTCGCCGCCGCCCGTGCCCGCCTTGGGCCCGAGGTCCACCACGTGGTCCGCGATGGCGATCACCTCGGGCTTGTGCTCGACCACCAGCACGGTGTTGCCCTTGTCCCGCAGCTGCCGCAGCAGGTCGTTCATCCGCTCGATGTCGTGCGGGTGCAGGCCGATGGTCGGCTCGTCGAAGACGTAGGTGACGTCGGTGAGCGACGAGCCGAGGTGGCGGATCAGCTTGGTGCGCTGCGCCTCGCCGCCGGACAGCGTGCCCGACGGCCGGTCGAGCGAGAGGTAGCCGAGGCCGATGTCCACGAAGGAGTCCAGCGTCCGCCGCAGGTTCGCCAGCAGCGGCGCCACCGACGGCGCGTCCAGGTCGCGCACCCAGTCGGCCAGGTCGCTGATCTGCATCGAGCAGACGTCGGCGATGTTGCGCCCCTCGATCTTGGACGAGAGGGCTTCCTTGGCCAACCGGGTGCCACCGCAGTCGGGACAGGTCGTGAACGTCACCGCCCGCTCCACGAACGCGCGGATGTGCGGCTGGAGCGAGTCGACGTCCTTGGACAGGTAGGACTTCTGGATCGACGGGATCAAGCCCGAGTAGGTCAGGTTGATGCCCTCGACCTTGATCTTCGTCGGTTCCCTGTGCAGCAGGTCGTGCAGTTCCGTCTTCGTGTACTCGCGGATCGGCTTGTCCGGGTCGAAGAAGCCGGAGCTGCGGAAGATGCGCCCGGACCAGCCGTCCGTGCTGTAGCCGGGGATGGTGAGCGCGCCCTCGTTGAGCGACTTGCTGTCGTCGTACAGCGCCTTCAGGTCGACGTCGTTGACCGACCCCATGCCCTCGCACCGCGGGCACATGCCGCCGAGGCGGTTGAACGTCGCCTTCTCGGCCTTGGTCTTGCCACCGCGCTCGACCGTGATCGCGCCGCTGGCCTTCACCGACGGGACGTTGAACGAGTACGCGTTGGGCGGGCCGATCTGCGGCGTGCCGAGCCTGCTGAACAGGATGCGCAGCATCGCGTTGGCGTCGGTGACGGTGCCGACCGTCGAGCGCGGGTTCGCGCCCAGCCGCTCCTGGTCCACGATGATCGCCGTGGTGAGCCCTTCGAGGACGTCGACCTCGGGCCGCGCCAGCGTCGGCATGAAACCCTGCACGAACGCGCTGTAGGTCTCGTTGATCATCCGCTGCGACTCGGCGGCGACCGTGCCGAACACCAGCGAGCTCTTGCCCGAGCCGGAGACGCCGGTGAACACCGTCAGCCTGCGCTTCGGGATCTCGACGCTGATGTCCTTGAGGTTGTTCACCCGCGCGCCCTGCACCCGGATCAGGTCGTGGCTGTCCGCGACGTGGGGCGCGGTGGCCCTGCTCATCGTGTCTCCATCTGTTGTGCTCGGTGCGGCGTGGTCCGTCCGGACTCAGCGCAGTTCTTGGACCCGGACCAGGTTGCCGGCGGGATCGCGGAAGGCGCAGTCGCGCACGCCGTAGGGCTGCTCGGTCGGTTCCTGGACGACGTCCGCGCCGCTCGCCGCTAGCTTCGCGAACGTGCCGTCGAGGTCCTTGGTGGCGAGGTTGATGGCGGCGTAGGTGCCCTTGGCCATCATCTCGACGACGGTGCGGCGCTCCTCCTCGGTGATGCCGGGGTCGACGGCGGGCGGGTGCAGCACGACGGACGTGCCGGGCTGGCCGACCGGGCCGACGGTGATCCAGCGCAGGCCCTCGTAGCCGACGTCGTTGCGCACCTCGAAGCCGAGGGCGTCGCGGTAGAAGCCGAGGGCGGCCTCCGGGTCGTCCTGGGGGAGGAAGGTCTGGTGAATGGTGATGTCCATGGCGATCACGCTAGGTGCGCCCCGCCGCCGGGCGCTTCTTGATTCCTGACCGGTCTGGTGACCTGCTTGGCCACGCACGCGGGCATGCCCGCCGCGGCGGTCGACCCCTGCCGCCGGTAGGCGCTGGGCGGCATGCCGACCAGTTCGGTGAAGCGGGTGCTGAAGGTGCCGAGCGACGAGCAGCCGACCTCGAAGCAGACCTCGGTGACGCTGAGGTCGCCGCGCCGCAGCAGCGCCATGGCGCGCTCGATCCGCCGGGTCATCAGGTACGAGTACGGTGACTCGCCGTAAGCGCGCCGGAACTGCCGGCTGAGGTGCCCGGCCGACATGCTCACGCCGCGGGCCAACGCCTCGACGTCCAGCGGCTGCGCGTACTCCCGGTCGATCCGGTCGCGGACGCGGCGCAACCGCGCCAGGTCGGTGAGGCGTTCGGCGGGCGTGCTGGTCACCTTGGCGATCGTGCCACACGGACGGCCGGTCACGGCAGCGAAGCGGGCAGGTCGAAGGCCGGGAAGTGCTCCGCGCCGACGAACGACGTGACCTCGCGGATCAGGTGCCCGCGCAGGGTCAGCACGTTGATCGACCACGCCAGGTGCGCGCCCGCGCCCTCGTCCCACAGGTAGCAGGCGACGGCGGGCTGGCCGTTGGCGCCGGTGGGCAGGTGCCGCCACGGCGGGCAGGCGGAGGTGGGCACCCGCGCGACGAAGTCGGTGACCGCCTCGATGCCGCGGTACCAGTGCGGCAGCGGCGGCATGGACCAGGTGACGTCCTCGGTGAGCAGCGCGACCAGGGCGTCGGCGTCGCCGCGTTCCAGCGCGGTGGCGAAGTCGGTCACGACCTGCTTCAGGCGCGCGTCGTCCAGCGCGCGCAACGCCCGCTGCTGCGTGCTCGGCGGCACCCTGTCCGCGACGACCCGGCGCGCCCGCGCCAGCGCGGAGTTCACCGACGTGGTCGTGGTGCCCATCATCCCGGCGATCTCGGCGACCGGGAAGCCCAGCACCTCGAACAGCAGCAGCGCCGCCCGCTGGTTGCCCGGCAGGTGCTGCAGCGCGGCGACGAAGGCCAGCTCCACCGCCTCGCGCTGCGCGTACCGCCCGGCGGGCCCGCTGTCGACCAGGCCCGCGTCCGGGTACGGCCCGAGCCACGCCACGTCGGTCAGCGGCGCGTCGTCGAGCACGGCGCGGTCGCTGGACGGTCCCAGGTCGACCGGCAGCGCCCGCCGGCCGCGGCTGCGCACGGCGTCCAGGCACGTGTGGGTGGCCACTGTGTACAGCCAGGACCGCAGTGAACTGCGGCCCTCGAAGCGGTCCAGCCCGCGCCACGCGCGCAGCAGCGCGTCCTGGAGGGCGTCGTCGGCGTCGTGGGTGGAGCCGAGCACGCGGTAGCAGTGGGCGTGCAGCTCGCGGCGCAGCGGTGCGACGAGGCGGGTGAACGCGGCGGCGTCGCCCCCGCGCGCCCGGTCCAGGTCGGGGTCCTCCACCGCCGCCGGAAGTTGTTCGTCCACGAGCGACGATTCTGCCCCACGGCGGGAGTCACCACCGGCGATCGAGCAGTCCAGCGGAGTTCCAGGAGGTTCCACCATGACCCGCACCGCCGACACCCTGCGCGTGCCGGACGCGCTGCTGCACTACGAGGTGCGCGGCCGGGGTCCGCTCGTCGCGCTGGTGGCCGCGCCGATGGACGCCAGGGCGTTCGAGCCGCTGGCCGACCTGCTCGCGGTCGACCACACCGTGCTGACCACCGACCCGCGCGGCATCTTCCGCAGCCGGGTGGACGACCCGGACCGGGACGCGACGGTCGAGCTGCGCGCCGACGACCTGGTCCGGCTCATCACTCACCTGGACGCGGGCCCGGCGACGGTCCTGGGCTCCAGCGGCGGCGCGGTCACCGTGCTGGCGCTCGTGCAGGCGCGCCCGGACCTGGTGCGCACGGCGATCCCGCACGAGCCGCCGCTGGACCGGCTGGTGGCGGACGGCGAGGACCTGCTCCGGCGCACCGACGAGATGATCGCGACCTACCGGTCCGGCGACCCGGTCGGCGCGTGGCGGCAGTTCATGGCCATCGCGAACATCCGGATGCCCGACGAGGTGGTCGAGCACGTGTTCGGCGGGGAGCGCGACCCGCAGGACCTCGCCGACGAGCGCTTCCAGTACGAGCACATGCTGCGGCCGACCGTGCGCTGGGTGCCGGACTTCGAGGCGCTGCGGTCGGCGTCGACCCGGATCGTGGTCGGCATCGGCGAGGACTCGGGCGGCGAGCTGTGCGAGCGCACGTCGGAGGCGTTGGCCGCGGGGCTGGGCGTCGAGCCGACCAGGTTCCCCGGCGGGCACCTCGGGTTCGCCGACGACCCGACCCGCTTCGCCGCCCGGCTGCGGGAGGTGCTGGGCTGACCGTGCCGGCGCTTGGTCCCGGCGCTCGGGGCCAAGCGCCGGCCGCGGACCCGCACGACATCACCGGGAACGCCGAGCGGAAGTCGAACCCGGGAAAACCGGCG
The DNA here is from genome assembly GCF_040744945.1 of Saccharothrix sp. HUAS TT1. Classification (NCBI taxonomy): domain Bacteria; kingdom Bacillati; phylum Actinomycetota; class Actinomycetes; order Pseudonocardiales; family Pseudonocardiaceae; genus Saccharothrix; species Saccharothrix camelliae. The sequence continues at coordinate 7,791,042 of NZ_CP160453.1, read as the reverse complement.
AGGGTCTTCGCCGAACTCCCCCCGTCGGACGATTACCCTGCGCTGAGCGGGCGTTACGCTGCCGATATTCGACCAGGGGAGCGGTCATGGCATTCCGTGAAGTGGTGGCGGCACTGTCCACGTCCGTCGTCGCCGTGGCCGCTCTGGTCGTGGCGGCGCCATCGGCTTCGGCGGCAGCGAAGTACTGCAACTACAACCTGTCCGCGGACGCCGGCGAGTGCTTCTACTCCCACCACGCGTTGGCGCAGCGCAAGGCGGCGCTCGCGCAGGTCGACTACATCCACGTCGTGAACTGGGTCAACTACAACACCGGCGCCGGCGTCCTGGAGATCGGCGGGTCGAGCGCGTGCACCCTGGCGATCGACAACGAGGGCAAGAAGCTGCCCGACCTGACGAAGCTGCGCTACCGGTTGCCCGACGGGAGTGCGGGCGCGACGCTGAACAACTCCATCAGCTCGGTCAAGGTCTACAACGGTTGCGTCGTCCAGTTCTTCGACGGGGTGGGGTACTCGGGGGCGGTTTCCCCGTGGACGGGGGCGAACCCCGACCTGAGCTACATGGGGTTCTACGACCGCGCTTCGTCCCTGGACATCACCTGACGCGCGACCGCGGTGCGCCGGTTCGGATCAGGCGGGCACGCGGCGGCGGTCGACCACGACCGACAGGGCGGCCACCGCCAGCCCGGCCAGGCTCAGCGCCACCCCGACCCAGGCGGTCGACGTGAAGCCCCAGCCCGCGCCGATCGCCAGCCCGCCCAGCCACGCGCCGGCGCCGTTGGCGATGTTCAACGCCGAGTGGTTGGACGACGACGCGAGCGACGGCGCGTCCGGCGAGGCGTCCATCAGCCGCACCTGCAACGCCGACGCCAGCACCTGCGACACGAGCCCGAGCAGGAACACCGTGCCGAACGCCATCACCGGCGAGGTGGCGGTCAGCGCGAACACCACCAGCACCACCGTCACCGCGACCAGCCCGCCGAACACCGTCCCCATCACCGAGCGGTCGACGAACCGGCCGCCGACGGTGGCGCCGAGCGTCATCCCGAGCCCGAACACCGCGAGCACCCACGGCACGGCGGACGCGGACAGGGCGGTGACCTCGGTGGTGATCGGCGAGATGTAGGAGTAGACGGCGAACATGCCGCCGAACCCGACCATGCCGGTGACCAGCGCGAACCACACCTGCGGACGGCGGAACGCGCTCAGCTCGGCGGCCACGCTCGCGTTGCGGGGCGCCGGGACGCGGGGCAGCCACCTGGCCACCGCCAACGCCGTCACGACCTCGATCACCGCCACCGCGAGGTAGGCGACCCGCCACCCGATCTGCTGACCGGCGGCGGTGGCGACCGGCACGCCGACCAGGTTGGCGACGGTCAGGCCGACCATGATCCGGGCGACCGCCGTGCCGCGGCGCTCCGGTGGCACCAGCGTGGTCGCGACGACCGCCGCGATGCCGAAGAACGCGCCGTGCGGCAGCCCGGCCACGAACCGGGCGACCATCAGCAGCCCGGTGTTCGGCGCGACGGCGGACAGCCCGTTGCCGAGGGCGAGCGCGACGGCCAGGGCGATCAGCAGGCCCTTGCGCGGCAGCTTCGCGGCCAGCCCGGCGATGAGCGGCGCGCCGACCACGACGCCGAGCGCGTAGAGGCTGATCGCGTGGCCCGCGGTCGGGATGGAGATGTCGAACGTGGCCGCCACCTGCGGCAGCAGCCCCATGGTGGCGAACTCGGTCGTCCCGATGCCGAAGCCGCCCAGCGCGAGCGCGACCATGGCCGCGCCGCCGTTCTTCCCCCGGCGGCGGGTCGCGGTGGGTTCGACGGTCGCCGTCATGTGCGTCGCTCCTGATCCTCTGTCCCGAGTCGACAGTGACCGCGCGACTGGTTGCTTAGCTACTGAAACGATTTTACCGCCCGAGCACGTCCAGCCCGAACCCCCGACGCGTGCCGCTGCTCACACGCCGTGGGCGGGCGTGGTCAGGGGCGGGACGGCTTGCGCAGCACGACCAGCGCGGCCAGGAACGCGGCGGCCAGCAGGCCCGCGGCGACGGTGAAGGCGACGCGGTAGCCGGCGGTGAGCGCGGCCGGTTCGGCGACGCCGGCCGCCAGGTCCGCCCCGGTCCGGGCGGCGGCCAGCGTGGACAGCACGGCGACGCCCACCGCCATGCCGACCTGCTGCGTGGTGTTGAACAGCCCGGACACCAGGCCCGCGTCGTCCGGCCCGGCGCCGGACATGCCCAGCGACGCCAGGGCGGGCAGCACCAGCCCGGCGCCCGCGACCAGCAGCATGACCGGCAGCAGGTCGGTGGCGTAGTCGGCGCGCACCGGCACGGCGGTGAGCTTCAGCATCGCCCCGAACAGCAGCGCGAGTCCGGCCAGCAGCACCGCGCGCTCACCGAACCGGGTGTTCAGCCTGGCCGAGGCGAACAGCGACACCCCACCGATCGCGACTGCCGCCGGCAGCATCGCCAGGCCGGTGGCCAGCGCGCCGTAGGCGAGCACCTCCTGCATGTAGAGCGCGACGATGACCTGGAAGGCGAACATCGCGGACAGCGTGAGCACCTGCACCAGGTTCGCCCCGACCACGGTGCGCGAGCGCAGGACCCGCAACGGCATCAAGGGCGTCCGCGCGCGGGCCTGGCGGGCGGTGAACGCGGCCAGCAGCGCGGCCGACAGCGCGCCGAGGCCGAGCGTGCGCGCACCGGTCCAGCCGTGCTCCTCGACCTTGACGACGGTGTAGATGCCGAGCATCAGGCCGCTGGTGACCAGTGCCGCGCCGAGCACGTCGGCCCCGGCGGCCAGGCCCGTGCCGCGGTCGGCCGGCAGCACCCGGATCGCCAGCAGCACGGTGGCCACGCCGATGGGCAGGTTGATGAAGAAGATCCAGTGCCAGCTCAGCGCGTCGGTGAGGACGCCGCCGAGCACCTGGCCGAGGGACGCGCCCGCCGCGCCGGTGAAGCTGAAGACGCCGATCGCCCTGGCCCGCTCCGCCGGGTCGGTGAACAGCGTGACCAGGATGCCGAGCACGACCGCCGAGGCCATCGCGCTGCCCGCGCCCTGGAGGAACCGGGCGGCGATCAGCAGGCCGGGGGTGGTGGCCGCGCCCGCCAGCAGCGACGCGGCGGTGAACACGGCGTTCCCGACCAGGAACACGGTCCTGCGGCCGACCAGGTCACCGAGCCGCCCGGCGAGCAGCAGCAGGCCGCCGAACGCGATCAGGTAGGCGTTCACCGTCCAGCTCAGGCCGGCGGGGGAGAAGCCGAGGTCGGCCTGGATGGCGGACATGGCCACGGTGACGATGCTGCCGTCGAGGACGGTCATCAGCATCGCGGCGGACAGCACGACCAGCGCGGACCAGCGGTTCGCGCGGGGCGTTTCGAGCGTGGGCGGCATCGGTCTCTCCTGTCCCGGTGGGTGCAGGAGGAACCGTAGCGGATGGTTTTGTTGTAGACAATCCCTCTCGGACTTACCGGCTGCCCTCGCGGGCCCGGCGAGCCGTCTGGGGAGCCGGCACGGGGGTGGACAGGTGCCCGGTGGCCAGCAGGTTCAGCGCGTGCAGCAGCGCGTCGCGGTCCTCGTCGGGCAGCGAGCCCAGGGCGTCCCGGTGCACGCCGTCGACCACCGCCTGGCTCCGCTCGGCCAGCTCGGCGCCCTTCTCGGTGACGGCGACGATCCGGGCCCGCCGGTCGGTGCCGGAAGGCCGGCGCTCGGCGAGGCCGGCCTTCTCCAGCGCGTCGACGGTGACCACCATCGTGGTCTTGTCCATGTCGCCCAGCTCGGCCAGCTGGATCTGCGTGCGCTCCTGCTGGAGGGCGTGCACGAGCACGCAGTGCATGCGCGCGGTCAGCCCGATCTCGGCCAGCGCCGCCGCCATCCGGGTGCGCAGCACGTGCCCGGTGTGGTCCAGGAGGAACGACAGGTCGGACTCGGTGCGGGCTGGGGCCATGGCGGACATGGCCCCAGTCTAGCTACCGGGACAGCGCTGGATTATCCGCAGAAGACCTAGTTGACCGGCGGGTGGGCGTTGCGCAGCAGCTCCTGGAACTGCGCGGAGTGCCACTGACCGGCCGGCGGCGCGTTCCGCCACGCCCCGGACGGGTCCGGCGTCGAGTCCGGCCGACCGGTGTAGTCGGGGTCGCACATCCGGTTGTGGATCTCGTCGCCGATCGGCAGCGGGATGCTGGCGCCGTCCGACTCGCCCGGCGGCTTCATCCACACGTACGCGTCGACGTTCGGCGCCGGCGCCGCGACCGGCCGCTCGCCCAGACCGGCGCCGGTCTGGTTGCACCAGTTCCCGATCCGCAGCCGGCGGTCGATCCGGCCCTGGTCGACGTAGGTGTCGACGGTGGTCTCCGGGCCCGGTCCGGTCGGCCGGTTCGGGCCGCCCCAGCCGTTGCGCGAGGTGTCGACCAGCACGCCGGCGCGCGCCGGGAAGCCGGCGGCGACCGCCTCGGCCCGGAAAGCCTCCACAAAGGACAGTTCGTCGAGGAACGGGTTCCAGTCCACCCACCTGGTCTGCCGGATGTGCGTGCCGTTGATGACCGTCTTGACGATGTTCACCTCGCGCAGCGCCGAGTAGTCGCGGGTGTTGGCGATGAAGCCGTGCACGCGGTCCAACCCGCTGCCGCCCGAGGTCGCCGCCTTCACCAGCAGCCGCAGCGTCGGCTCGCGCCAGTCGTCCCACCCGATCCGGCCGTGGTGGGCGATGTCGAGGTAGCTGTAGACGTTGCGGATCGCGCCGAACTTCGCCAGCGCGTAGCCGATGCCCTCGGTGTAGGAGCCCGCCGCCTTGACCTGCTCGCAGCTCAGCGTGTACTCCGAGCTGGGCAGGGTGTGCGTGACCAGGAACGGCAGCGAGTCGGGCTCCACCACCGCGACGATCCGCAGCCGCGCGTACGCCGGGTCGGCCAGGATCGCGGCGATCGGGTCGATGAACTCCTGCTTGTAGCGGGGCAGTTCGCCGAAGGCCAGCTCACCGTTGGTGGTGAGCCGGCCGCAGTCGCGGCCGGGCAGGTTCCACAGGGCGAGCTGGACCAGGTTCGCGCGTTGCCGCAGGGCTTCGTCCAGGTGGGCGCGCAGGCCCATCCTCCCGTTCGTGCCGTCGACGGACGCGATGCGGTCCAGCCACACGCCGGTGGGCTGGTTCGCGACGGCCGCGCCACCCGGTTCGGCGGCGGCCCGCGCGGACCACTCCGGGTTCACGTAGGGGCGGGCGCCCAGGTACGGGTTGTCCAGGCGCGGGGTCCAGTGCGGGGCCGCGTCGGCCGGACCGGTGACCGCGAGCCCGGCGGCCGCGACCGCGACCGCCGTCAGCACGCGGCCGACGCGTTTGAGAGACCTCATGAACTGCTACCTCCGGTGATCACGACGATGCGAGGGAGGCGGTGTGCTCCCACCGTACCGCCCGCGCCACCCCGACCCCCGACTTTCGTCAGGGGTGGGCGCCGGTCCGCGGCGTGACGCCCGGGCACGCCACCGGTCCCTAGGTTCGCCGGCATGAGGAAAACCCTGATTGGCGCGGTGATCGTGGCAGCGACCGCGCTGACCCCGGCCGCACACGCCGCCGCGCCGTCGCCGACTGCCGTGCGCGCCGCCGCGCCGTTGCCCACCGCCGCGTACACCGCCGCGTCCTCGCCGCCCGCCGAGCCGTCGCCCGCCGCTATCGACGACTACCTGCGCCAAGTCGTGGCCGACACCGGTCTGCCCGGCCTCTCGGTCGTCGTGACCCGGGGCGATCGGGTCGTGCACGCCGCCGGTTACGGCGAGGACTCCGAGGGCGCGCCGGTCACCGCGGACACGCCGATGCGGATCGCCTCGGTCAGCAAGTCGTTCACCGCCATGGCGGTGATGACCCTGGTGGAGGACGGGCGGATCGCGTTGGACCGACCGGTGGCCGACCAGCTGCCCGGTTTCGCCCTGGCCGACCCGAGGTTCGCCGACGTGACGGTCCGGCACCTGCTGAACCAGACGTCCGGCTTCTCCGACACCACGGTCGACGTGACGGCGCTGGAGTCCGCGACCTCCCTGGCGGACTACGCCGACGGCCTGCGCCCGGCCGCGCTGGCCGCCGACCCCGGCGCCCGCTACGAGTACTGCAACGTCAACTACGACCTGGCCGCCCGCCTGGTCGAGGTCGCGAGCGGCCGGTCGTTCGGCGACTACCTGCGGGCGGAGGTGTTCGGGCCGCTGGGCATGGGGCGCAGCGCGGTGTCGGCGGCCGAGGTCCGACCGGCCGACGGCTACAACTCGGTGTTCGGCGCCTGGCTGAGCCGCCCGGAGCTGCCCGGGTTCCTCGACTCCAGCGGCGGTGGCGGCGTCATCACCACCGCCGCCGACATGGGCCGGTGGCTGATCAGCCAGAACGGGAACGGCGTGCAGCTGGTGTCGCCGGAAGGGCTGCGCACGATGCACACCCCCTCGGCGGTGGACGACTACGCCATGGGCTGGGTCCCGGAGGACGGCGGCGCGCTGGTGCACCCCGGCAACCTGTTCACCTACTCGGCGGTGCAGGCGGTCGTCCCCGAGACCGGGTACGGGTTCGCGGTGCTCACCAACAGCGCGGCGCTGCACGACGACACCTACGACGTCCTCCTGGGGCTGATCGCGCTGAGCGAGGGGCGGCAGCCGGACGCCGCCGGCGGCAGTCGACAGGTGTTCGAGCTGGTGCTGGGCCTGATCCTGGTGGCGGCCGCGGGGCTCGCCGTGCTCGGCGTGCGGCGGTCGGCGCGGTGGGCGCGACGTCGCGCGGACGCCCCGGCGTGGCGGGTGGGACCGCGGTTCCTGCCGCTGCTGGCGCCGGTGGCCGTGCTCGCGGCGTTCCCGGACCTGCTGTCGATCCTGACGAACGGGCGGACCATCACGTGGGAGCAGCTGACGTACTTCGCCGCGCCGTTGACGATCACGGTGGTCGTGGTGGCGCTGGCGGGTGCGGCGACGGCGGTGGCGCGGCTGCTGGGGCTGCTGCGGCTGCGCTCGTCGGTCCACTGAGGACGTAGGGTGCGGGCTGTGCGGAACGGCTTGGTGCTGGCGGTGGTCGCGGGCGCGGCGCTGGCCAACGGCGTGGCCACGGACGCGCTGCCGGCGTGGCGGCAGGTGGCGTACCCGGCGCTGGCGGTGCTGGCCTACCTGATCGGCAGGCGGCTGCCGGCGCCGCGCGGCTGGCTGGTGGTCGGCGCGGCGGCGGCCGGTGGGCTGGTGATCGCCGCGGTGCGGTTGTGGGAGGGCGTCGGCGCGTTGGCGAGCCTGGGCCTGGTGGTGGTGCTGCCGTGGCTCGCCGGCCTGTCCCGGCGGCAGCAGGCCGAGCTGATCGAGGCGGGACGGGAGCGGATCGCGCAGTTGGAGCGGGCGCAGGAGCTGGTCGCGGACCGGGCCGGGCTGCGCGAGCGGGCCCGGATCGCGGCGGACGTGCACGACTCGCTCGGCCACGAGCTGGCGTTGATCGCGCTGCGCGCCGGCGCGCTGGAGCTGACCGCCGCCACCGAGCCGGACCGCCGGGCGGCGGCGGGGTTGCGCGAGTCGGCGGTGACCGCCACCGACCGGCTGCGGCGGACGGTGGGCGTGCTGCGGGAGGGCGCGACGCCGGTGGACCCGCCGGACGAGGCGGTGGAGACCTTGGTGGAGCGGGCCGCGCGGGCCGGCCTGCCGGTGGCGCTGACCCGGACCGGCGACCCGGCCCCGCTGCCCCCGCTGGTGGACCGCGCCGTGCACCGGGTGGTGCAGGAGGCCCTGACCAACGCCGCCCGGCACGCGCCCGGCCTCCCGGTGACCGTGCGGCTGCACCACGCGGCCGACGAGGTCTCGGTCACGGTCGAGAACCCGGTGTCACCCGGTGGTGGGTCACCGGACGGGGCCGGTGACGGCAGTGGGTTGGCGGGTCTGGCCGAACGGGTCCGGCTGGTCGGCGGCACGTTGCGCTCGGGCGCGGCGGCGGGCCGGTTCACCGTGGCGGCGCGGTTCCGCGTCGGGGGAGGCGGGGCGTCGTGATCCGGGTGCTGCTGGCCGACGACGAGGCGATGGTCCGCGCGGGCGTGCGGGCGATCCTCGCCACCGACCCGGGCATCGAGGTGGTCGCCGAGGCCGTGGACGGCCGGGAGGCGGTCGAGCTGGCTCGCGAGCACCGGCCGGACGTCGTGCTGCTGGACGTCCGGATGCCCCGCCTGGACGGCCTGGCCGCCGCCGCCGAGCTGCGCCGCGTCGCGCCGGAGGTCGCGGTGGTCGTGCTGACCACGTTCGACGAGGACGAGCACGTGGCGCGGGCGTTGGCCGAGGGGGCCAGCGGCTTCCTGCTCAAGGCGGCCGACCCGAGGGAGCTGCTGATCGGCGTGCGCGCCGCCGCCGACGGCGCGGCGTACCTGTCGCCGAAGATCGCGCACCGGCTGGTGGCCGACCTGCGCGGTGGGCGGTTCGGCCGCCACGACGACGCCCGCAAGCGGGTGGCCGCCCTCACCGCGCGGGAGCGCGACGTGCTGGCGCTGGTGGGAGAGGGCCTGACCAACCAGGACATCGCCCGCCGCCTGGACGTCGTCGAGGGCACGGTGAAGGCGCACGTCAGCGCGATCCTGCAGCGGCTCGGCGTGGCGAACCGCGTCCAGGCCGCGATCCTCGCCTACGACGCCGGGCTGACCACCTCCAGGTAGCCGTGCAGGGCGGTGGCGGCGGCCAGCATCGCCCTCGCCCGCAGGACCAGGTCGGCCTCCCGGGCGGCGATGGCGGCCCGCAGCGCGTCCGCGCCGCCGGAGCTGCGGAACTCGTCCATGATCGGCTTGATCGCGGGCAGCGGGTAGCGGCCCTGCCGCAGCATGGCGACCAGCCGCGCGTCGCGGACGTCGGTCGGGCCGAAGCGGCGGTGGCCGTCGGTGTCGCGGCCCGGCGCGAGCAGCCCGGCGGCCTCCCACACCCGCAGCGCGGACGGCCGCACGCCCAGCCGGGCGGCCACCTCGCCGACCCGCAGCCCGGTCCGCGGCACGCTGTCCGGCGGGTGCCCGGCCACCGCCTCCAGCGCGACGGCCGTCGCCCGCAGCGCCTGCCGCTGCTCGTGCGCCGCCGCGTGCACCGCGTCGACCCCGGCCAGGGCCACGTCGGGCGAGCCGGTGTGCAGGGCGCGCATGATGGCCTTGGCGGCGTCCCAGCCGTACCCCCGGCCCAGCGCCCGGTACGTCGTCACCGCCTGCCGGTGCCGCTCGTCGAGCACCCGGTACCCGGCGGGCGACCGCTCGGCGGGCGGCAGGACGCCGGCGTCGAGGTAGTTGCGCACCTGCTGGGCCGAGATGCCCGCCGCGCGGGCCAGGTCCACCGGGCGAAGCCCCACGAGCAGTCCTCCGCACGAGCCGACGGGTTCAACGGGAATTTGAAGGTTGTCCGACAGCTCGGACGACTAGCCAGGGACTCACTCGCGCAACCTTAAACAGGGTACTTCAACGATACGGTTGAAGTCATGAATCACGACGACGACCAGCGGGAACAGGTGGTGGTGCACGTGCGGGACCTGCGCATGCGCTACGGCTCCGCCGACGTGCTGAAGGGGGTGGACCTGACCGTCGCGCCCGGCGAGGTGGTGGTGCTGCTCGGGCCCAACGGCGCGGGCAAGACCACCACCATCGAGATCCTGGAGGGCTTCCGCAAGCGGTCGGCCGGCGACGTCCGGGTGCTCGGCGTCGACCCGGACGAGGGCGACGAGGCGTGGCGCGCCCGGCTGGGCGTGGTCCTCCAGTCGTGGCGGGACCACGGCCGGTGGCGGGTGCGCGAGCTGCTGTCCTACCTGAGCCTGTTCTACCGGCCCTACCGCGAGCGGGTGTTCGACCCGGACGAGCTGATCGGGCTGGTCGGCCTCACCGACCACGCCGACCGCCGGGTCGGCGCGCTCTCCGGCGGGCAGCGGCGGCGGCTGGACGTCGCGGTCGGCCTGGTGGGCCGGCCCGACCTGCTGTTCCTGGACGAGCCGACGGTCGGCTTCGACCCCGAGGCGCGGCGCGGGTTCCACGAGCTGGTGCGCCGGCTCACCGGCACCGCGATCCTGCTCACCACGCACGACCTGGCCGAGGCGGAGAAGCTGGCCGACCGGATCGTGGTGCTGGCGGCCGGCCGGGTGGTCGCCGACGGCACGGCGGCGGAGCTGGCCGCCCGGATCGCGGGCGAGGCCGAGGTGCGGTACCGCCTCGACGGCCGCGAGCACGTGCTGTCCGTGGCGGACTCCACCGGTTACGTGCGAGAGTTGTTCGCCGAGCACGGCAGGGCGGTGGACGACCTGGAGGTGCGCCGGGCGAGCCTGGAGGACGTGTACCTGGCGCTGGTGCGCGAGTCCGAGGCGGTGACCGCGTGAACCCCAGGGCGGTGGCGGTGCGCGCCGGTGTGCGGCGCGGCCGGATCGAGTTCGGCCAGACCCTGCGCAACCCCGGCGAGCTGATGGGCTGGCTGTGGATGCCGGTGGTCGCGCTCCTGGTGATGCACGCGTTCGGCGACGGCGCGACGCCCGGCGCGGACTTCCCGCTCGGCGCGCAGGCGGTGCCCGGCATCCTCGCCATGGGCGTGGTCTTCACCGGCCTGATGGGGCTGGCGCTGGCGCTGACCATGGACCGCGAGGACGGCACGCTGCTGCGGGCGCGGGCCACGCCGAACGGCGTGCTCGCCTACTTCGTCGGCCGGGTGCTGGGCAAGGCGGCGCTGACGGTGACCGTGCTGCTGGTCGTCCTGGCGCCCGCGCTGCTGCTGTTCGACGGCCTGGAGCCGGGCCGGGTGTCGACGTGGCTGACGCTGGTGTGGGTGCTGGCGCTCGGGCTGCTCGCGATCCTGCCCATCGGCGCGGTCCTGGGCGCGGTGTTCGGCAGCACCCAGAGCCTCGGCTTCGTCACCCTGCTGATCATGGTGCTGGTGGTGGTGTCGGGCGTGTTCTACCCGATCACCGCGCTGCCGGGGTGGCTGCAGCAGGTCGGCCAGGCGTTCCCGCTGTACTGGACGGGGCTCGGCCTGCGGTCGGCGCTGCTGCCGGACTCGGTGGCGGCGGCCGAGGTCGGCGGCTCGTGGCGGCCCCTGTGGACCGCGGTCGCGCTGGGCGCGTGGGCCGCGGCGGGCCTGGTCCTGGCGCCGGTGGTGCTGCGCCGGATGGCCCGGCGCGAGTCGGGTTCCTCGGTGGCGGCCAAGCGCGAGCAGGTCGCGCAGCGGTTCGACTGAGCGGGGTCGGCCGGACATCGCGGACCAGCTGGACAGCGCGGGTCGGCCGGACAGCGCGGGTCGGCCGGACAGCGCGGGTCGGCCCAACAGCGCGAGTCAGCTGAACAGCGCGGCCAGCTCACCGCGTTGCAACGCCGCGAGCGCCCGGCCGGGCTTGACCTCCGGCGCGGTCGGCGCGAGCACCCGCACCACGCCGGTCTGGTCGGCGGGCAGCTCGACCGCCGCGCCGGGCAGCGCGGTCGACCACGGCGCGGCGTCCAGGTTGGTGCGCACCAGGTCCTCCAGCGCCTTGGGGTTCTCGTCGGGCACGCACACGACCTCGGTGGCCTCGCCCGCCGGGGTCGTGCGCACGCCCGCCGCCACCGGCAGCCCGCTCCGCGGCTTGCTGATCAACGCCGCCGTCACCTCGCCGAGGCACCGGGCCAGCTCGCCGATCATCGGGTCGGCGGCCAGCGACTTCGCGCCCGGTGGCTCGGTGACCCACGTCAGCGCCTCGCCGCCGGGCGCGTGGGCCACCGCGCCCGCCTCGACCCGCACCCGCTGGAACCCGGTCACGATGCCGGCCGCCGCCAGCGGGCCGTCCCGGTCGACCTCGTTGTCGCGGGCGGTCGTCCAGGAGCCGCCGTCGTCCCGCCGACCGCCGAGGGCGGCGAGCTTGGCGTCCACCGCGGCCACGTCGACGTCCATCCGCAGCACCGCGGCCCACGTCGGCGGCTGCCCGACCCGCAGCGCCGTGGTCGCCAGCGCCGGGTCGAAGCCGAGCAGGTCGGGCAGCACCGGGCCGCGCGCGGCGAGGTCGGAGTAGCCGTGGCCGAGCAGCCCGGCGAAGCGCTCGGGGTCCCGCTGCCGCAACGACCGCACCGCCGCCACGTCGCCGTACTCGACCAGGGCGGACGACTCGTCGGTGGCCCGCACCCCCGCCAGCGCGCCCAAGAGCCCGGTCGCCGGCGGCGGCGCGGGCACGTCGGCCTCGGCCGTGCAGCCGACCAGCAGGAGCGCCACCAGCGCCACACCCGAACGGTTGATCACCGGTCGGATGGTAGGGCGACCCGGCGGGCGTTGCGCCTGTTTTCCGGAAGCGGGGGCGTCCGACCGCGCCGGGGCGCGGGTTCAGGCCGGGATCTCCACCGCGATCTCGTCGCCCAGCCGCGCACCGCCCAGCAGGTCCAGCTCGTCACCGCTCCAGAACCGGCCCGGGTCGTACCAGTTGGCCCGGCGGCCCGCGGGCAGCAACCCCATCGCCTCGTACGTCACCGCCACGACCTCCGCGCAGTACGCCGTCTCCAGCGCGGCGTCCGCGGTCCGCCGCACGTTCGGCAGCCGGCCGCGCAGCCACCTGCCCGCCAACCGCGCGGTGGACGGGAACGGCGTGCCGTTCAGCCGCGCCACCGTCTTCAGCACGGCGTCGTCCTCCTCCTGCGTGGTGGCCCGGTCGAGCTGCCGCAACCACGCCCGCTGCCCGTACTTGCGCGCCCACACCAGCACCGCGTCGCGCAGGTCGTGCAGCTGCACGCCCCGGTGGTGCGTGCCGGTCCACACGTCCGGCAGCGAACGGCCCAGCTCGGCGTGCCACATCAGCGGCGGCAGGTCCTCGACCGCGACGGTCATGCCCACGTGGTTGACCGGGCTGTTGGTGGTCACCCGGATCGCGCGGTCGGCCACCGAGCTGCCGCGGAACAGCCACACGTCGCCGGTGCGGGTCAGCTCGACCGCCTCGTCCAGACCGATCTTCGTTCCAGCCATCCCGGTAGCCTAGGCAGATGCGCTGGTGGAAGCTGCTCGGCCTGGCCGGTGTCGCGGGTGTGGCGGCGACCGGGGTGGTGATCGCCCGCGCGGAGCGCAAGCGCCGCGCCTACACACCGGACGAGATCCGCGAACGCCTGCACGCCCGGGTGAACCGCGACGGTGCGGCCGGGTGACCCGAAGTCGCCGACGAACGGCGGGTTGACCCGACCGGCCGGCGGGGCTGGGGTACCAGCATGCGCTCCCTGCTCGCCGCCCTGCTGTGCGTGCTCGTCGTCGCACCGCCGGCCGGCGCCACCACCCGACCGGTCGAGAACCTGGACGCGGCCACCATCCCGCAGCTGGTCCGCCGGATGGACGCGGGCACGCTCACCGCCGTCGACCTGACCCGCGCCTACCTGCGCCGCATCGAGGTGGTGGACCGCAAGGTCGGCTCCGTGGTCGCGGTGAACCCCGAAGCGCTCGCGCAGGCCGCCGAGAGCGACCGCCGACGTCGGCAGGGACGTGCGCGCGGGCCGATGGACGGCATCCCGGTGCTGCTCAAGGACAACATCGACACGAAGGTGATGGGCAGCACGGCTGGGTCGCGCGCCCTCCGCGTGCCGCCGCGCGACGACGCCGAGCTGGTGCGCCGGCTGCGGGCCGCGGGCGCGGTGGTGCTGGGCAAGACCAACCTGTCGGAGTGGGCGAACTTCCGCTCCACCTCCTCCACCTCCGGCTGGTCCGGGATCGGCGGGCAGACCAACAACCCGCACGTGCTCGACCGCAACCCGTGCGGCTCGTCGTCCGGCTCGGGCGCGGCGGTGGCGGCGTCGCTGGCGCAGGTCGCGGTCGGCACCGAGACGGACGGCTCGATCGTCTGCCCGGCCGGGCAGAACGGCGTGGTCGGCCTCAAGCCCACGCTCGGCCGGGTCAGCGGCGACGGCGTCGTGCCGATCTCGGCGCGGCAGGACACCGCCGGTCCGATGGCCAGGCACGTGGTGGACGCCGCGATCCTCATGTCCGCTCTGGAGGGCAGGGGCTTCGACTACGCGCGCGACCTCGGTTCGGCGACGTTGAGCGGCAAGCGGGTCGGCGTGTGGCGCAAGGCGGGCCGCAACGCCGAGGCCGACCGGGTCGTGGAGGAGGCCGTGCGGGTGCTGCGGCGGTCCGGCGCGACCGTGGTCGAGGTGGAGCTGCCCTACCAGGACCAGGTGGACGCGGCCGAGTTCCCGGCGCTGATCACCGAGTTCAAGCACGACCTGGAGCGGTACCTGCGGACCCGGCCGGGCGCGCCGCGCACGCTGGCCGAGCTGATCGCGTTCAACGAGGCCGACCCGGTCGAGCTGAGCCGGTTCGGCCAGGAGCTGTTCCTGGCGGCGGAGCAGGCGCCGCCGATCACCGACCCGGTGTACGTCGAGCAGCGCCGCACCGCGACCTCGCTCGCCCGCCGGTCCCTCGACGAGGTGCTGGCCGCGCACCGGCTGGACGTGGTCATGGCGCCGACCAACGGACCGGCGTGGAAGACCGAGTACGGCCGCGGGGACGCCTACGAGCTGGGCTCCTCGACACCGGCGGCGGTGTCCGGCTACCCGAACGCCACCGTCCCGGCCGGGTTCGCCGGACCGCTGCCGATCGGGGTGTCGTTCATGGCGGGCCACCGCGCGGACGCCGAGGTGCTGCGGTTCGCCGCCGCGTTCGAACGGGCCGCGCCCGCCCGCCGCGCACCGGCGTACCTGCCGACTTCGTGATGCGGCATCCCGCGCGCGGTGGGATCTTGTGCCCATGCGCGTGGTGGTGTTGGGAACGGGCCTGATGGGTGCGGGCATGGCGCGGAGCCTGCTGCGCGCCAAGTTCGACGTGGTCGTGTGGAACCGCAGCCCGGCCAAGGCGCGGGCGCTGGCCGACGACGGCGCCCTGGTCGCCGAGGACCCGAAGAACGCGGTCGTCGGCGCGGACGTCGTGCTGAGCATGCTGTTCGACGCCGACGCGACCGCCGGGGTGATGGCCGAGGCGCTGCCCGCCGTCGAGGACGGCGCGGTGTGGGCGCAGTGCGGCACGGTCGGCCTGGACGGGGGCGCGCACCTCGCCGAGCTGGCCGGGAAGCACGGCGTGCCGTTCGTCGACGCGCCGGTGCTCGGCACCCGCGCGCCCGCGGAGCAGGGCAAGCTGACCGTCCTCGCGGCCGGTCCGGTCGAGCTGCGCGCCGCCGTGGCGCCGGTGTTCGACGCCATCGCCATCCGCACGGTGTGGGCGGGGGAGCGGCCGGGCGACGGCCAGCGGCTCAAGCTGGCCGCCAACTCGTGGGTGCTGTCGATCACCGCCGCCACCGCGCAGGCCGTCGCGCTGACCCGGGGCCTCGGCCTGGACCCGGAGGCGTTCTTCGAGGCCATCGCGGGCGGACCGGTGGACAGCACGTACGCGCAGGTCAAGGGCCGCGCGATGATCGACGCCGAGTTCCCGCCCGCGTTCGGCGTCGACGGGGCGGTCAAGGACAGCGAGCTGATCCTGGCCGCGATGGGCGTCGCGGGCACGGACGACCGGCTCATGCGGCTGCTCAACGAGCACTACCGGACCGCGGCCGAGCGGGCGGGCGACGGCGTCGACATGGCGGCGGTGATCACGGCGTTCGGCTCGTGAGGTGGGGTGACCCGGTCCTGTCCCGCACGACCGGGTGAGGTTTACCGTCTGAGCGGGTACCAGTGGTTGACGGTGCCGGTCGGCGGTGGAGGTGGCTGCGTGGGATCGGGCGGGGTGATCGCCGCCGCGGCGCTGGCCGGGGTGGTCGCCGCGGGCGCGGGCGGGCTCGCCGCGCCGGAGGACCCGGACGAGATGTGGCGCGACCGGGGGCTGCGGGTGGTCGACCGGGCGTCCCGCGCCGACGGCGAGTGCGTCCCGCACTCGTTCGGCCAGGTCCAGGAACTGCTTCGGGCGGTGCCGTGCGTCGCGCTGGACCGGATGCTGCTCACCGTGACCGACGACGAGGGCGGCACGGCCGTGGTGTTCGTCGCCTGGGTCGAGTTCGCCGACCGCGACCAGGCGCGCGAGTTCAAGCGACTGGAGGACGTGCACGGCACCGGCGACATCACACCGCTGTCCGGGTCGTTGCTGCAGGTCGCGGAGGTGCCGTTCACCGCGCTCAACTACGACTCGGACGTGGTCGACGGCGTGACCGTGGTGATCGCCGAGGCGGAGAACGTGGCCGGCGGGTTCACCGCCGAGTACCTGGACGACATCGCCGCCATCGCGGTCGACACCCCTCGTCCCTGACGCGCTGTGACGGCCGGACGAGGAAACGACACTTCCGTGTTTCGACATCCCATGATCGGGCTATCCACGACCTGGTTCGGCACATCGGGGTCAAGGACGGTGGTGCGTGGTGGACTGGGAGTTCGACGATGAGATCGCGGTGCGCGCTCTTCTGGCCTACGTCTCGAACGTGACCCGCGCGCTCGGCCTCAGCGGTGAGTGCTCGTGCATCCAGACCGACGGCTCCCGCCTCGGCGCCTACCTCGCCCTCGACGGCCACCTGCCCGGTTTCGCCGACCGGGACGTCGCCCTGCTCTGGGACGAGGGCCGCGGTTGGGCCGTGGCGGTGGAGAGCGACAGCGCCGAACCGCCGTTCGTGCTGGCCAGGCTGCGCGGCCCGATCCGCCCCGAACCCGCCGCCGTCGCCCGCTGGGTCGACCAGCTGGGGTTGATGCAGGACGAGCTGCTCGCCGCCGGCTGATCTTCGCGCCCCCGGCTGATCTTTGCGCCCCAGTACCTGCCTCTTCGCCCATGTCGCGCGGCCACCGGGGCCCGGTGTGCTCGGCTGTCGCGGGTCCTGTCGAGGTGGCGCACGGGATCGGCCGCACCTCCGCGCCCCCCGGCGACCTCCGGACGCAGGCCGAGGTGCCGTCACCGAGCCCTCGGCCACGGGCGGGAACCGACCGCTCGACGTGCGCCGCCCGCCCCGGTGACCGTCCCCACCCGCTCCAGCTCGGGGTGCTCGGACACCGGCCGGTGCGCCATCACACCCTTGAACCCAACCCCAGACCACGCCCCCGGTGCGCCGACCACTTCCTCCCGACCCGGCGGCAGCTGGTCCGGCTCGTCGACGACGTGGCTGTCCCGCACCACCCGGTAGTACCCGCTCAGGTCGTCCGCGCCCCCTCGCTCCTCGTGGTCACACCCGATCTTCTTGCGCCACAACGAGAACGGGGTCGCAGGCCGTTGCCTGCGACCCCGTCGGGGGACTTCCGACACCTTTCACCGGCCGACCGGTTCGAGGACGCGACCGGACGCCGTCAGGTGCTCCCAGGTCCGACCGCGCTGGCTGGGTGGCGCCTCACCGTCCGCGGTGCAGGTCGGGTAGACGAGGCCGTAGGGAACGGGTTGGTGGAAGAGGTCTCCGCTGCGGATGTCGATCAGGTCGCATGACTGTGCCATCACGACCTCCCGCCGGAAGAGTTGGAGGTGCCCATGTCTCGCTCCTCGCTGAACGGGGGTGGGGAGCCTTCGGATACCCGTTGAGCTGCGGTGATATGCGGTCGGCGCTGCGACGTAAGGGTGAAAACGGACCGTGTCGATCAACGCTCGTGGTGAGCGACTTCCTTCTCGGCGTCGTCGGCGTGGAAGAGTGCTTGCGCCAGAAGGGATTTCACGTGGGCGTTGGCTGCGGAGTAGTAGACGAACGTGCCTTCGCGGCGACCCTTCTCCAGGCAGGCCAACGAAGACTCGCCCTGGAGGGCGGCAAGCGGGGGATGCGAGCTCTGGTTCTTCACCGGCTGGCCGCCACCCGCCGGTTCACCTGCGGGCTGAGCCGGGCGGACACGAGTCGATCTGCGGGCTCCTGGACCCGCAACCGGTGCGGCACCTCTGGGTCGTGGCGGCCGGCGGTGTCGTCGGCTTCCTGGGCAACGAGCTGGTCGCGCGCTACCGGGTGCATGTGGGCCGGGCCATCGGCTCCGCCGCCTTGATCGCCGACGCCTCCACGCCCGCACGGACGGCTTCACGTCGTTGGCCGTGGTGCTGGGCGGCATCGGTGTGGCCCTGGGCTTCCCCGCCGCCGACCCGCTGGCCGGCCTGGGCATGACGGCGGTGATCCTGTTCGTTCTCGGCGGTGGCGCGGCACGTGCCCGGTCGGGGCCGTCGGCGGCGTGGTGATGGGCGAGGTCGTGGAAGAGGTCTTCGAGGACGACGGCGGCTTCGAGGAGTGGTCGGGAAGGGGTGCGGTGGGCGGGGAGCCCGCCGCACCCTCAGACCGCCGGTCGCAGCAGGGTGATCCGGTTCGCGCCCAGCTCGGTCACGTACAGGTAGCCCGTGGTCGGGCTCTGGGCGATGTCCAGCGGCTGGTTGAAGCCGGTCAGGCCGGTGGTGCCGGTCGTCCGGTTCGACAGGGCGCCGGTCGGGGCGACGTCGAAGTGCTGGACGTCCTGCCCGGACGAGTAGCGCACCACCAGCAGCCGCCCGTCCAACCGGCCGCCGAACGCGCCGCCCCGGTACTCGACGGCCCCGTTCGGCGACGCGTGCAGGCCCGCGTCGTACGTGCCCGCCAGGTCGAGGTTGCGGTCCGGCGCGACGCCGACCGGGTACGCCGAGGTCTGGAACGGGTCCGCGCCCGACGTCGGGTTGCCGCCCGCCAGCACCCACTCGCAGCGCACCGGCGCCGGGTGCCCGTAGTACCTGCCCGGCTTCACGTCGAACACGTAATCCGTCTCGGCGCTCGGGTTGTTCGTCACCGCCGGGACCGCCGGGCCGGTGTACGGGCCGTCACGGCGGGACGCGCACGCGGCCGGCAGGGGTGACGGGGTCGCCGGCGCGTTACCGCCCGCCGCCGAACCGTTCGTCGGCACGTACAGGTGCCCGTTGCGGTGCCACACCAGGTCGTACGCGTTGCGCACGCCGGTCGCGTGGATCGTCACGGGCGCGTCGGCCGCATAAGGGTCGTACGAACCGCCCGCCTCGGTGCGCACGTCCACCGGCAGCGCGGCGGGCAGCCGGTCCGGGTGGATCTTCAGCACGGCGGCGCTGAGCAGGTGCTCGGCCCGGTCGCCCCACGTGGTGTCGGGCGCGCCCATGGCGTTCATCGAGCCCTGCGCCAGGTACAGCGCGCCGTCCGGCCCGAACGCGAGCGAGTTCGACTCGTGGTCCTTGACCGAGCGCGGCAGGCCGGTGACGACTTCGGTGTAGACGCCGAGGTCCGGTCCGCTGAGCCGGGCCACCTTGCCGGACCAGTCGGGCGCGTTCGACGTGCCGCCGTGGTTGTCGGTCACCCACAGCACCGGCGCGACGGCGGTGGACGCCGGGTCGAACGCCAGGCCGATCACGGTGCGGTTCGGCGCGCCGGGCAACCCGGCCGCGGTGGCGTGCGCGCGGACGGTCTCGATGACCGCGGCCGGGCCGAGAGTGCCGTCGGCGCCGACCGGGAAGCGGCGGAGCTGCCCGGTCAGCGTGGCCGCGTACAGCCTCCCGTCCGGCCCGAACGCCACGCTGGTGAACGGCGCCCCGGTCGCCACCCCGAACACCTGCTGGAACGCGATGGGCCCGCCGGACGACCCGGCGCCCGTGGTGAACACCGACGAGAACGGCTGGAACGCGTTGCCCGCCACGTCCCGCACGCCGGACGTCACGGTGAACCGGTAGGGCGTGGTCGGCGCGAGCGGCGCCAGCGGCGACAGGTTGACCACGTCACCGCCGCCGCTGGTGATCGCGTTGGCGGGCACGGCCGCGCCGTCCGCGACGCGGGTCAGCCGGACCGTGGCGGACGACAGCGTGGCCGGGTCCACCGCGCCCGCGGGCAGCCGCAGGTCGGCCACCACCGACGTGGTCGGGTCCGCGGCGGTCGCCAGGTTCGCGGGCGTCACGGCGCGCACCGAGGGCGCGCCGTCCGGCAGGCCGTCGACGTCGACATGGTTGAGCTTGGTGTTCGCGCCCGAGCGGGGGGACAACGTCAGCTGGCCGTCGGTCACGGTGACCACACGGGTGGCGGTGGCGTGCTTCGCGGTGGAGGTGGGCTTGAACGCGGCGACGGCGTTCTGGTCCTCGACGCTGAGCCAGTGCGCGCTGTCGGTGGCGGTCCCCGCGTCGCCGACCGCGACCGTGACGGTGTACGAGCCGTTGGGCACGGCGATCTCCCAGCTGCCCGGCGTCGGCACGCCGGGGGAGGTGGCCGGGAGTTGGGCGTGCACCAACGTCGCCAACCGCGGATCACCCGTGCCGCCGCGGTTGCGGCCGTTGCCGACCAGCGAGAGCGGTGTGGTGGCGCCGAGGGACACCCAGCCGTAGGTCCCGCCGGTGGCCCGCGGGCCGTAGGGCTCGCCGAAGTCGCGCGCGTAACCGGCGGCCGGCGTGGTGGCCTGGTCGGAGAAGTCGATCCGCGCGGAGAACGCGGCGGCGTGCGCGACCCCGGCGTGCGCGATCCCGATGTGCACGGCCCCGGCGTGCGGGACCCCGGCGGCGGTCAGGGCGATGACGGAAGCTGTGGCGGAAGCGGTGGCGGCGAGAACTCGCACGGCGGCCCCCAGGCGACGACCTCGGACAGCGGAGTCGACCAGCTTCCCAGGTCACGCCGGCGGGACGACCGCCGAAGGGCGGCCCCGGCGTGCGGACCACCGAAGAAGCCGCGGAACCAGCCGTTCGGCTTGTTGTCGCGGTGTGAACGCGCCTTTACGGTCGGTTGACGTCCCGCCCCGGTCGACGATCACCCTGTGGAGGTCCGCGGTGTCGAGGAAACGAATCTGCGCCGCCGTCGGCGCCCTGCTGCTGACCGGCACCGCGCTGGTCACCGTCCCCACCACCGCCGGCGCGGTCGACGACCGGCCCACCGCGGTCGTGTCGCTGGGCGACAGCGCCATGTCCGGTGAGGGCGCCGGTTCCTACGAGCCGGGCACCGCGGGCGAGAACGGCAACTGGTGCCACCGCTCGACCCAGAGCATGATCCACCGCACCCAGCTGGCCCAGCGCACGATCAACCTGGCCTGCTCGGGCGCGGACTCGGCGAACGTGTCGCTGGCCGACACCGTGCACTACACCGAGGGCTCGCAGGCCCGCCGGCTGATCGACATCGCCCGCCAGTACCGGGTGACCACGGTCGTCGTGCAGGTCGGCGCGAACGACGACGTGCGGTTCGCCGACACCATGGTCGACTGCGTCGCCGCGTGGGCGAACCCGTTCGGCTCCAGCTGCCGCTCCAAGCTGGAGCGCGAGTGGCCCGGCCGGTTGGCCGCGATGGCGCCCAAGGTGGAGAACGCGCTGAGCGACGTCCGGTCCGCGATGTCCCAGGCGGGCTACGCCGCGTCGTCCTACAACCTGGTCCTCACCTCGTACGCCTCGCCGGTGACCGAGAAGATGGACCGCATCCTGCACGGGCCGCAGGGCTGCCCGCTGCGCTTGGCCGACGCGGGCTACGGCCGCACCACCGCCGTGCCGCAGCTGTCCGACGCGCTGCGCGGCGTGGCGTCCCGGGCGGGCGTGAAGTTCCTCGACTTCGCCCGCGCCACCGAGAACCGCGAGGCGTGCAGCAAGGGCGACAGCTCGTCGGGCGAGTGGCAGCGGCGGCTGACCGTCGACCCGTACGCGCTGGTGACCGGTGGCCTCGACGCGATCGGCCTGCACCTGGCCCAGCAGTCGTTCCACCCGAACGCCGCCGGGCACGAGCAGATGGGTCGCTGCATCACCGAGTTCATCAACTCCGGCACGGGTTCGGCCCGCTGCCTGGCCGGGGCGGACGGCAACCTGCACGCCGTCGCCTGAGGTCCTGACCACCGGGAACCGCCCTCGTCCGATTCCGGGCGAGGGCGGTTCTTCCCGTTGGCGCGCAACCCGGTCATCCCCACCGGCGTCATATGGGTAAGTTGACGGAACCGGATAGGGATTCGCTTTGGGGGGACCGGTGTCCAGAAAAACCTTCGTCCGCGCGTGCGGACTGGTCGCGGCGGCGTTGACCGCGGCCTCGTGCACGTCGAGCGGGGCCGAACCGCTCGCCCCGGAGCTGGCTCCGCGCGGCACCGTGCAGACCACGGCCAAGCCCACCCGGCAGGACCTAACGAACAAGGTCAGCCTGACCGGCGCGGTCACGATGAACCCGCTGTTCGGGATCGTGGCCCCGGTCGCGGGCCAGGTGCGGTACTGGACCGTGGCCGAGCCGACCGGCACGCCGACCAGGCCGACCCGGGTCGCCACGGTCTGGGCGGACGGCAAGCCGAACAACGTGGACGTGCCCGCCGGCGCCACGTTCGGCGGCCGTCTGGTCGACGACCTCGCGACGGTCACCGCCGGGATGCCGATCGCGTCGGCGAAGCACGCGGGCTACGGCATCGTCGCCGAGATCAGCGGCGAGCAGGCGTACCAGATCTCCGACGCCGTGCAGGGCGTGGTGCAGGCGCAGATCAAGAACGGGCCGGGCCCGTTCGCGTGCGCCCTGCTCGGCACGATCGCGGCGCTGCCCGCGGGCACCGTGCCCGCGCCGCCGCCCGCGCAGCCGGAGTCCGACGACGACGCCGCCGCCGACGGGACGCCCGTCCGGCAACCGCCGCAGCAGCCGCAGCCGCCCGGCGACTCGTCCGCTCCGACCGGCCTGCGCCTGGTGTGCACCGCGCCCGCCGACGTGAAGCTGATCAACGGCGCGTCGGCCACCCTCGAACTGGTCACCGCGTCCGCGCAGGACGCCCTCGTGGTGCCGGTCGAGGCGGTCGCGGGCGGCCAGGGCAAGGGCAAGGTCGACGTGGTCGGGCCGGACGGCGCCAAGCAGACCACCGACGTCGAGCTGGGCCTCACCGACGGCAAGGTCGTGGAGATCAAGTCCGGGTTGACCGGCGAGGAGACCCTGGCCGTGCCGGGTCCGAACCTGCCGCCCGGCGAGCAGGCCGGTCAGGGACAGCCGGAGGCGGGGCGCAAGTGACCACCTCGCCCCTCCCGCTCCCGCCGCCGGCGGTCCAGCCCGCGGCCCAGCCGCCGCTGATCCACCTCACCGGCGTCACCAAGACCCTCAAGGGCCAGGACGAGCCGCGCACCATCCTCGCGGGCGTCGACCTGGCCGTGCACGCGGGCGACAGCGTCGCCATCCTCGGCCGCTCCGGCTCGGGCAAGAGCACGCTGCTCAGCCTCATCGGCCTGTTCGACCGGCCGGACGGCGGCCAGTACCTGCTGGGCGGCCGGGACATCACCAGGCTGCCCGAGCGCAAGGCCGCCGCGCTGCGCAGCGCCGAGTTCGGGTTCGTGTTCCAGCGCTTCTTCCTGCTCAAGCACCTGACCGCGGCGCAGAACGTGGCCATGGCGCTGGTCAACGGCCAGGGCTGGCTGCCGCGCCGCAAGCGCAGGGCGAAGGTGCTGGCGGCCCTGGACCGGGTCGGCATCGGCCACCTGGCCAAGCACAAGCCGCCCCGGCTGTCCGGTGGTGAGCAGCAGCGCGTCGCCATCGCCCGCGCCCTGGTGCGCGAGCCGCGCGTCCTGCTGGCCGACGAGCCGACCGGCGCGCTGGACACCGACACCGGCAACCTCGTTGTGGAGGTGCTGCGGCAGACCACCGAGCAGGGCTGCGGCCTGGTGCTGGTCACCCACGACCACGACCACGCGGCGAAGATGGGCCGGGTGCTGCGGCTGTCCGACGGCCTGCTGCGCCCGGCCGGTCAGCGGGTGGTCGCGTGATCGGGCTGTCCGGCAAGCTCCGCGCGTCGGTGATCATCGGCGGCCAGGGCATCCGGGCCCGCAAGCTGCGCACGTTCCTGTCGATGGTCAGCCTGTTCCTCGGTGTGCTGGCCGTGGTCGTGGTGCAGGCGGGCGCGGAGATCGCGAACCGCGCCATGCTCGCCGACATCGAGCTGTCCCAGGGCAGGGACGGCACCCGGCAGATGTACCTGTCGCCGGAGGGCCGGGCCGTCCCGGTGGCGCTGGAGGTGCTGGAGGGCCGCACCGACTCGGTCGCCGTCACCACCGCGCGGGCGATCATCGGCGAGCCGGGCGTGAAGCCGATCAACGAGGGCGGCGGCCCGATCGACCAGCCCGGCTACGGCGGTCCGCGGATGACGTGCGACGAGTCCGGCTGCTACCCGGTGGACGACGGCGACAGCGGCGCGCCGCAGGGCCAGGCGATCGAGCTGCAGCTCACCGGCCTCACCGGCGACATCCGCCAGTTCCGGCCGTTCCGCCCGTCGCAGGGCCGGTGGCTGGACTTCGGCGGCGGGCCGTCGCTGTCGCCGCGGCTGGTGCTCAACGAGCAGGCCGCCAAGGCGTTCACCCGCTACCACGTGCCCGCCGAGATGCGGGTCGACGGCGCGACCTCGAACCCCACGCCGCAGATCATCGGCGTGGTGGACGACGGCGGCTACCAGCCCGCCGCCTACGTCCGCTCCGACGAGCTGCTGAACTGGTTGCCGGTCACCAGCATGGGCGACAGCAACTCGGGTCCCGGCCTGCAGGTGCTGATGACGCCGTCCGCGACCGAGGTGGAGCACACCCTGCGGGCCAGGCTGGTCGCGGCGGGCACGCCCGCCGACCGGATCCACGTGAACACGGTGGAGACGCGGGAGCGGATGTCCACCGAGCTGGCGCTGATGCGCTGGATCTTCCTGGGCATGGCGGCGCTGGTGCTGCTGATCGGCGTGGCGGGCATCCTGAACGTCGGCCTGGCCACCGTCGGCGAGCGCATCGAGGAGTTCGCGCTGCGCCGGGCCGTCGGCACGCCGCGGCTGCTGCTGGCGGGCATCGTGCTGGCCGAGACGCTGCTGACCGGCCTGCTCACGTCGGCGCTGGCGATCGGCGTCGGCGTGCTGGGGCTGCAACTGGCGCCGGCGGTGCTCGGCTCGCGGTTCCCGTCGCTGGGCGAGGTGGCGTTCCCGTGGCAGGCGGGGGTGGCCGGCGTGGTCGCCGGTCTGGTGGCGGGCGTCCTCGGCGGCCTGGTGCCCGCCCTGCGCGCCGCGCGCATCCCGATCTCCACGGTGATGCGCGCCTAGCCGGTCGTCAGGGCGCGGCGGTCCACGGCCGCACGCCGAGCCTGCCGGTGCTGCCGAGGTCGACGGTGACGGGGGCGCCGTCCTCGCCGACCGGGGTGAACACCTGCGTCGGGCCGCCGGTGGTGACGGCGAGCACCAGGTGCTCGCCGACCACCGGCGGCGCGGACGTGTCGTCGTAGGTGTTGCGCCACAACAACCCCGTCACCGCCGACCCGCCCGGCCGCACGGAGACCGGCTGCGGCGCGGCGTCGAACGCCTCCACGGCGGAGATCCCGAACGACCCGGGACCGACCGCGACCGCCACCGGCTCGCGGTCGGCGCCCAGGACCGCGACGGACGGGTAGCCCTCCAGCTCCAGCGCCTCCGAGCCGCAGTTGGTCAGCTCCAGCGTGAGCACCCGCAGCCCCGTCGCGGCCTCCTGGCCCGTCACCGCGTACTCCACGCCGGTCGGGCAGGCGTCGGCGGACGGTGACGGCGTCGGCGGGACCGGCGGGGCGGTGGCGCACGCGGACACGGACGCGGACACGGCGAACAACAACAGGAATAGCAGTCGGGGCACGTCGCCGATCCTGGCACAAAAGCGGAAGTTGCCCGACCGCGCATTAACGGGATAAGGTCGACCACGTGACTGCCGGGTCGGCCTTGAGCCACGAGCGAGAGAGTCACCCGGCCGCGTCTTGACCGCCGGGTGGGCCAGGGGCCCGCCGCACACCGGGGTAGTCCGGGTTTCCGCGCAGGTAGGCGCGACGCACCCGCTCCCCACCACCACGCACCAGCGCACTTCGCGGCGCAGTCGCGCGCCCGACCGCGGTCCACCCGGACCGCCGTGCCCGCGCGCCTCCACAAAACCTCCACCGAAAACCACCGTGACGCCCACCGGTGGTCATCCGGTCATGCCCAAAATCAGGAGAAGAACCGCAGATGGATTTCAACCGCCAGGTGATCGACGAGTTCCGCGCCAACGCGGGCCGCGTCGGCGGACCCTTCGAAGGAGGCAGGCTCATCCTGCTGACGACCACCGGCGCCCGCACCGGCGCGGCGCACACCAACCCCGTCGGCTACCTGCCCGACGGCGACCGGATCGTCGTGATCGCCTCGGCCGGCGGCGCGCCGCGCCACCCCGACTGGTTCCACAACCTCGTGGCCAACCCGGTGGTCCGGGTCGAGGACGGCGTCTTCACCTACGAGGCCGAGGCCACCGTCCTCGAAGGCGCGGAGCGGGACCGGCTGTGGGAGCGGGCGCTGGAGACCGACCCGGGCTGGGCCGGGTACCAGGCCAAGACCACCCGGCAGATCCCGATGGTCGCGCTGCGGCAGGTCGCGGGCGGGCCGCCGAACGCGTCGAGCATGGGCGAGGCGCTGAAGCTGCTGCACGACGCGTTCCGCCGCGAGCTGGCCACCATCCGCCGCGAGGTCGCCGCGTCCGGGTCGACCCTGGGCGCGCAGCTCAAGGTCAACTGCCTGACCGCGTGCCAGGGCCTGGGCTTCCACCACAGGTCCGAGGACAACGGCGTGTTCCCGGCGCTGCGCGACCGGTTCCCCGAGCTGGGGCCGACGCTGGACCGCCTCGGCGAGGAGCACGAGCGCCTGGCCGAACTGCTGGCCCGGTTGCAGCGGACCGTCGAACGGGGTGACGCGGCGACGTTGGGCGCGGACGTGGACCGGCTCGTCGGAGAGCTGGAGGCGCACCTGGCCTACGAGGAGGAGAACCTGATCCCCTTCCTCGACGCGTGACGACGACCGGGCGTCCGGGACGGGGCGCGGGTAGGTAGGACTACTCGTCTTCGTCCCGCCCGGCGGGAGTTCGGCGGTGTCGGCGGCTCGCGACCGTTTGAATGACCCTGTTTCCCATCCACCGAGCAAGGAGATGTCCGTGGGTAGAGCAAGGGGCTTGGGGGCCCTGTTCGCCTCGCTGGTCGTCACGGCGACCGCGCTGAGCGCGACCGGGGGAGCCACTGCCGCGCCGTCGGCCCGCACCGCGCTGAACCCGGCGGCGGTCGCGGAGTCCGTGCGGTACCTGGTCGACAACTACGGCGTCAGCGAGCGGGAGGCGCTGCGCCGGCTCGAACTGCAGGACCAGGCCGTCCGGCTGGACGGCCTGCTGCGCAAGGAGAACGCGGGCGAGTACGGCGGCATGTGGCTCGACCAGGACGCCGGCGTGCTGGTCGTGGCCATGACCGAACCGGCCGCCGCCGAGCGGCACCTGGCGGGCCTGCCCGACCGGGCGCGCGTCCGCACGCGGGCCGTCCGGCACTCGCTGGCCGACCTGACCGCCGCCAAGGACCGGATCGCCGCCAAGGTGGGCGCCGGGGCCGACGCGGTGTACCTGCCCGCGGTCAGCGAGCGCGACAACGAGGTCGTCGTCTGGGAGCGCTCGTGGGTCGCGCAGCAGGACTTCTCGGCCGCGTCGGAGGGTGACGCCGCGCGCCGGGCGATCGCCGACGAGGCCGGGGTGGCGGTGCGCGCCGCGGTGCTGCCCAAGCCGAAGCCGATGTCGTCGTCGTGGCCCGACCCCGGCTTCTGCCACCCGCTGAGCTGCGTCGGCCGCGGCCCCATGCGCGGCGGCCTGCGGCTGGACCTGAAGCGGGACAACGGGACCTGGGGCGGCTGCACGGCCGGCTTCAACCTGCGCTCCACCGGCGGCGGCCACCCGGGCAAGGCGTGGGTGCTGACCGCGGGCCACTGCAACTGGAACAAGACCAACAACACGCCGACCGAGCACAACGGCGTCCAGGTGCTCCAGCAGCACGGCATCGAGAAGAACGCCTACCCGTACGACTACGCGGCCCTGCCCTACCTCGACACCGCGACCGCCAACACGTGGCTGGAGAACCACACCGACCGCAACCGGGTGCTGAAGTACTGCCGCAACGGCGGCTGGGACAGCAACTTCGACACGCCGTGCGGCGCGCAGGCCACCTCGGTGGACGAGCCCATCACCGGCATCCACGGCCTGGCCGACGTCAAGGCGGGCTGGGTGGTGTGCGCGTCCGGTTCCGGCTCGCACTCGGGCCTGGACGACTACCCGAACGTGGTCGACACCGGCGCGGGGACCGGCTACCTGGTCGGCACCCGCTGCGGCCGGGTGCTGTCCACCGACGTCGGCATCAACACCGACCTGTGCGCACGTCCGGGCGACAGCGGCGGTCCGCTGTTCAGCCAGGTCGACCACACCGCGCTGGGCATCCTGGAGGGCAGCCAGCAGGAGCGCCAGGGCCCCTGCGAGCCCGGCGAGCTGAACAACTACGTGCCGATCGACACGATCCTGACCGACCTGAGCGCCCGCCTGGCGAGCCAGGGGTCGACGTTCTCGGTGATCACCACGCCGAACGGCTGACCGCGCGGGTGGCCCCGCCCCCCGACCGGAGGGGCGGGGCCCACCCCGGGTGGTCTTCACCGACACCAGGACCAGCGCCCCGAGACCGGCCAGCACTCCGCAGCCACAGCAGGGCGGGCACGCACCACACCCAGTGGTGGTGCCACGAGACGGGGGAGACGAGCAGCGCGGTCAGCGCGCACGTCAGCACCCCGCCCGGTGTCATGGGAAAGCCCTTTCCTCGACGTCGTCGACGAGGCGGCGTGCTCCCGGACGTAGGGACCGGCCCGGCTCCGCGTCAACGGCCCCGGGTCGGTCGGGCGCCGGTCCCGCGTGCCCGTGGGCGACACCGGTCCTGGTGTCCACTGTGGTCAGTAGTGGCGGATGCCGGCCGACAGCGTCCGCGCCCACGGCGCGTCGACCGCGCCCGCGTCCGCCGCCACCACCAGGTGGCACAGCATGCCCCTGGCGAAGAAGCCCTGCACCTGCTCGTCGCTGCCGCCGGACACCCCGCGCACGTACTCCACCGTCCGGGCGTACCCGCGCTGGACGACCTCGCGCACCGGCGGCTCCGACACCGCCGCGCACTGGGCGTGCATCTGGACCAGCAGCAGCGCGTCCTCCTCGGCGATCAACCGGGCGTACGCGTCGCCCATCGCGTCCAGGACCGCTTCCGGCGTGCTGCCGGCGGCCCGGGCGACGCCGTCGGCGAGGCTTTCCCTGATCCGGGCGAAGCAGTGCTCCACCACGGCCAGGAACAGGGCTTCCTTGTCCGGGAACAGGCGGTAGACGTACGCCTGGGAGATGCCGGCGGACTTCGCGACCTCGCCGGTGGTGGTGCCGTAGTAGCCGCGGGCGGCGAACGCGCCGAGGGCGGTGCGCAGGACGGTCCCGCGCCGTTCATCGGCGGTGGACAGTCGACGTTCGCGCGCCGCTCCAGGCATAGGTGTAACCAACCACTCACACCGGTCCAAGTCAAACCGCCCGCCAGGGCCGCGGCAGGCGTTAGGGTCGCCCGCATGTCTCGTGGCGCCGCTGCCGTGGTACCCCTGCTCCTGCTGGCCGCCTGCGCCTCGCCCCCGGCCGCCGCGCCCGTCACCACGACGACAACCACGACCACCACCACTGCCACCACGACGACGACCACCACCGCCGTCCCCACCACCACGACGACGACCACGACGACCCGGTTCACACCACCACCGGCGGGCAACCCGAGCGGCGGCGCGGTGGTGCCGCCCGAGGCCGCCGCCGCGGACACGTCCCGCCCCACGCGGGTGATCGGCGACGGCACGCCGGCGGGCTGCACGTCCCAGGCGGTGGTGGCGGCGGTCGCGGCCGGCGGGGTCGTCACGTTCGACTGCGGCCCCGACCCGGTCACCATCACCCTGACCGCGACCGCGCGGGTGCGCAACGACGCCACGCCGGACGTCGTGCTCGACGGCGGGGGATTGGTCACGCTCAGCGGCGCGGGGCAGCGGCGCATCCTCTACCAGAACACGTGCGACGAGGCGCTGGGCATCACCACCTCCCACTGCCAGGACCAGGACCACCCGCGGCTGACCATCCAGAACCTCACG
Organism: Saccharothrix sp. HUAS TT1; assembly: GCF_040744945.1. NCBI lineage: Bacteria > Bacillati > Actinomycetota > Actinomycetes > Pseudonocardiales > Pseudonocardiaceae > Saccharothrix > Saccharothrix camelliae. The sequence continues at coordinate 7,761,330 of NZ_CP160453.1, read as the reverse complement.
CTGGCGGACGGCAGCTCGGTCGGCGAGGAGGAGGGCGGCGGCGCGGTGTTCGTGCGCGGCGGGCGCGTGAAGGTGGTCAACTCGACGTTCCTGCGCAACAAGTGCGGCGCGACCGGGCCGGACCTCGGCGGTGCGGCGATGCGCGTGCTCAGCCAGTCGCAGGGGCGGCCGGTGCACGTGGTCGGCAGCACGTTCGACGGCGGCACGTGCGCCAACGGCGGCGCGCTGAGCAGCATCGGCGTCTCGTGGGTGGTGCTGAACAGCGTGCTGCGCAACAACTCCGCGATCGGTCGCGGCGCGAACCCGGCCCGCCCCGGGACGCCGGGGGGCGGCAGCGGCGGCGCGATCTACGCCGACGGCAACAGGTTCGCGGTCCGCATCGCCGGGTCCGCGGTGGAGGGCAACAGCGCCAACGAGGGCGGCGGCGCGGTGTTCTTCGTCAGCAACGACCGCACCGGCACGCTGGCGGTGGAGTCCTCCACTTTGCGCCGCAACCCGAGCGCCGGTTTCGAGACGCCGGGCTACCGGGGCATCTTCTTCCTCGGCGCGGCCGAGCCGTCGGTGTCGGCCTCGACCATCCAGTGAGACCGGCCTGACCGGACACCCGGATCGCGCCGTTCGGCAGCACCGGAAGAACTCCCGTCGATCGTCGGATTGTGAGCAGGGCTTCCGCCACGGACGATGAGTCGCCGGCTGAGGGGCCGGCTGGGTACTCCCTGCGATCTCGACGTCCGGCCACCCTGCGAGCACGACCCGGCCGGGCGCGGGAAGGATCAACCGTGCGCAACACCGCGAGAAGGACGCTCGCCCTGGCCGCGAGCGTCGCCGCCACCCTGGCCGCGTTCGGGGGCCAGGCGGTCGCCGCCCCGCCGCCACCGGACGCGACCACCCCCACGCCGATGGTCGTCGGCGGCACCCAGGCCGCCAAGGGCGAGTTCCCCTGGATGGTCCGGCTGTCCATGGGCTGCGGCGGCTCGATGCTGACCGACCAGCTGGTGCTGACGGCGGCGCACTGCGTCAGCCGCACCGGGAACAACACCTCCATCACCGCCACCTACGGCGTGGCGGACCTCCAGGACACCTCCCGGACCACCCGCACGTCCACCTACGTGCACCGGTCGCCGACCTACGACACCGCCACCGGCGGCGACTGGGCCATCGTCAAGCTGGCCAGCCCCATCACCGGCGCGGCGCTGCTGCCGATCGCCACCACGACGGCCTACAACACCGGCGTGTTCACCGTGGCCGGTTGGGGCGCCACGCGGGAGAACGGCGGCCAGTCCCGCTACCTGATGAAGGCGAACGTCGACTACATCGACGACACCACGTGCAAGAACTCCGATCCGTACTACGCGGACCTGATCCCGGCCGCCGAGCTGTGCGCGGGCAAGCTCGCGGGCGGCACCGACACCTGCCAGGGCGACTCGGGCGGCCCGATGTTCCGCCGCGACAACAACGGCGCGTGGGTCCAGGTCGGCATCGTCAGCCACGGCAACGGCTGCGCGCGCGCCGACAACCCCGGTGTCTACGCCGAGGTCAGCACGTTCGCGGCGGCGATCAACCAGGCGGCGGCCAACCTCGGCGGCACGCCGCAGCCGCCCGGCAAGGTGTTCGAGAACGTCGACAACGTCACCATCCCGGACGCGGGCGCGGCGGTGTTCAGCAACGTGACCGTCAGCGGCGTGGCGGGCAACGCGCCGTCCACCCTGAAGGTCGGCGTGGACATCAAGCACACCTACAGCGGTGACGTGGTGGTCGACCTGGTCGCGCCGGACGGCTCCACCTACCGGCTGAAGAACTCCAGCGGCTCCAGCACGCCGAACGTGGTGACCACCTACACGGTGAACGCCTCGTCCGAGGTCGCCAACGGCACGTGGCGGCTCAAGGCGCAGGACGTCTACCGGCAGGACACCGGCTACGTGGACGCCTGGCGACTCACCTTCTGATCCGCCCTCCCCGACGACCGCGCGCCGAGCACCCGGCGCGCGGTTCGTCGTGCGGCTGCCCGGAACCGGCCCGAAGACGCGGCCCGAAGCGCCGGCAGGTTCGCACGGCGGGAGAAGCACGCGGCCGGGCGACTTTGCCAGAGTCGCCGGATGACGCATGCGGTGGTGCTGGGCGCGAGCATGGGCGGGCTGTCGGCGGCGCGGGCGCTGGTCGGGTCCTACGACCGGATCACGGTCGTCGATCGGGACCCGCTGCCCACGGAGGTCGGGCACCGGCGCGGTGTGCCGCAGGCCAAGCACTTCCACACCATCCTGTCGCGCGGCATGACGGCGCTGGACGGGATGTACCCGGGCCTGTCCGACGAGCTGGTCGCCGCCGGCGCGCTGCGGGTCGGCTTCACCGTCGACTCGCGGTTCGTGCTGGCGGGCCACGCCATGGCGCGCACCGCCACCGGCGCCGGTGACGTCCAGACGACCCGGCCGGTGCTGGAGGGTGCGGTCCGGGCGCGGCTCGCGGACCTGCCCGGCGTCACGGTCGTGCCCGAGTGCGACGTGGTCGGGCCGGTGGTCGAGCGCGGCCGGGTGACCGGGGTCAGGGTCGTCCGCGACGGCGCCGGGGAAGTGCTCGCCGCCGACCTGGTGATCGACGCGATGGGCCGGTCCGGGCGGGCGCGGTCGTGGCTCGCGTCGCTGGGCCTGCCGACGCCCGCCGAGGACCGCATCGACGTCGACATGGTCTACGCGAGCCGGTTGGTGCGGCCGGGGGCGCCGTTCCCGGACAAGCTGGTGCTGGTCGGCCCGGTGCCCGGTCGGCCGACCGGGTTCGCGTTCGCCGCGCAGGAGCACGGCCAGTGGATGGTCACCCAGGTCGGCATGGCGGGCGACCACCCGCCGACCGACGAGTCCGGCTTCCTGGCGTTCCTCGAGCGGTCCGCGCCGCCGGACGTGCAGGACGCCGTGGCCGCCGCCGAACCGCTGACCGGCATCCGCACCCACCGGTTCCCGGCCAGCCTGCGCCGCCGCTACGAACGGCTCCGGCGGTTCCCGGCCGGCCTGCTGGTCTTCGGCGACGCGATGTGCAGCTTCAACCCGATCTACGGCCAGGGCATGACGGTCGCCGCGCTGGAGTCCGAGGCCCTGCGGCGGTGCCTGGACGACGGTGAGGCGAACCTGGCCGCGCGGTTCTTCAAGGCCGCGGCGAAGATCATCGACCCGGTGTGGCAGCTGAACGCCCTCGGCGACCTGGCGCTGCCGGAGATCCCCGGCCACCGCTCGCCGTCCACCAGGGCGCTGAACCGGTACGTCGCCCGGCTGCAACGCGTCGCCGCGCACGACCCGGTGGCCGCGACCGCGTTCATCCGCACGATCGGCCTGCTGCAGCCGCCGACGTCGATCCTGCGGCCGGACGTGCTGGCCCGGGTGGTGTTCGGGGGGATGCGCCGCTACTGAGCCGGGCCGACTGGGCCGGGCCGACTGGGCCGGGCCGACTGGGCCGGGCCGGCCCCGCCGAACGGCCACCTCGGGCGCACGCTGCTGCCGACCGCGATCGTCGCGGTGAGCGCGGTCTTCGTGATCGCGGGGTGATCAGCCGCCGGGTGCAGCCGCGCAACCGGATCGGGTTGCTGTTCGTGCTGGTGGCCAAGGGCCGGCCGTTGCTGCTCGCGCACGTGCTGGTGGCGTTCCCGACCGGCAGGCTGCGCACGCTGCCGCGCCGGCTGGTCCCTGCTCTTGGTGAGGTGAGGCGCGAGCTGTCCCGGGATGCGACGGTCTGTCGCGATAAAGATGACCCCTTCGGGCTAAAGAATTAACTCGATAGGTTGGCCTACTCCGCAAAGGCGCGGTCCTCTTTCGCTCGTCAGGGTGATTTCCGCAGGCCGCATCCCCTGACGGTTTGCCATTTACCGGCACACGGATGAAACTTCTTTCCTCCGATCGGGCGGATCGCTACCTTCCTTAGGCGTGGATTCGGCGGATCGTGGAATTCACCCGGAGTGGCGAAAGGTAGTCGATGAGCATTTACCTCACAGGTCTGCTGTGGGTCGGCGGTGCGGCGGTCGTCGCCGCCGGGTTCGCGTACCTGATCCGCAGGTACGGCGAACTGGAAGGCCGTTCGGCCAACAACGAGGCCGCGGGGCAGGTGTTCACGATCGTGGGCGGCCTGCACGCGGTCCTGGTGGCGTTCGTGCTCATCGCCCTGTTCGACGCGGTCACGGACGCGGCCGACGCCGCCTACCAGGAGGCGGACGGGCTGGTGGCCGCCACCTGGGCCAGCGACGCCGTGTCGCCGGAGACCGGCGCCGAGGTGCGCGAGCTGTCCCGCCAGTACGCCGAGACGGTCATCAACGACGAGTGGCCGGAGATGACCGCGGGCGACGACGTCCAGTCGACCGGTTGGGCCCAGCTCGACCGGCTGCGCCAGGTCGTGGCCGAGGCGTCCGCGGACGACGGCTGGCAGGTCGAGCGCAAGACCGAGGCCGCGAGCAGGCTCTGGCAGGTCTACGAGGCCAGGCAGGTGCGGCTGGACGCGGCGGGCGGCGGGGTCAGCGCGGTGGTGTGGTTCGTGCTGATCGCGGGCAGCGTGCTGTCCGTGTGCCTGCCGCTGCTGTTCGGCGGACCGCGGATCCGCACGCACGTGCTCATCGTCGCCACCCTCGCCGCCACCATCACCCTGCTGCTGTACGCGACCTACCAGCTGCAGAACCCGTTCGGCGGCGGCGCGGGCGTGAGCCCGGACGCCTTCGAGGCCGCGGTGGAGCGGTTGGGATGATCGACGCGCTCGCGCAGGTCGTGTGCACCGCCATCCAGGTGGAGGCGAGCGCGCACGGCCCGTCGACCGCCTTCCGGGTGCGGTTCCCGTCCGGCGAGTCGACGTCGCTCGCCGTGCTGGACGTGCGGTTGAACGCCATTGGCTACTCGGCCGGGCAGAACCTCGTCTACGGCGTGGACCAGCACGGCAGGCTGGTGGCGCTCGACCGGTCCGGGCGGGTGGTCGGCAAGCCGACCCACCCGTCACCGCTGCTGCGCAACGCGAAGGCGGGCGCGGTGGTCGGCGAGCGGCTGGTGGTGCGGATCGGGGAGTGGCTGCACTCGGTGGACATCGACCCGAACAGCCGCCACTACGGGGACGTCGTGCACGAGGCGTGGCTGTGGCCGTGGGTGGGCTTGACCGTCGACGACTTCGACCTCAACCCGGCCGACGGCCTCCTCTACGGCGTCGCCACCCACGTGCGCGGCCACGGCGTCGTCGTCAGCATCGACCCGGGCACGGGCCGGACGAAGGTCGTGCCGGGGGTCGGCCCGCTGCCCGGCGGCACGGGCTACGGCGCCGCGACCCTCGCGCCGGACGGCGCGCTCTACGCGACCAACAACCGCCACGACGGCCGCAGCTCGCTGTGGCGGGTGGCGCTGGACGGCTCGGGCCTGGTCACCGAGATCTCGTCCAAGCAGGCGCTGAACACCATCGACTCGTCCGGCTGCCTACCCGCCCCGCCGCCGATCACGACGACGACCCCCGCCCCGACCACGACCACGACGCCGGCGCCGACGACCACCCCGGCCCCGACCACCACGCCCGCCCCGACCACCACCCCGCCACCGACCACCACGCCCGCCCGCACGCCACCGCCGACGACCACGACGACCACCCCGCCGGCCCCCGAACTCGCGGTGCCCCCACCGCCGTTCACCCTGCCGCCCTACACCCCGCCGTCCCCGTCACCGCACACGCTGCCGCCACCCCCACCCCCACCGCCGCCCCCGCGCGCCCTGGAAGTGCCCGAGCGGCAGCCGGACGAGGTGGCGCTGGTCGACAACAACGTGCGCGACCAGCGGCGTTGGGGCTTGGTCGCGCTCATCATGGTCCTGGGCGCCGGCGCCCTCGCCCGCCAGGCCGCGAGCCGCCGCCGGTAGTCCGGGCGTCCGTCCCATTCGGCGACGACCGCCGCGGCCATCCTCCGAAGGTGCGACACGATCGCGGACCTTCGGCCGACGACCGGTGATCGACCCCCGCCCTACCGTCGACCGCGCAAGCGAGCCGTGGAGGGGGACATGGGCGAACGCATCGCGGCGCTGGACGTGCTGCGCGGGGTGGCGATCCTGGGCACGTTCGGCACGAACGTCTGGGTGTTCACGCACCCGCAGGGGGCATTGGGGTTCTTGACCGACTTCGGCTCCGGCGTCGGCGCGGACGCGGGGGAGGCCGTCGAGTCGCTGCTCCAGCTGCTGACCAACGGGAAGTTCCTCGGGCTGCTGTCGATCATGTTCGGCGTCGGCCTGGCGATCCAGCACGGTTCGGCGGTGCGCCGCGGGCAGCGGTGGCCGGGCTGGTACCTGTGGCGGTCGGCGCTGCTGCTGTTCGAGGGCCTGCTGCACTACGTGCTGGTCTTCGAGTTCGACGTGCTGATGTTCTACGCGGTGGTGTCGGTGCTGGTGGCGTTCCTGGTGGGGCGTGGCCGACGCGTGCAGACCTGGTGGATGGTCGCGATGGGCGCGGTGAACGTGGCCGTCGTCGGCCTGATCACGGTCGCGCTGCTGGCCGGTGGCGCCACCGTCGGCGACCCGGGGTTCGTGCCGGCGACGGACAGCTGGTGGGGCGGCGTGCTGGCCCGCGTCGAGCACTTCGCGCTCTTCCGCTCCGAGGGCTTCCTGGTGCTGCCGCTGAGCGCCGTGCTGTTCCTGGCCGGTGCGCGGCTGTTCAAGGCGGGCGCGCTGGAGGACTCCGCGCGCGGGGCGCTGATCCAGCGGCGGTTGGTGGTGTGGGGGTTGGGCGTCGGCGTGCCGCTGAACGTCGCGACCACGTTGGCGGGCGCGGACTGGTTCGCCGTGGACCGGTACGTGTGCGCGCCGCTGGTGGCGTTCGGGCTGCTCGGCGGCATCACCGCGCTGGTCAACCGGATGCGCGCGGAACCGGGCGTGCTGCGCGGCGGGCTCACGGCGGTCGGCCGGTCGGCGCTGAGCTGCTACGTCGGGCAGAACCTGATCGCGTCCGCGCTGTGCTACCAGTGGGGTCTGGGCCTGGCGCAGCGGTGGGGGAACTCCGGCGCGTGGTTCACCGTCGGCGTGTGGCTGGTGGTCTCGGCCCTGCTGGTGGCGGGGGCGTCGTGGTGGATGCGCCGGTTCGCGCGCGGCCCCGTGGAAGCGGTGTGGGACTTCGCCTACCGCGCGCCGCAGCGACGACCCCACCCGGTCGGCGCCTGACCGGGCGGTCGCGCGCCGGCTCACTCCGGTGCGGCGGCGGGCGCTAGTCGCAAGCCGGCGGGCACGGTGGCGCCCGCCGGCCAGGGAGATGCCGCCACCGGCGAACCGGGCGCGGTCGGACGAGACGACCCCGCCGGCGAACGTCGCACCGGCGAACGACAGCCGACCGGTGATCGTGGCGTCGGCGAACGTGACGACGCCCGCGCCGGCGAACGTCGCGCCGGAGAAGTCGCCACCGTCGAAGACAGCCCCGGTGAAGTCGAAGTCGTGACCGCGCCAGGTCCGCGGATCGTGTTCGGGGAGGTGGAGGTTGTCCCGGATGAGCCGGACCACGGTGAGCCGGACCTGTCGCTCCTGCCTCGGGTCCCGGCTCGCGGTAGCGGGTGCGACCGCGTCGTCCGGCGCGCCCAGCAGCTCGGCGGCCTTGCCGAACCGGTCGAGCAGGACCTTGGCGTCTTCGCGATAGGCGTCCAGCTCGTTGAGCCGCTGCCGTCGGCACGCCACGGCCGGCGCCACGACGGCCCCGGCGCCGCCCACGACCGCCGGCACGACCTTCACCGCGTCGAGCCGGTCCCTCGTGCTCCAGCCGGCCGCCGAGACCCCGGGCCGGTCCAGCAGGCCCACAGCAGGAGCCCCGCGCCACCGCCACCCGCGCCCACCACCCGGGCGCGAGGCTCACCACGGCGGCGACCAGGAGGACCGCCGCCAACCCCCGCCGCACGAGCGGCGTCCGCGGTGGTCCAGCACGGCACGGCTCACTTGCAACGATTGCTCGCTGATACCGGACATCATGGACCGGGGAGCGCGCGGGATCAGCGCAACCGCGAAGAAGCATCCCACTGTTATGGTCACGCTCGTGGCTGAGATGTCCGAGCAGTGGGTGGCGGTGCGCGAGGTGCTGCCCGCCGTCACCGAGCGGTTCGCCGACCTGGTCGTCGCCTCGGAGCCGGGCGCGGCCGCCACGGCCGACTGGACCGTCGCCGACACCGCCGCGCACGTCGTCGCGATCGCCTCGATCTACACCACGCTGCTCGCGCCCGACGGGGCCGAGGTCGTCGACCCCGCCCTGGCCGCCCGCATCCCGACCGTCACGGTGGACACCGTCGCCGACCTCAACGACCTGGCGCTGCGCCGGTTCCGCGAGCGCGACCCCGCGGCCCTGGCCGCCGCCCTCCGGTCACTGGTCGGCGTCATCGTGGACGTGACCGCGAGGACGGACCCGGCGCGGACCGTGCCGTGGCTGGGCGCGTCCCGGGTGCCGGTGGCCGGTGTGCTCGCCCACCTGGTGAACGAGCTGCTGATCCACGGCTGGGACATCGCCCGCGCCGTCGGCGCGCCGTGGGCGATCCCGCCGCACGAGGCCGGGCTGTTCTTCGACCTCTTCATCGTCGGCATGGTCCGCCACGACGTCGGCAGCCTGCTCGACGGCGAGCCGCCGCGCGACCGCCGCATCGCCGTCGCCTTCCGCTCCCGCCACACCAACCCGGTGACGCTCGTCCTGCACCGCGGCCGGGTCTCGGTCGAGGAGCCGGGCGGCCCGGTGGACGTCCGGCTGGGCTTCGACCCGGCCGCGCTGCACCTCGTGCTGTTCGGCCGGGTCAGCCGCACCCGCGCCGCGCTGGCCGGGAAGCTGCGCGTCACCGGCCGCCGGCCGTGGCTGCTGCCCGCGTTCCTGCGCGCCGTCCGGATGCCGACCAACTCCGTGCCGCTGTCCGGGTACTAGCGACGGGCGGCCCGGTCCGACCCCCGCCGAAGGACGAAGAACCGCCCGCCGAGACCACCGGGGCCTCGACGGGCGGTTCACCCGATCAGAGCGATCAGGACCAGCAGGACTACCGGAACTGCCGGGACGTCACGGGTAGTTGACGACGTACCGCTGCTGCGTGGCCATGTTCGCCGCGCCGCCGATGCCGTTGATGACGTTGTCGATCGTGCCGACACCGCCGAGCGACACCGTCACCAGGTCGTGCATCCGCACGCCCGGCCGGTTGGGCACCTCGAAGCCGTTGGCCGTCCGGATGCTCGGGTCGGCCTGGTTGAACGAGTACACCCCCATGCCCCAGCCCTCGTGCGTGGTGACGTGGTCGGCCACCTTGTACCCGGCCCAGCCGAGCTGGGAGCCGTTCATCCACGCGGCCTGGTTCGGCGGGTCGTACGGCAGCTCGTTCTGGTAGAAGTACGTGCGGCCGCCGTTGCCGTTCCACACCGTGTTGTACTGCTGGTAGTGCTCGACGAACAACCCGTAAGCCGTCACGTTGTCGCCGTTGACGATGACGCCGTTGCGGCCGGTGTTGGCGTTCCAGCCGGTCGGGCCCGTGCCGTGGTCGGCGCGCCACACCCAGGTGTGGTCGATGATCACGTTGTCCGAGTTGACCTCCAGCGACACCGTCGCCTTGCCCGCCTGCGGACCGCCGACGCGCAGGTACACGTCGTGGATCGAGGTCGGGTTGGCGGCGTGCGAGGCCGACGAGTTCGCCGGGCCCAGCTGGAGCAGCACGGGGGAGTTCTGCACACCGGCGTCGACCAGGAAGCCGGCCAGCTTCACGCCGTCCACATCGGACACGGCCATCGCGGCCTTGCCGGTGTCGGGGGACAGGGTCGCCAGGCCCAGGCCCAGCACCACGGTGTTCGGCCGGGTCACGTTGATCGTGTCGGTCAGGTGGTGCACACCGGGCGTCAGCAGCAGGTGCTTGCCCTGCGCCAGCGCCGCGTTCGTCGTCGCCACCGGGGTCCCGGGCTTGACGATGAAGAAGTCGGCCAGCGAGAGGGACTGGCCGGCGGGCGCGCCGGACTCCCAGCTGGTGCCGCGGGCGTTCTGCCGCACCGCCGGGACGAACACCTTGTACTCGCCGTTCTCGAAGTACAGGAACGGCTTCTCGCGCACGACCGGCGAGGTGTCGACGGTGGTGTGCGAGGGGTTGGGGAAGTGCTGCGCGGGCGCGCCCTGCGTGCCGACGAACACCATGTTCCACACCGAACCGCTCCAGCCGCCCGCGAGGTTGCTGTTGCGGGTCAGGAACTGCTGCTGCGAACCGGACACCGCGACGCCGTCGATCTTGCTGTCCACGATCAGACCGCCGGACGCCCAGCCGTCGCTGCCGTTCCACAGGTGGATCTGGCCGCTGAGGTGCATGCGCCGGTAGGACGCGGCCTGCGAGACGGCCCACCGCTCGATCTGCCCGGCGGGCAGGTTGACGTGCAGGTTCTCCGCCTGGCGCCAGAAGTTCTGGGTGGCGTTGCCCAGGTTGTTCGGGTTGTCGCCCTGCTGCAGCCAGTCCGCCTCGACGCGCACGTGGCCGTTGAGCCGCACGTCGTCCGGGCGCAGGCCGAGGCCCGCGACCTGGGTGTAGAAGCGGAGGTTGACGTCCGCGTCGTACACGCCCGGCTTGTACAGCACCGCGTACCGCTCGGTGCCGAACTGGTTGGTCTTCATCTGGGTGGAGATCTGGTTCAACCGGTTCTGCATCGCGACCCGGTCGTAGCCCGGCCCGTAGACCAGCACGTTGGGGCCGAAGTCGGGGTTGCGCGGGTCGGTCGGCGGGATGACGATCCCACCGGTGGTCTCGGTGTTGACCGCCACCTCCCAGAGCGAGTAGCCGTAACCGGTGGCGCGAGCGGTGCCGTGGACCCGGACGTAGCGGCCGGAGCCCGCGATGGTCAGGTTCTGCACGCCGCCCGTGCTGGTGGTGGTGGAGTAGGCGTTGTTCCAAGTGGAGCCGTTGTCGGACAGCTGCACCTGGAACGACCGGCCGTACGCGGCCTCCCAGGTCAGCGTCACGCGGCAGACCTGCTGCGTGGAGCCGAGGTCGACCTGGACCCACTGCGGGTCGGCGAACGCGCTGGACCAGCGGGTGCCGGTGTTGCCGTCGAAGGCGGCGGCGGCAGGGGTGCCTCCGTTCTCGGTGGACGACGCGGTCGCGGGCCGGTTCAGCGCGACGTTGGTCGTGCCGCACTCGGCGGCCTGCGCGGACTGGGTGATCACGGGGCTGAGCACCGCGGCGAGGCCGAGCGCCAGCGCGGCGGTCAGCACCCGTGACAGGGAACGGGGAGAGCTCATGGTCCTACCTGACGAGGTAAGGGGCACGAGATGGCCCGGGAGCTGTGCCTCCGTGGCACCGGAGGCGCTGAGAGAGCGCTCTCTCGGAGCGTAACGCCGATGTTGCGAAGACGTCAACGAATGGACGTCAGGCGGACTCCCGGACCACCAGCGAGGGCTCGAAGATCACGGATTTCGGGCGCAGTCCCGGTTCTTCCACCTGTGCCAGCAACAACCGCGCCATCCCGGCCGCCATGTCCTCGACCGGTTGCCGGACGGTGGTCAGCCGCGGTCGGCAGACCAGCGCGGGGTTGCTGTCGTCGAAACCGATCAGCGCCACGTCGTCCGGCACGCGCCTGCCGTGCTTCTGCAGCACCAGCAACGCCCCCTGCGCCATCAGGTCGTTGGCCGCGAACACGCCGTCGATGCCGGGGTGCTCGGCCAGCAGGCGCTCCATCGCCGCCTCGCCGCTGCCGGAGGTGAAGCCGCCCTCGGCGATCGGGACGTACGGGAAGCCGTGGCGCGCCATGGCGTCCCGGAACCCGGTCAGCCGGTCCTGCGACGCGGGCACGTCCAGCGGTCCGGCGATCGTGGCGACCTGCGCGCAGCCGCGGCGCACCAGGTGGTCGGCGGCGAGCTTCGCGCCCGCCTGGTGGTCCAGGTCGACGTAGCTGATCGGCACCGGCCGGGCCGGTCGGGCGAACAGCGCGGACGGCAGCTCCGCCTCCACCAGCCGGGACGGCAGCGGGTCCTCGGCGTGCGTGGAGACCAGCAGCGCGCCGTCCGCGCTGCCCTGGCGCAGGAACGCCAGCACGTCCTCCCTGGCCCGGTCCGTGTCGGCGACCATCAGCACCGGGTGCACGCCGCGGGTGCGCAGGAAGCCGAGCACGCCGCTGGCCACCCGGCCGAAGAACGGGTCGGCGAACACGCGGGCGGCGAACGCGTCCTCCTCGCCGGGCTCGCCCGCCCCGGACACCACCAGCGCGACCGTGCCGGACCGCTTGGTCACCAGCGACCTGGCCGCGCGGTTGGGCGCGTACCCGGTCTGGTCGATGGCCGCGCGCACGACCTCCTGGATCTTCCGGTCGACGTTGCGGGTGCCGTTGATGACCCGGGAGACGGTCGCGCGGGACACGCCGGCGACCCGCGCCACGTCCTCCAACGTCGGCGGGGTCGTCGGCGGTCTGCTCATGCGGGTCATTCTGCCACGCGGTGGAGAGCGCTCTCCGGGATCACCGCCGCGCCGTCAGCGGCGTGTCACCGGCCGACCGCCCGACCAGCAGCGTGAACCGGCCGGGCTCGACCGCCCACCCGTCCGGGGTCCAGTGCCGGTAGGCGCTCTCGGGCACCTCCAAGTCGACCTCGACCGCCTCGCCGGGCTCGGCGGTCACCTCGGCCCAGCCGCCCAGCCAGCGCGCCGGCCGTTCCACCGCGCTGCCCGGCCGCGTCACGTAGACCTGCACGACCTCGCGCCCGGCGCGCTCGCCGGTGTTGCGCACCCGGACCCGCACGCCGGACGCGGTGCGGGTGGCCTGCTCGTACGCCCAGGTCGTGTAGCCGAGGCCGTGGCCGAACCAGTAGGCGGGCCGGACGCCTGCCCGGTGCCACCCGCGGTAGCCGAGGTGCAGGCCCTCGTCGTAGCGCAGCACGCCCCGCTCCGGCGTCACGTTCGACACCGGCAGGTCGCGCTGGTGGGCCGCCCACGTCGTCGGCAGCCTGCCGCCGGGCTCGCGGGCGCCGAACAGCACGTCGGCCAGCCCGTGCCCGGCCTCCTGGCCGGGGAACCAGGTCAGCAGCACCGCGGCCACGTCGTCGCGCCAGGGCAGCTCCACCGGGCCGCCGGAGTTGACCACGACGACCGTGCGGTCGTTCACCGCCCGCACCGCGCGGACCAGCTCGTCCTGCCGGCCGGGCAGGGCCAGCGACGTGCGGTCGAAGCCCTCGCTCTCGATCTCGTCGGTGGTGCCGACGACGACCACGGCGACGTCCGCCACGCGGGCCATCCCGACGGCGCGCGCCAGCTCGTCGGCGTCGCTGAGCCGGGGCGGGTCGGCGGCCAGGACGGTCGCGGTGCCGGTGTGCTCGCGCAGCTCCCGGCGTGCCACGAGGTCGACGGTGGCGCCCGCTTCGAGGTGCGCGGTGGCCTGCCGGTAGGGCGGGGTCAGGTGGATGACGGCGGGGTCGTCGGTGTCCAGCGGCACGTCCTCGTCCACCAGGCGCTCGCCGGCCACGTCCAGGGTGAGGCGGCCGAACCCGGCGACGGAGATCAGCCAGTCGCCGGTCGCGTCCACCGTGAGCCTGCCGCGCACCTCGACCGTGCGCGCGCCGTCGACCAGCGGGACCTCCAGGACGCGGCCGAGGAACCGGTGCTCGGCGGCCAGCTCCGCGCCGTCCGCGTCGAGCAGCCGGACCAGCACGCCGGGCTCGTCGCTGTGCGGGTGGCGGGCGTTGGCGGTGGTCAGCGGGGCCGGTCGGTCCTCCAGCCGGACGCCGGCCGTGTGCACGACCTCGGCGACCTCGGTCAGGCCGTCCAGGAAGGACACGACCGACTCCGGGTAGACGCCCGCGCTGCCGCCGCCCTGGATGCGGGCGGTGGCGGCGTTCGGGCCGAGGACGGCGACCTTCGCGCCGGGGGACAGCGGAAGGGCGCCGTCGTTGCGCAGCAGCACGGTGCTCGCCGCGACGGCTTCGCGCAGCAGCTCCAGCGGGGCGTCGACCTGCGGTTCCTCCGGGGTGGAGCCGTTGAGCGCGCCGACCCGCTCGGCGAGGCGGAGGAGGCGTTCGACCTTCGCGTCCAGGGCGCTCTCCGGCACCTCGCCGCTCTCGACGGCCGCGGCGAGGTCGTTCCAGGGGCTCTCGGGGCCGGGCATGGCCAGGTCCTGGGCGGCGCGCGCGGACGGCGCGGTGGAGCGGATCGCGCCCCAGTCGGAGACGACCAGGCCGTCGAAGCCCCAGGCGCCCTTCAGCGGCTCGTCGAGCAGGGGGCTCTCCGACATGGTGGTGCCGTTGACGCCGTTGTAGGCCGACATCACCACCCACACCCCGGCTTCGACGGCGGCCTCGAAGGGGACCAGGTAGACCTCGTGCAGGGTGCGTTCGTCCAGGTGGGCGTCCAGCGTCATGCGCTCGGTCTCGGAGTCGTTGGCCACGTAGTGCTTGGCGGTGGCCGCCACGCCGCCGCTCTGCACGCCGGTGATGTAGGCCGCGCCGATCCGGCCGGTGAGCAGCGGGTCCTCGGAGTAGCACTCGAAGTGCCGCCCGGCGAAGGGGGAGCGGTGCAGGTTCAGGGTCGGGGCGAGGAGGACGTCGACGCCCTTGCGCCTGGCCTCGGCGGCCAGCAGGACGCCCAGCCTGCGCACCAGGTCGGCGTTCCAGGTGGCGGCGAGGGCGGTGGGGGAGGGCAGGGTCAGCGACGTGCTGCGCTCGTCCCACCCCTGGCCGCGCACGCCGATCGGGCCGTCGGACACCACGATCGGGCGAAGCCCGATGTCCGGCTCGTCGTGCGTCCGCCAGCCGGCGGCCCCCGTCACCAACCGGACCTTGCGCGCCACGTCCAACTTGCCGACCAACCGGTCCAGTGCCTCGTCCACCACAACCCCCTGCCTCGGAGAGCGCTCTCCCGCTCAGCCTCAGCCCCCCGAGCCCTTCGTGTCAACCACCCTGAACGTAGAACTCGGGGTACCGGAACGTAGGACACGCGGGACCTGAACGTACGACTCTCGCGAGAGTCCTACGTTCGGGAGGGGTGAGTTGAACGCTCAGGGAGCGTGGGGTCAGGCGATGTCGGCGCGGGCGGCCGGTTTGCGGGGGTCGGCGGCGCGGTCCAGGAGGGCGGCGACGGGGAGGGTGGCGGCGCCCACGGCGACGGCGTCCGGGCCCAGCCGGCCCAGGGCGATGGAGATCTGCTCGTACGGGTGGCGCAACGCGTGCGCGCGGGTGGCGGCGACGATCCGGTCCAGCTGGTGGGCGCCCAGCGCGAGGCCCGCCCAGCCGCCCAGCACGATCCGCTCCGGGTTGAACAGGTTCACCAGGTTCGCGATGCCGGCCCCGAGGTAGCCGGCGGTCTCCTCCAGCACCCGGGCGGCGGTCTTGGAGCGGGACGCGGTGTCGATCAGCTCGGCCACCGTGGCCTGGTCGTCACCGCCGGGCAGCTCACGGCCGCGCGCCTTGCGGTACCGGTCGAGGATGCCCTCCGCCCCGACGTACGCCTCCAGGCACCCCAGCGCGCCGCACCGGCACGGCCGGCCGCCGTAGACGATCGTCGTGTGCCCCCACTCGCCGGCCGAGCTGGTCGCACCCCGGTAGACGCCACCGTCGGTGACGACCGCCGCACCCACGCCGGACCCGATGAGCACTATGACGACGTGCCTCGCACCGCGCCCGGCGCCGAACCACATCTCGGCCTGGCCCTGCGTCTTCGCCCCGTTCTCCACGTACAGCGGCCACGCGGACTCCGACGCCGAGGCGATCAGCTCCTCCAGCCGCACGCCGTCCCACCCGATGGTCGGCGCGTGCACGACCGCCGTCGCGCCCTGCTCCACCGTCCCGGGCACCCCGACCCCGACGCCGAGCACGGTCGACGGCGGCACGCCCGCCGACTCGACCACCTCCCGGACCGACGACGCGATCAACGACGCCACCGCCGCGGGCGACGACGGCGACAGCGCGTGGTCGAGCGCCGCGAGCTGGGTCAGCGCCAGGTCGAACAGCTCGACCTTGATCCCCGTCTCGCCCACGTCCACCCCCACGACGTGGCCGAACGCGGGGTTGACGCGCAGCAGCACGCGCGGCCGGCCGCCGTCCGAGTCGACCGACCCGGCCTCGACCACGAGCCCGTCGTCCACCAGCTCGCCGGTCACGTTGGACACCGTCGCGGCCGACAGCCCGGACAGCCGGGACAGCTCGTACCTGCTCAAAGGCCCGTCGAAGAAGAGGGTCGACAGCAGGGTCGATCGGTTCTGCCGACGCAGGTCGCGGACGGTGGTGCGCTTCAGGGCCACGCCGCGAACCTTAGTTTGCGACTTAAAATTAGACTAAGTTTGTAACCTGTTCGTTATTGACGTGACTTGTCTCACCAGGGTTGAGTCTGCCTCGACACGAGGACGCCCCACGCGTCCCAACCGCGATGGCACCCGCGGTCCGCACTACCAGAGCGCTCGCCCCTCCCCCGCCCGACAAGGAGAACCCATGCGACTCAGGCGAATTTCCGCACTCGCCGTCGCGGCAGCACTGCTGTTCTCGGCAGCCTGTTCGACCTCGAACCCCGGCGCCAACACGGACAACGGGGGCGTGCTGAACGTCGGCATGCCCAACGGTCCGCAGACCGAGAACAACAACCCGTTCCTCAACACGTCCGCGGCCAGCTCCCTCGGCTACCGCCGGTTGCTGTTCGAGCCGCTGGCGATGGTGAACGAGACCGTGCCGACGGAGAAGCCCAAGCCGTGGTTGGCCACCGAGTGGACGTGGGCGGACAACTACAGCAAGCTGAGCCTCACCATCCGCGACGGCGTGACGTGGTCGGACGGCAAGCCGCTGACCGCGGAGGACGTGGCGTTCACCTTCGGGCTGCTCAAGTCCAACCCCGGCCTGAACGTCGACGGCGTGCCCTACGACGCGACCACGGTCTCGGGCAACAAGGTCGACGTGACCTTCCCGCGTTCGCAGTTCGTCAACCAGAAGAAGATCCTCGAACAGCTGATCGTGCCCAAGCACATCTGGTCGACGATCGCCGACCCGAACACGGACACGGTCAAGACCCCGGTCGGCAGCGGTCCGTACACGCTCAAGACGTTCACGCCGCAGACCGTCACGCTGGCCGTGCGCGACTCGTACTGGCAGGAGCTGCCGAAGGTCAAGGAGGTGCGCTACACCTCCTACAGCGACAACAACGCGCAGACCACCGCCCTGGCGACCGGCGCGTCCGAGTGGAGCTTCGTGTTCATCCCGAACTACGAGGCCGTCTACACCTCGAAGGACCCCGAGCACTACAAGCTCTACTTCCCGCCGGTGCTCGGCATCCACGGCCTGTGGTTCAACACCAAGGTCAAGCCGTGGGACAACGCGGCGCTGCGCCGCGCGGTCAACATGGTGATCAACCGCGATGACATCTTCACCCAGGGCGAGGCCGGCTACTTCTACCCGAAGGTCGACAACATCACCGGCATCCCGACGCCCGCCGGCACGTCGTACATCGCGCCGGAGTTCAAGGACGAGATCGTCACGGTCGACGTCGAGGCCGCGAAGAAGGAGCTGACCGACAACGGCTTCACCTTCGAGGGCGAGACGCTGAAGGACCCGTCGGGCCAGCCCGTCACGCTGAAGATGACCGTGCCGTCCGGCTGGTCGGACTACGTGACGAACCTGGAGATCATCAAGGACAACGTCTCCAAGATCGGCATCACGGCGACGGTCGACCTGCCGAACGCCGACACCTGGACCAAGGCGCTGGACACCGGTGACTTCCAGGCGGCGCTGCACTGGACCAACAACGGCCCGACGCCGTACGACATCTACGAGAACATCATGAACGGCGCGCTGTACAAGCCGATCGGCGAGGGCGGCATCAACGGCAACTACGGTCGTTACGAGAACCCCGAGGCGACCGCGCTGCTCAACGAGTACGCCAACGCCGCCGACGACGCCGCCCGCACCGCGGCCCTGCACAAGATCCAGCAGATCCACGTGCGGGACATGCCGGTCGCCATCACCTCGGCGGCCAACGCGGGTGGTCAGTACAGCACGAAGAACTGGGTCGGCTGGCCGGACCAGGCCAACCCGTACGCGCCGCTCCAGCCCACGCTGGAGAACGCGCTCGACGTCGTCATGCAGCTGAAGCCGGCCGCATGACGACCAGCACCGCACCGTCGGCCTCCGGGACCACTGAGGTGGTCCTGGAGGCCGATGGCCTGACCAAGCACTTCCCGGTCCGCAAGCGCGGGCGAGAGCTGCTGTCCCGGACCACGCGCTCGGTGCGCGCGGTCGAGGACGTGACGCTCAGGCTGCACCGCGGCCGGGTCACCGCGCTGGTCGGCGAGTCCGGTTCGGGCAAGTCGACGGTGGCCCGCCTGCTGGCGCAGCTCTACCCCCAGACCTCCGGGGCGATCCGGCTGCACGGCGAGCCGGTCGACGCCAAGGGCGGCAAGCGCTTCCGGGCGTACAGCAAGCGGGTCCAGATGATCTTCCAGGACCCGTTCGCCTCGCTGAACCCCGTGCACACCGTGCGCTACCACCTCACCAGGGCGTTGAAGATCCACGGCAACGCGGGCGGCAACGCGGCCGAGGAGGAAGAGGCGCTGGCCCACCTGCTGACCCGTGTCCAGCTCACCCCGCCCGAGCGGTACATCGACAAGTTCCCCCACGAGCTGTCCGGCGGCCAGCGCCAGCGCGTGGCCATCGCCCGCGCCCTCGGCGCCGACCCCGAGGTGCTGCTGGCCGACGAGCCGGTGTCCATGCTCGACGTGTCGATCCGGCTCGGCGTGCTGAACCTGCTGCGCGACCTCAAGGAGCGCCTGCACCTGGCGATCCTCTACATCACCCACGACATCGCGTCGGCCCGCTACTTCGCCGACGAGACCTTCGTGATGTACGCCGGGCGCGTGGTCGAGGGCGGCGACAGCGAGACCGTGACCCAGCGGCCCGCGCACCCGTACACCCAGCTGCTGATCGACTCCGCGCCGGACCCCGACCGGCCGGGCGCGGAGGTGAAGGACGGCGGCACCGGCGAACCGCCGTCGCTGATCAACCCGCCCGCCGGCTGCCGGTTTAACCCGCGCTGCCCGCACGCCATGAAGGTCTGCGCCGAACGGGTGCCGCCGCGGTTCGCCATCGGCGACGACAGCGCCGAAGGCGCTCCCGGGCAGCACTTCGCCGCGTGCTGGCTCTACGGCGAGGACCTGTCCGACGCGGACAGGGTCGAGCTGCGCCCGGTCGAGGCGCCGCCCCGGGAGAACAGCGCCGGGGCCGGGGAGGTGCGGTGAGCTTCCTCCTCAAGCGGATCGCGTTCTACCTGTTCACCGCGTGGGCCGCGATCACCATCAACTTCTTCATCCCGCGCGCCATCCCCGGCGACCCGGTGCAGGCGCTGATCACCCGCGCCCGCGGCCAGATGACCAGCGACGCGGTGCAGTCGCTGTACGTGCTGTTCGGGCTGGACAAGAACGCCAGCGTGATCGAGCAGTACTTCAGCTACCTGGGCCAGCTGCTGCGCGGCGACCTCGGCCTGTCGTTCACCTACTTCCCGTCACCGGTGTCGCAGGTCATCGGCGACGGCCTGCCGTGGACGCTCGGCCTGGTCGGCATCACCACCGTGCTCGGCTTCATCGTCGGCACGGCGCTGGGCACCGGCATCGGCTGGCGGCGCGGCTCGTGGGCCGACGCGCTGATCCCGGTGACCACGTTCGTGTCGTCCATCCCGTACTTCTGGCTCGGCCTCATCGCGATCGCCGTGCTCTCCGGGCCGGACAGCTTCTTCCCGGCCTCCGGCGCCTACGACAACGGCCTGGTGCCCAACCCGGACCTGCAGTTCATCGGCAGCGTGCTGCAGCACGGCATCCTGCCCGCGTTCACCATCCTGGTCTCGTCCATGGCGGGCTGGATCCTCTCGATGCGCAACATGATGGTCACGGTGGCCTCCGAGGACTACGTGACCGTCGCGCACGCCAAGGGGCTGTCCGACCGCCGGGTGATGGTGTCCTACGCGGCGCGCAACGCGCTGCTGCCCAACGTCTCCGGGTTCGCGCTGTCGCTGGGCTTCATCGTCGGCGGCACGCTGCTGGTGGAGATCGTGTTCTCCTACCCCGGCCTCGGCCTCCAGCTGTTCCAGGCGGTCGGCGCCAAGGACTACCCGCTCATGCAGGGCATCTTCCTCATCATCACGCTGTCCGTGCTGCTGGCGAACTTCCTCGCCGACGTGGCCTACCTCGCGCTCGACCCGCGCACCCGACGGGAGGGCTGAGCCGTGACCGTTGTTCCCACCACCGGCACGACGACCCCGGTCGCCGCGCCCGTGAAGCGCCGCCGGCTGCGGTTCGTGGCCAACCCGAAGGCGACCGTCGGCCTGGTGCTGCTCGGCTTCTTCGCCCTGCTCGCGATCATCGGGCCGCTGATCGCGCCGTACGACCCGTCCGGCCGCAGCAACGACCTGCTGCAACCGCCGTCCGGCGCGCACTGGTTCGGCACCACCCACCTCGGCCAGGACATCTTCAGCCAGGTCGTGGTCGGCACCCGCAGCGTCATCGTGGTCGGGTTCGTCGCGGGCCTCGTGGCGACCGTGCTGTCGATCCTGGTCGGCGTCACCTCCGGCTACCTGGCGGGCGCGGGCAGCGAGGTGCTGTCCGCGCTGTCCAACGTGTTCCTGGTGCTCCCGGCGCTGCCGCTGATGATCATCATCACGTCGACCCTGCCGGAGACCGGCACCTGGACCATCGCGCTGCTCATCGGCCTCACGTCGTGGGCCTGGGGCGCGCGCGTGCTCAGGGCCCAGACGCTGTCGCTGCGCGGTCGCGACTACGTCGAGGCCGCGCGGGCCACCGGTGAGAAGACCTGGCGGATCATCCTGTTCGAGATCATGCCCAACCTCACCGCGGTCATCGCCTCCGGCTTCGTCGGCACGGTCATCTTCGCGGTGACGCTGGAGATCACGCTGGCGTTCATCGGCGTCGGCGCGGGCGGCGACTGGAACTGGGGCACGGTCCTGTACTGGGCGCAGAGCCAGCAGGCCCTCGCGCAGGGCGCGTGGTGGTGGTTCGTGCCCGCGGGCCTGGCCATCGCGCTGCTGGGCACCGCGCTGTCGCTGGTGAACTTCGGCATCGACGAGTTCGTCAGCCCGCGGCTGCGCGGCGGCGGCAAGACCGACGTCAAGACCGCCGACGGCCGCACGGTCCGGATGCGCGTCGGCTTCACGCCGGTGCTCGGGACCGGGCCAGAGGGAAGGGAGGGGCCGTGACCGACGCGGTGCTGGAGATCCGCGGCCTGAACGTGGACTACGGCCTCGGCGACGAGGCCGTGCACGCGATCCGCGACGTCGACCTCACCCTGCACCGGGGTGAAGTCCTCGGCCTCGCCGGCGAGAGCGGCAGCGGGAAGTCGACCCTGGCCTACGGCCTGACCAGGCTCCTGCCGCCGCCGGGCGTGATCACGAGCGGCCAGGTGCTGTACCACCCGGACGGCGGCGACCCGGTCGACGTGCTCCGGATGGACCACGCCGCGCTGCGGAGGTTCCGCTGGGCGGAGACGGCGATCGTGTTCCAGGGCGCGATGAACTCGCTCAACCCGGTGCACCGGATCTCCACCCAGCTCACCGACGTGATCAGGGCGCACGACCCGGGCGGCAGCGCCGCCGCCCGGCTGGCCCGCGCCCGCGAGCTGCTGCACCTGGTCGGCATCTCCGCCGACCGGCTGGACAGCTACCCGCACCAGCTCTCCGGCGGCATGCGGCAGCGCGTGATGATCGGCATGGCGCTGGCGCTGGAGCCGAAGGTCGTCATCATGGACGAGCCGACCACCGCGCTGGACGTGGTGGTGCAGCGGCAGATCCTGCGCCAGCTGGTCGACCTGCGCGAACGGCTCGGGTTCTCGGTCGTGTTCATCACCCACGACCTGTCCCTGCTGGTCGAGTTCTCCGACCGGATCGCGATCATGTACGGCGGCCGCATCGTGGAGCAGGCGAACTCCGCCGACCTCTACCGCGACCCGCTGCACCCCTACAGCCACGGCCTGCTCAACTCGTTCCCCGCCCTGCGGGGGCCGAAGCGCGAGCTGACCGGCATCCCCGGCTCACCGCCGGACCTGCGGTCGATGCCCTCCGGCTGCTCGTTCCACCCACGCTGTCCGCACGCGATGGAGCGCTGCGGTGTGGAGGTCCCGGTGCTCGGCGTCCCCGCACCGCACGCGGGACCCGCCGACCGCACCGTGGCCTGCTGGCTGCACCCCGTTCACGACAACGGGTTCTGATCCCGTCCACGACAACGGGTTCCGACCTCCAGAGGAGTTTCCCCAAGTGGAGAGTTTCATCGACACCAAGGCGCCGACCGTCGGGCTCGACCCCGCGATCGACACCCTGCCCGCCTCCTTCCGCTGGGGCGTGGCGACCTCCGCGTACCAGATCGAGGGGGCGCACGACGAGGACGGTCGCGGACCGTCCATCTGGGACACCTACTGCCGGACGCCGGGCATGGTGCACAACGACGACAACGGTGACGTCGCGTGCGACCACTACCACCGCATGCCCGAGGACGTCGCGCTGATCGGCTCCCTCGGCGTGGACACCTACCGGTTCTCCGTCGCCTGGCCGCGCGTGCAGCCGGGCGGCAAGGGCCCGGTCAACGCGCCGGGCATGGCGTTCTACGACCGGCTGGTCGACGAGCTGCTGGGCAAGGGCATCGACCCGTGGGTCACGCTGTACCACTGGGACCTGCCGCAGGAGCTGGAGGACGCGGGCGGCTGGCCCGTCCGCGACACCGCCCACCGGTTCGCCGACTACTCGATGCTGGTGTTCGACGCCCTGTCCGACCGGGTGCGCCACTGGACCACGCTCAACGAGCCGTGGTGCTCGGCGATGCTCGGCTACTACGAGGGCCGCCAGGCGCCCGGCAGGCAGGACTTCGGCGCGGCCATCCACGCCGTGCACCACCTGCTGCTCGGCCACGGCCTGGCCACGGTCCGGATGCGCGAGGCTGCCACCGAGCCGATGGAGTTCGGCATCACGCTGAACATGAGCCACGCCAGCCCCGCCACCGACAGCGAGGCCGACCACGACGCGGCCCGCCGGGCGGACGGCCTGTCCCGCCGCATCTACCTCGACCCGCTGGTGCGCGGCCACTACCCGGCCGACGTGGTGGCGGACCTGGCGGCGCGCGGCGTGGAGATCCCGATCGAGCCGGGCGACCTGGAGACGATCAAGCAGCCCATCGACGTGCTGGGCGTGAACTACTACTCCAGCTCGAAGTTCTCCGGCGTGGACGAGGCGGGCAACACCGAGGACGCGGACGGCGTCCCGGTGTGCCGGGAGGTGCGCTTCGGCCGCCCGGTGACCGCGATGGACTGGGAGATCGTGCCCGAGGGCTTCACCAACCTGCTGGTGCAGATCGGCGAGGACTACCCGGGCGTGCCGATGGTCATCACCGAGAACGGCGCGGCGTTCGACGACGAGGCGGACGGCAGCGGGTTCGTCCGCGACGACGACCGCACCGCCTACCTCGACTCGCACATCGCGGCGGTGGCCAAGGCGCGCACGGCGGGCGCGGACGTCCGCGGCTACTTCGCGTGGTCGCTGATGGACAACTTCGAGTGGTCCTACGGCTACGACAAGCGGTTCGGCCTCGTGCACGTGGACTACGACACCCAGGTTCGCACGCCGAAGAGCAGCGCGCTGTGGTACCGGGACACGATTCGCCGCGTCCGCGGCAGCTGAGCTGGTCAGGAGGGGCGTCCTGCGGTCGTGACGCGGGACGCCCCTCCTTCGTGCGCGCGAACCACCACGACGCGCGCGAAGCCGGTGGGTCGGGGAGCGCCCCGACCCACCGGCCGTCTTCGCGGTCAGCGCCGGTAGACGCCGAACTCGTAGAGCGAGTAGCCCCACCCGGTGCCGCGCTGCGTGGCGTGCAGCCGCACGTACCGGCCGGTGGCCGTGACATCGATCGAGTCGACGCCACCGTTACCGGTGGTCGTGCCGTGCACCGGGCGCCACGTCGTGCCGTCGTCGGACACCTGGATCTCGTAGGCCCGGCCGAACGCGCCCTCCCACACCAGCTGGACGTGCTGGAACGTGGTCACCGCGCCCAGGTCGACGCGCAGCCACTGCGGGTCGGACCAGTCGGTGGCCCAGCGGGAGCCCGCGTTGCCGTCCACGGCGTTCGACGGCGGGAACGGCGCGCCGTCGCCCACCTGCTGGTAGGACGAGGCCGTGACGGGCTTGTTCAGGGCCACGTTGGCGCCCGCGGGCTGCGGGGCGACCACCCGGACCGACTTGGTCTCGATGCCGATGTTGCCGCGGCCGTCCTCGGCCATCACGTAGACCTTCCACACGCCGAGCCGGTCGGGTGCGGTCACCGTCAGCCGGTTGCCGTTGACCTGCACCGGGGTGCTCGCCAGGCCGCCGCTGTTGTCGATGTACTTGCTGTTGAACGCCGCCGACCAGGTGATCTGGTCGCCGTTCGGGTCGCTCGCCGCCACGTCGACGTCCAGCCGCGCGCCCGCCGGGACGCTGGTCGGCAGGTTCATCGCGGTGATGACCGGCGGGGTGTTGGCCGGCGTCGCGCCGCCGAACGCCCGCTGCACCGCGTAGAACGACAGCCGCTTCTTGCCCGCCGGCGTCAGGTTGAACCACACCGCGCCGAAGTCGTACTCGGTGCCGTAGTGGAACAGCGTGCCGCCGAACGACACCCCGGTGTGCCCGGTGATGCACTCCCACGCCCTGGTGTACCCGTCCCGCTTCTGCACGTCGGTCGGCTCGCTGGGCACGCCGTTGACGTCGTTGGGGACCTCCCACTCACCGGCCGGACCGGCCTCGGTGAGGATGTACGGCTTGGTGTGGCCGCCGTTGATCCAGTCCTGCCGGACCTGGCAGACGTTGCCGTAGGAGTTCACCGAGTACAGGTCGAGGTCGGGGGCGTGCGCCTTGAGGTAGGCCCACGCGCCGGTCCACGCGTCGGTGTTGGTGACCGGGTGGTTGGTGTCGATGGCGTGGATCGCGCGGGCGGCCTCGTTGACGTACTTGGCGTACGCGACGCGCTGGTTCTCCAGCTCGGCGCCCGAGTAGCAGTTCTGCAGGCCCAGGATGGACTCGTTGCCGACGTTCCACATGAGCACGCCGGGGTGGTCCTTGTAGGCGGTCACCCACTGCTTGATCGTGTTCATCATGTCGTTCTTGTAGGTGGCGTCGGTGACGTAGTTGACGCAACCGCCCGAGCCGGGACCGCCGCCGGGCTGCAACCAGAACCCGGCCATCACCCTGATGCCGTTGGCCGCCGAGGCGTCCAGCAGGGGCTTGGTGGTGGCGTCGGTGCCCCAGGTGCGCAACGTGTTGACGCCCATGGACTTCAGCTCCGGCATGTACCGGGCGGCGTCGGCGGCGGGCGGTCCCCAGGTGAGGCCCTTCACCGTCCACGGCTGGTCGTCCACCATGAGCTGCCAGTTGCCCTGGGAGCCGGTGACGCGGACGCCCTTGCCGGGCGGGGGAGTGGTGCCCTTGGTGCCGTAGACGCGGAACTCCCAGAGGGAGTAGCCGTAGCCGTTGGCGCGCTG
Organism: Saccharothrix sp. HUAS TT1; assembly: GCF_040744945.1. Lineage (NCBI taxonomy): Bacteria > Bacillati > Actinomycetota > Actinomycetes > Pseudonocardiales > Pseudonocardiaceae > Saccharothrix > Saccharothrix camelliae. Next base: position 7,735,911 of record NZ_CP160453.1, on the reverse strand, counting down.
GGTGCCGTTCATGCGCACGTACCGGCCGGAGCCGGTGACGGTGAAGCCCTGCTTGCCGCCCGTGCCGGAGGTCGTGGTGTGGACCGTGGTCCACGCGGTGCCGTCGGCGGAGACCTGGATCTGGAACGAGGTCGCGTACGCGGCCTCCCAGTCCAGCTCGACGCGGCTCAGGGTCGCGGTGGCGCCCAGGTCCACCCGCAGCCACTGCGGGTCGCTCCACGCGCTGGCCCAGCGGGTGCCCGGGTTGCCGTCGACGGCCGCCGACGCGGGCGTGCCCGCGCCTTCGGCCGAGGACGCCGTGGCCGGCTTGCCCTGGGACAGCAGCTCGGGTGCGGCGTTCGCCGTGCCCGGCGCCAGCGCGAGTCCTATGAGCAGTGCGAACCCCAGGGATGCGGTGAGCACCCTGCTGGCGGATCGGAGGCGGTACATGGCGTCTCCTGCCGGATTGTCGGATCGAGGTGCGGGAGAGCGCTCTCTCAACCCGGCTCGAAGTGTTACGAACGGACTACGGATCTGTCAATGAGCCGCCCCTTGACACCGTGGCGGGGCAGCGGGCAACCTCATTCGGGAGAGCGCTCTCCCAGCCACGTTCCGCACGTCGGCAGGAGGACAAGGATGTCCCGAAAACTCCGCGCGCTGGCCGCTACTGCTGCGGTCGGCCTCCTGGCCACCGTCCTGGCGGTCGCCACCCAACCGGCCCAGGCCGATGAGCTGGTCACGCACCACGAGTTCCAGGCCAACTGCTCGGTCACCACGCACCGCCCGGACGACCCGATCGTCTACCCGGGCCTGCCGGGCGCGTCGCACATGCACACGTTCCTGGGCAACAACTCCACCAACGCGAGCAGCACCAACAACTCGCTCAAGGCCGGGCAGACCAACTGCAGGACGCCCGACGACAAGTCCGCGTACTGGTTCCCGTCGCTCTACAACGGCGACCAGTTGATCGTGCCGAACTTCCCGCAGGTCATCTACTACAAGTCGGGCATCCTGAAGTACCAGGAGGTCCGGTCGTTCCCGGCCGGCATCCGGTTCGTGGTCGGCAGCCCGAGCGCGACGCAGGACCAGTTCCGCACCGCGCCGGGCGCGGTCGAGGGCTGGGAGTGCGGCAACAGCGCGCACAACTGGGACTTCCCGTCCTACTGCCCGCCGGGCAGCCAGCTCAACGTCCGGTACCAGGCGCCGAGCTGCTGGAACGGGCGCGACCTCGACTCGGCCGACCACAAGTCGCACATGGCTTACCCGGACCGGGCGACGCTGGTCTGCCCGTCCTCGCACCCGGTGCCGGTGCCGATGCTGGAGTTCAAGATCGCGTTCCCGGTCTCGGGGGACATGTCGCGGGTGCGGCTGTCCAGCGGGCGCGGGTACTCGTGGCACTACGACTTCATGAACGCGTGGGACGCGCCCACGCTGCAGGCGCTGGTGAGCCACTGCGTCAACGGCGGCCTGCAGTGCGACCCGCGTGGTTACGACCAGTACAAGCCGCAGCGGGGCGCCGCCCTCGGACCGGACTACCGGCTGCCGCGGTGAAGATGATCACGGCCACCCCAGGGCGCTTCCGGGCGCTCTGGGGCGCCACCCTGTTGCTGCTGCTGGCGGCCTGCTCACCGGAGGCGGCCCCGCCGCCGACCGGGTCGCCCGAACCGTCGCCGTTCAACACCACCGACACGGCGTGGATCCAGCTGATGATCCCGATGAACGAGCAGCTGCTGCCCGCCCTGGACCTCGCCCCGCCGCCGCTCGCGCCGTTCGCGGCCGAGCTGAAGGTGTCGCACGAGCGGGAGTTGACCCGGTTGGTGGAGTTGCGCGAGCGGGCCGGGCTGTCCGGCGACAACCCGCACGCCGGCCACCAGATGCCGGGGCTGCTGTCGGAGGCGGACCTGGCCGGGCTGCGGATGGACCCGGGCGGGTTGGCGGCGGAGCTCAAGGAGCACCTGGAGCAGTCGGCGTTGCTGGCGCGCGGCGAGCAGGACAACGGCGCCGACCCGGAGACCCGGGAGCTGGCCGGCTCGATCGGCACGGCCCGCGCCGCGCAGGCCGCCCGGCTGGCGGAGGTGGCGCCCTAGGCCCGGACGGGGTGGGCGGAACACCGCCGGACCCGGCCGCGCCGCCCGATCGGGCACGGGCACGAAGGCGACCCGAAGCTTCCTCGGCGTCGCCGTTTCGGCGTGCCCGGACGAAGTCCGAGGTGAGCCCCGGGTTGGGCAAGACCGGAGAAACGCGACGACTCCCGCGCCACCGCACTCGGCGTAGCGTCGGAATCATGAGTGCAGAACGCGGACGGGTGCGGGTGGAGACCGGGACCAAGAGGGTCCGGGCCTACCTGGCGGGCGAGCTGGTCGTGGACACCACGCGGCCGGTGCTGGTGTGGGAGAAGCCGTACTACCCCACGTACTACTTCCCGGAGGAGGACGTCCGGGCCACCCTGGCGCCCACCGACGAGGTGAAGCGCTCGCCGAGCCGGGGCAACGGCCAGGTGCTCGACGTGCGGACGGCCGCCGGCGCCGCGCCCGGCGCGGGCCTGCGCTACCCGGACTCGCCGCTGGAGGCGCTGCGCGGCCTGGTCCGGCTGGAGTGGGACGCGATGGACGACTGGTTCGAGGAGGACGAGCCGGTCTACGTCCACCCGCGCGACCCGTACACCAGGGTCGACGCCCTGCCCAGCAGCAGGCACATCCGGGTGGAGGTCGGCGGCGTCGAGGTCGCCAACTCGCACCGGCCGGTGATCCTGTTCGAGACCGGCCTCCCGGCCCGCTACTACCTGCCGATGACCGACGTCCGGCTGGACCTGCTGCGGCCGACCGACCTGCGCACCAGCTGCCCCTACAAGGGCACCGCCGAGTACTGGTCGGTGGTGCTCGACGACGAGACGCACGAGAACGTCGTCTGGGGCTACCGCACGCCGCTGCCGGAGAGCGAGCAGGTCGCCGGCCTGGTCGCGTTCTACAACGAGAAGGTCGACACCTACGTCGACGGCGTGCTGGAGGAACGGCCGCGCACCCACGTGGGCTAGCGGCCCGACCCCGTGATCACCGGTGCCGCCCGGACGGCGGCTGGTAGTGCCTGACCCGTACCGGGACGCTTGCCGACTATGGACGTCTTCCCCTCCACCCCGAGGGCGCACCGCAACCCCGTGGTCGTCGCCCGGAAGAAGGCTCTCCTCACGGCGCCGCACGTGGCGAAGTTGACGGAGTTCGCCCAGCGCATCGCCACCGAGCGCAAGGCGGCCGTGCCGCTGTTCGACCCGGCGGGCGGTGGCGTGAACTCGAAGGTGCTGCTGCTGCTGGAGTCGCCCGGACCCGCCTCGGCGGGTTCGGGCCTGAACTCGCTCGACAACGACGACCCGACCGCGGCCAACGTGTTCGCGGCGATGACCGAGGCCGGGCTGTCGCGCCGGGTGTGCCTGAACTGGAACGTGGTGCCGTGGCACCTGGCCAGCCGCGAGCCGACGCCCGCCGACCTGCGCGCGGCGGTGCCGTACCTGGTGGAGCTGCTGCGGATGCTGACCGCGCTCAAGGCGGTCGTGGTGCTGGGCCGGCCCGCGGGCACCGGCTGGACGCTGTCCGGTCGCGGGCACAAGCTGAAGGTGGTCAACGCGCCGCACCCGTCACCGCTGTCGATCAACCGGGACCGGGCGGGCCGGTGGCCGCAGCTGGTGGAGGCGTTCCGGCAGGCGGCCAAGGCGGCCGGGTGAGCCGGGCCGCCCGCTGATCCGTCGTGCGGACCGCCGCCCACCTTCCTAGCCTGGAGGCATGGCACACGCGGCGACGACGCGACGACCCCTGGTCGGCTTGGCGGTGTTCGCGGCGGCGGTGGCCGCGACGGCGGTGATCGGCTCCCTGTCCGCGATCTCGGCCTCGGCCGAGTACGAGCAGCTGCGCACGCCGTCCTGGGCGCCGCCCTCCTGGCTGTTCGGCCCGGTCTGGACGGCGCTGTACGTGATGATCGCGCTGTCCGGCTGGCTGTTCTGGAAGCGGTGCGGCGTGACCCGGGAGCTGGGCCTGTTCGCCGTCCAGCTGGTGCTCAACGCCGCCTGGACGCCCCTGTTCTTCGCCGCCAACCGGTACGGGCTCGCGCTGGTCGACATCATCGCCCTGGCGGTCGCGGTGGCCGCCCTGATCGTCGTGTTCGGCCGCAAGCACCGGGTCGCGGCCCTGCTGCTCGTGCCCTACCTGGCGTGGGTCGGCTTCGCGACCGCGCTCAACGCGAGCATCGTCGCCCTGAACTGACCTCTTGAGGGGACCGATCGCCTACGAGACGCCGAAGACGTCCGTCAGCTCGGCCGGCGGCACCTCTTCGAGCTGGTCGTACGTGCACGACCGGGGCGTGCGGTCCGCCCGGAAGCGGACCAGCCTGGTCGGGTGCCGGAACCGCCGCGCCCGCAGGTGCTCGTAGCGCACCTCGGCGACCAGCTCCGGCCGCAGCGGCTCCCACGTCAGCTCCTTGGTCGGGTTCCACCGGCTCTGCGCGCCCGGTGTGGTCGGGTCGAGCCCGGCCCACCCCGCCCACGGGTGGCCGACCAGCGCGTCCTCCCGGTACGGGGCCAGCTCGTCCAGCAGCTCCCGGCGGCGCGCGGCGGCGAAGCCGCTGGCCACGCCGACGTGGTGCAGCGCGCCCGCGTCGTCGAACAGGCCGAGCACCAGCGAGCCGACGCCGACGCCGTCCTTGTGCGGCCGGTACCCGGCCACCACGCAGTCCGCCGTGCGCTCGTGCTTGACCTTCCACATCACCCGCTTGTCCTGCTCGTACGGCAGGTCGGTGCGCTTGGCCACCACCCCGTCGAACCCGGCGCCCTCGAACCGGGTGAACCAGTCCTGCGCCTGGTCCGGGTCGTCGGTCGCGGGCGTCAGGTACAGCCCCGGCACGTCCCGCAGCACGTCCTCCAGCAGCCGGCGGCGCTCGCCGAACGGCGTCGCGGTCAGGTCGCGGTCGTCCAGCGCGAGCAGGTCGAACGCGACGAACGCGGCCGGCGTGTCGACGGCGAGCTCGCGCACCCTGGACGCGGCCGGGTGCAGCCGCAGCTGCAGCAGGTCGAAGCTCAGCCCGTCGGGCGTGACGACGACGACCTCGCCGTCCACCACGCACCGGGGCGGCAGCCCGGCGGCCAGCAGCTCGACCACCTCGGGGAAGTACCTGGTCAGCGGCCGGTCGTTGCGCGAGCCGAGTTCCAGCTCGGCGCCGTCGCGGAACACGACGCACCGGAACCCGTCCCACTTCGGCTCGTAGACCAGGCCGGGCTCGCGCGGCACCGAGTGGACGGCCTTGGCGAGCATCGGGCGCACGGGTGGCATCACGGGGAGGTCCACGCCGCCGAGCGTAGGTCGGCCGGACCGATTTCACCGAGCACCCGAATCGAGGGCGATACCTGTCCGCAATTGGTCATAGCGTGGGGTCAACACCGGAACAGAAGGCAGGAACACCATGACCACCGCCACCACCGCCACCGCCTCGACCGAGCTGACCGACCTGCTGTCGGTGCTGGCCACCCACCGCGGCTTCCTCCGCCACACCGTGCGCGGCCTCGACGACGAGCAGGCGCGGCTCACGCCGACCGTCAGCCAGCTCTCCCTCGGCGGCCTCGTCAAGCACGTCCGCAACGTCGAGGAGAGCTGGATGCGCTTCGCCGTCGGCGGCGCGGAGCTGATGGAGAGCGTGCCGTCGGACTGGGAGAACGGGTTCCGGATGGTCGAGGGCGAGACCCTGGCGGGCCTGCTCGCCGACTACGAGGAGACCGCCGCCAAGACCGAGCGGCTGCTGCGCGACCTCGACCTGGACACCTCGCACCCGCTGCCGGTGGCGCCCTGGTTCGAGCCGGGCGCCTCGTGGAGCGTGCGCCGCGTGGTGCTGCACCTGATCGCCGAGACCTCGCAGCACTCGGGCCACGCCGACATCCTCCGCGAGACCATCGACGGCCAGAAGACGATGGGCTGACCGGCACCGGGGCTTCAGGGAGGTCAGAGGCGGCAGAGCCGGCGCACGGCGTCGGCGTGCGAGGGGTAGCGCGGGGCGAGGGTGTCGGCTGCGCCGAACGTGACCACGTCGTCGGTGTAGGGCGGCGCCACCACCGTGCCGACCAGCGACCACGCGCCGTCCGGCTCGCTCGCCTGCCACACCCCGGCGGGCACGACGACCTGCGGGCGCTGCCCCGCCGCCAGGTCCGGCCCGAGCACCGGCGTGGTCACCGAGCCGTCCGGGTGCAGCAGCAGCATCCGCAGCGGCGCGCCGAGGTGGTGGGCGTAGACCTCCACGTGGTCCAGCTTGTGCACGCCGGAGAACTCGCCCTCGCGCAGCAGGTAGTAGATCGCCGACACCTCGGGCGAGCGCCACGACTGCCCGAACCAGCCGCCCTCCACCGGCAGCTCGGCCAGCCCCAGCGCCGCGATGGCCTCCTCCGCGTTCAGCGCGACCTCCCGCTCACGTCAGCTCGGCCTCCACCGAACCGTGCACCACGACCACGCCCTTGCCCAGCCGCTTCGCCGTGTACATCGCCGCGTCCGCCGTGCCGAGCAGGTCGTCGGCGGTCAGCAACGGGTCGAACGCGTCCCGGTGCGAGATCCCGATGGACGCCCGGATCACGTGCGAGCCGGTCGCGGTCCGGTGCGGCTCGCTCATGGCGTCCAGCACCCGCTGCCCGATCTCCTCCGGCGGCTGCGGGTAGCCGTCGACCAGCACGCCGAACTCGTCGCCGCCCAGCCGCGCCACCACGTCCTGCGACCGCACGCACGACTGCAGCCGCGACGCCACGATCCGCAGCACCGCGTCGCCCTCGGCGTGGCCGAAGCTGTCGTTGACGTCCTTGAACCCGTCCACGTCGATGAACAGCACCACCACCGGCGACGGCCCGGCCAGCGCCGCGTCCAGCCGCTCCCGGAACAGCGCCCGGTTCGCCACCCCGGTCAGCGGGTCGTGGTACGCCTGGTGCCGCAGCCGCTCCCGGCTGACCCGCAGCTGCTCCAGCAGCCGGACGTTGTCGATCAGCGTCAGCAGCTGCCGCGCGATCACCAGCAGCACCACGCCGAGCCCGACGTAGACCTCCAGCGGGTTCAGCCGCACCCCGGTCGCCGTGCCGACCACGATGAACAGGCCGGTGACCAGCATCGGCAGGTACGGCACCAGCAGGTGCAGCAGCTCGCCCGCGCGCAGCCGGGCCGCGCCCGCCCGCTCCCGCGCGCCGCCGCCGGGCGCGATGGAGCTGAGGAAGAACAGCGCCGGGCTCACCATGAACCCGATGTCGGCGACCGTCGGGATGGCCGTCGCGCCCTTGCTCACCAGGAAGGCGAACGCCCAGCCGGACGCGGACTGCGCCAGGCCCGCCAGCGCGATGAACAGCACCGGCAGCTGGCGCACCGACCGGTGCGTCCACGACGACACCAGCAGCACGACCAGCATCACCAGGTACGCCGCCGGGTGCGCCACGACGGTCGCGAACCCCGGGCCGGAGGTGGCCCAGGCGCGGACCATCGACTCCAGCAGCGACACCCACGTGAGGACGAACAGCGAGCCGACCACGATCAGCCCGTCCAGCGCGACCACGAGCCTGCTGCGGTGGCCGGGCAGCTTGTCCGAGCCGCCGTGCGCCAGCACCAGGACCGCGCACAGCGTGAGGCAGGGCACGAGCACGAACCCCAGCGGCGCCAGCGTGGACGAGGGCAGCGACACCCCGAGGAACACCTGGCCCCAGATCCACGCGGTCAGCCCGACGACCAGGCTCGCCATCGCCGCGGCCATCCACAGCCGCCAGCGCCGGGCCGCGCCCTGCCGCCGTCGCGCGGCCCGCCAGAACGACACCGCCGCGGCGGTCGCGGCGAGCCACTGGGTGAGCTTGTCGACCGCCACCGCGGCGGGTCGGTCCAGCGCCCCGGACTCGACCAGGCAGACCATGCCGAAGACCAGGGCGCACACGACGGCGGAGACGACGCCGAACCGCCTCAGGGTCATGGCACCCCGCTCACGCAGCCTCTGGAGTCGATCGGATTACCGAGCCACTGTAGTAACCACCGTGACGCTGTGTCGATCGGGGGGTATCTGTTGGTCACCATGCGCGTGTTGCGGACTCCGTTCGCCGCGCCCACCCCTTAAGGTTTCGAACTGGTGTTCGTCGGCGCTTGAGGGGACCAGCGTGCGTGTGTTCGGAGTCGACCCCGGCCTGACCCGGTGCGGGTTCGGGGTGGTCGACGGCGGCCCCGGCCGGACCGTGCGGCCGGTCGCGGTGGACGTGGTGCGCACCCCCGCGGACGCCGACCTCGCGCTGCGGCTGCTCCAGCTGTCCGACGCCGTCGAGCAGTGGCTGGACCGCTACCGGCCGCAGGTGGTGGCCGTCGAACGGGTCTTCAGCCAGCACAACGTGCGCACCGCCATGGGCACCGCGCAGGCGGGCGGCGTCGTCGCCCTGTCCGCCGCCCGGCGGGGCCTGCCGGTGGTGTTCCACACGCCGAGCGAGGTCAAGGCCGCCGTGACGGGCTCGGGTCGGGCGGACAAGGCGCAGGTCACCGCCATGGTCACCAAGCTGCTCGGCCTGAAGACCGCCCCGAAGCCCGCCGACGCCGCCGACGCCCTCGCCCTGGCCATCTGCCACCTGTGGCGCGCGCCGATGCGGTCGAGGCTGGAGGAGGCCCAGGCGAGGGCCGCCGAAATCGCCCGCACGCACCGCGCGAAACTGGCCCAGGCCGGCGCCCGGACACCGGCGCCACCGACCGCTCGGACCAGGACCAAGCCGACCGCTCCGGTCGAGGCGGCGCCCTCTGCGACCGGCAAGGTGGCACCGGCTGCGACCGGCGACAAGGCGGTGCCTACCGTGGCTGTCGGCAAGGCGGCGTTGCCCGCGACCGCGTCGGCAGCAGCGGGGGCGGCGGACGCCGAGGCCATTCCCGCCCGAGCGGCGAAGACCGGAGGAAAGAGCAAGTGATCTCGTCACTGCGCGGACAGGTGCTGTCCATCGGGCTCGACCACGTCGTAGTCGAGGTCGGCGGCGTCGGCTTCGCCGTGCAGGCCACCCCCGCCACGCTGGCCACCCTGCGCCGCGGCGAGGAGACCCAGCTGGCCACGTCGCTGGTGGTGCGCGAGGACTCGCTGACCCTCTTCGGGTTCGCCGACGCCGAGGCCCGCGAGCTGTTCGGCCTGCTCCAGACGGTCTCCGGGATCGGACCCCGGCTCGCCCTGGCCACGCTGGCCGTGCTGGAGCCGGACAAGCTGCGCGCCGCCCTCGCCGAGGGCAACATCACCGTGCTCACCCAGGTGCCCGGCATCGGCCGCAAGGGCGCCGAGCGGCTGATCATCGAGCTGCGCGACAAGGTCGGCCACCTCGCGCCCGCGCCCAGCGCCGACACCGCGGGCCGGGTGCGCACCCAGGTCACCGAAGCCCTGCTCGGCCTCGGCTTCCCGGCCAAGCAGGCCGAGCAGGCCGTGGACGCGGTGCTCGCCGCCGACGGCGCGCTCGGCACCTCCGAAGCCCTCCGCCGCTCCCTGGCGACCCTGGGCCGCAAGCGGTGAACGACTTCGAGGACTTCGCCGACGACGACACCCTCAACCCCCTGCCCGATCCCGCCGAGCGGGACGTCGAGTCCACCCTGCGCCCCAAGGACCTGCACGAGTTCGTCGGCCAGCCCAAGGTCCGCGAGCAGCTGGACCTGGTCCTGCGCGGCGCGATGCAGCGCGGCGCGCCACCGGACCACGTGCTGCTGTCCGGCCCGCCCGGCCTGGGCAAGACCAGCCTCGCCATGATCATCGCCGCCGAGCTGGGCGCGTCGCTGCGGATCACCTCCGGCCCGGCCCTGGAGCGCGCGGGCGACCTGGCCGCGATGCTGTCGAACCTGGTCGAGGGCGACGTGCTGTTCATCGACGAGATCCACCGGATGGCCCGGCCCGCCGAGGAGATGCTGTACCTGGCGATGGAGGACTTCCGGGTCGACGTGGTCGTCGGCAAGGGCCCCGGCGCCACCAGCATCCCGCTCGACATCGCCCCGTTCACGCTGGTCGGCGCGACCACCAGGTCCGGCGCGCTCACCGGGCCCCTGCGCGACCGGTTCGGCTTCACCGGCCACATGGAGTTCTACAGCCCGGACGAGCTGGAGCTGATCGTCCGCCGGTCCGCCGGCATCCTCGGCGTCGACCTGCGCGACGACGGCGGCCGCGAGATCGCGGGTCGCTCGCGCGGCACGCCCCGGATCGCGAACCGGCTGCTCCGGCGGGTTCGGGACTACGCAGAGGTGCGCGCGGACGGCGCGGTCACCCTCGACGTGGCCCGGGACGCCCTGACCGTCTACGACGTGGACGAGCTGGGCCTGGACCGGTTGGACCGGGCGGTCCTGGGCGCGCTGGTCCGGTCCTTCGGCGGCGGACCCGTCGGCGTCTCCACGCTCGCCGTCGCGGTGGGTGAGGAACCGACCACCGTCGAGGAGGTCTGCGAGCCCTACCTGGTGCGCGCCGGGATGCTCGCGCGCACGCCGCGCGGTCGGGTCGCCACCGCCGCGGCCTGGCTGCACCTCGGTCTCCAGCCGCCGCCGAAGGCCCCCGGGGAGGCCACCCGATCGCTGTTCGACGACGCCACCGGGTGATCGGGATTACCCACCTGGCACAATCGGCAGCGGCATCCCAGAAATTCGGACGTTCCGGGCGCTGATCGCGCTCGCCCGTCCGGTTGATCGGAGAATGATGGACCTGTCCTCCTTGATGTTCCCGCTGCTGCTCGTGCTGCTCGCGGTGCCGCTGTTCCTCAGCGCCCGCAAGCAGAAGCGGGCCGTCGCCGAACAGCAGGCGCTGCTCAACTCCCTGGAGCCGGGCGACCGGGTCATGACCACCTCCGGGCTGTACGCGACCGTGGCCGGCGTGAACGACGAAGACAACACGATCGACCTCGAGATCGCCGACGGCGTGGTCACCACCTGGCTGCGCCAGGCCATCCGCGAGAAGGTCGCGGTCGACACCGGGACCGACGCGGTCGTGGACGACGTGGACGACGTCGCCGACGAGACCGTCGCCGTCGAGCCCGCTCAGCAGGAGAGCAAGAAGTAACCCGCAGCAGCCAGCGAACCCCTCGGCCTGGAGCCGGCAACTGTCAACGTGCCGACTCCAGGCAGTGACGCGCAGCTCACACCATCAGGGGTACGCTCCGGCTTCGCTGACCTTGTCAACTATCAGGAGACGGACGGACCGTGGCACCTCCGGCCGGGCAAATCCGCCCCGCGAAGTACCTGGGCGCATTTGTCCTCATCGTGGTCGCGCTGTACTCCCTGGTGTTCTTCACCGGGAACGGCAAGGCGACACCCAAGCTCGGCATCGATCTGCAGGGTGGCACCCGTGTCACGTTGACCGCTCGGGCTCCTGATGGGAAGACGCCGTCGGAGGAGTCTCTCAACCAGGCACGTACCCTGATCGAGACCCGGGTAAACGGCCTCGGCGTGGCCGGACCCGAGGTCATCCGGGACGGCAGCAACCTGGTCATCACGGTCCCCGGCTCCGACAGCGAGGGCGCCAAGCGACTCGGTCAGACGGCGAAGCTGAACTTCCGCAAGGTCATCGGCGCGCCGGTGCCCAACGCGCCGCAGCCCGAGCCGACCCAGAGCAGCGCGCCGCCCACGTCGGGCTCGGCGACGCCGCCCGCGAGCGAGAGCGCCGCCCCGACCGAGACCGCCGGCTCCGTCGCGCCGACCACGACCGCCCAGGGCCGCCCGGCCCCGGCCTTCGAGGCGCAGCCGGAGACCACCGAGCCGCCGGCCGCCACGACGACGCCGCCCGCGGACCCGTCCGCGCCCGCCGAGGAGCAGCCGCCCGCCGAGTCGCAGGTCGACTGCCGCGCGGTGTTCCAGGGCCAGTACTCCGACGACCCGACGAAGGCGATCGAGGAGTCCCGGACCTGCCGCCAGGACCCGCAGCTGACCACGCTGGACGCGCAGACCGTGACGCAGGCGCTCAACGCGTTCACCTGCCCGACGATCGACCCGCTGATCGGCAACGACGACCCGGCGCTGCCGCTGCTGACCTGCGACCAGGACCGCACCGAGAAGTACGTGCTGGCCCCGGTCACCCCGCCGACCGACGGCAGCGTCAAGGACGACGACTTCAGCCTGTACTCGCGGCTGACCGGTGAGGACGTCGACGACGCCGTCGCCAACATCAACCCGCAGGGCGCCGGCTTCGTCGTCAACCTCACGTTCAAGAGCGACGGCGGCAAGAAGTGGGGCCAGTTCACCTCGGCCAACGTCAGCCAGCAGGTCGCGGTGGTGCTGGACAGCCAGGTGGTGTCCGCGCCGAGCATCCGCGACGCGATCCTCGGTGGCAGCACCGAGATCAGCGGCGACTTCACCCAGTCCGAGGCCAACGGCCTGGCGAACGTGCTCAAGTACGGCTCGCTGCCGCTGTCCTTCGAGGCCTCCGAGGCCGAGACGGTGTCCGCGACGCTCGGCCTGGCCTCGCTCAAGGCGGGCCTGATCGCCGGTGGCATCGGCCTCGCGCTGGTGTTCGTGTACTGCCTGTTCTACTACCGCCTGCTCGGCGTGCTGACGATCCTGTCGCTCGTCCTGTCCGGTGTGATCGTCTACGCGGTGCTGGTGCTGCTCGGCCGCTGGATCGGGTTCACCCTGGACCTCGCGGGCATCGCCGGTTTCATCGTGTCGATCGGTATCACCGCGGACTCGTTCGTGGTGTTCTTCGAGCGGTTGAAGGACGAGATGCGCGAGGGCCGGTCGTTCCGGTCCGCGGTGCCCCGTGCCTGGGTCCGCTCGCGTCGCACGATCCTGTCCGCGGACATGGTCAGCTTCCTCGCCGCGGCCATCCTGTACGTGCTCGCCGTCGGCCAGGTGAAGGGCTTCGCGTTCACCCTCGGCATGTCGACCGTGCTGGACCTGGTCGTCGTCTTCCTGGTGACCCACCCGCTGGTCAGCATGATCTCGAAGTCGAAGCGCCTGTCCAACCCGAAGCTCTCGGGCCTCGGCGGCGCCGTCCAGGTCTCGGTCGAGGACCGCGCGCTGTCGGGCGCGAAGAGCACCGCTGTGAAGGAGGTCTGACGTGGCCGAGGCGAAGAAGCGCAACGTTTTCCAGCGGCTCTACGTCGGCAACGGCGCGTTCGACATCGTCGGCAAGCGCAAGCGGTGGTACGCGCTGTTCGGCCTGATCCTGCTGATCTGCATCGCGTCGATCGTGTTCAAGGGCTTCAACCGGGGCATCGACTTCACCGGTGGCACGCGCATCCAGCTGCCCGCGATCAGCTCCTCCGGGGCGATCGGCATCGACGAGGCCAAGGAGTCGTTCGAGAAGGCCCTCGGCAAGGAGCCGGCCGCCACGCAGACCGTCGGCACCGGTGACGCGGCGACCATCCAGATCCGGTCGGAGACGCTGAACGCCGACGAGGTCCTGAAGCTCAAGACCACGCTGAACGACGACCTCCAGCCCAACGGCGGCGTCGACGCCATCAGCGACAGCGCCGTGTCCGCCTCGTGGGGCAGTGAGATCACCGGCCAGGCGCTGATCGCGCTCCTGGTGTTCTTCGTCGCGGTGATGATCTTCCTGGCGCTGTACTTCGAGCTGTCGATGGCGATCGCCGCGCTCGTCGCGGTGCTGCACGACGTGCTGATCACGGCCGGCGTGTACTCGATCGTCGGCTTCGAGGTCTCGCCGGCGACGGTGATCGGCCTGCTCACCATCCTCGGCTTCTCGCTGTACGACACGGTGGTGGTGTTCGACAAGGTCCGGGAGAACACCCGCGGCCTGCTCGGCCTCACCCGCCGCACCTACGGCGAGGCCGCGAACCTGGCGGTCAACCAGACCCTGATGCGCTCGATCAACACCTCGCTGATCGCGGTGCTGCCGGTGCTGGGCCTGCTGGCGATCGGCGTCGGCCTGCTCGGCGTCGGCACGCTGAAGGACCTGGCGCTCGTGCAGCTCACCGGCATCGTCATCGGCGCGCTGTCGTCCATCTACATCGCGACCCCGGTCGCGGTGGACCTGAAGATGCGCGACAGCCGGTACAAGGCCCAGGCGGCCCGGGTGCAGGCGCGCCGGGACAACCTGGCCCGCAGGGCGGGTGGCGAGGCCATCAACGGCGGCGACATCGTGGAGTCCACGGACGACGAGTCGTTGCAGGCCGAGCTGCGCAAGGAGAAGGCCATGGCGGCCGCGGCGGGCGTGCCCTCGCGGACCGGCAAGGCCAGTGACGCGCGGCGCCGCCCGACGGGCAAGAAGCACCGTTGAAGCTGGACCGCGCCCTAGGGCTGCTGCGTGAGGTCCCGGACTTCCCCCTGCCGGGGGTCGTGTTCCGGGACCTCACGCCCGTCCTGGCCGACCCGGACGCGCTGCGCTCGGTGGTCGACGCCCTGCAGGACGAGATCCACCCGGACACCCAGGTCGTCGCCGCGATCGAGTCGCGCGGCTTCCTGCTCGGGGCCGCGCTCGGCTACGGCTGGCACTACGGCGTCGTGCCGCTGCGCAAGCCCGGCAAGCTGCCCGCCGTGGCCCACCGCGTGTCGTACGACCTGGAGTACGGGACGGCGACGCTGGAGCTGCCCGCCGAAGCCATCACGCCTGGTCAGCGCGTCGTCGTGGTAGACGACGTGCTCGCGACCGGCGGCACCGCGGCGGCGGCGTGCGAGCTGGTCGAACGCGCCGGTGGCGTGGTGACGGGCGTGTCCGTGGTGCTGGAGATCCCCGGCCTCGGCGGCCGTGAACGGCTCAAGGGCCACGAGGTTCACGCACTGCTCACCGTCTGACACGGTGGGTAGTCATTCCGCAGAACTGGTGCGCCTGCACGACGGTCGGACGCGACGTCGGCGGCCGAGTGGCGGCACACCGGTGCGCCGACCGCGTTCACGCTGGTGAAAGGGGTGCCGACCGACCCGTCGCGCTGAACGGCGGGTGCTGCTCGTCGTGTGAACCGCACCGCTCATCGGCTCGCCGCCGGAGCCGGCGGCCCAACGGAGTTATCCTCGGTTCCTAGACCCGAGGAGCGTGGTTGAGCCAGGACACCGAACCCGCCCAGACGACGCAGCCCGTGCCCGCGCGGCCGCCGTCGGCGACGAGGCGCGTGCGCGCGCGGCTGGCACGTCGGATCACCGCCCAGCGCGCCGCGCCGGTCAAGCAGGTGCTCGAACCGCTGGCCGCCGTCCACCGCGACCTGCACCCCAAGGCCGACCTGGCGCTGCTCCAGCACGCCTACGACGTGGCCGAGGAGAAGCACCGGCCCCAGCGGCGGAAGTCGGGCGACCCCTACATCACCCACCCGCTCGCGGTGGCGACGATCCTCGCCGAGCTGGGCATGGACACGACCACGCTGGTCGCCGCCCTGCTGCACGACACGGTCGAGGACACCGACTACTCGCTGGACCAGCTGCGGGTCGACTTCGGCAACGAGGTCGCGCTGCTGGTGGACGGCGTGACCAAGCTCGACAAGGTCAAGCTCGGCGCGGCGGCCGAGGCCGAGACCATCCGCAAGATGGTCATCGCCATGGCCAAGGACCCCCGGGTCCTGGTCATCAAGCTCGCCGACCGGCTGCACAACATGCGCACCATGCGGTTCCTGCCGCCGGAGAAGCAGGCCCGCAAGGCCCGCGAAACCCTCGAAGTCCTCGCGCCCCTCGCGCACCGCCTCGGCATGGCGACGGTGAAGTGGGAGCTGGAGGACCTGGCCTTCGCGATCCTGCAGCCGAAGAAGTACGACGAGATCGTGCGCCTGGTGGCCAACCGCGCGCCGTCCCGCGACACCTACCTCGGCGGCGTCATCACCGAGCTGTCGCAGCAGCTGGAGGGCGCCCGGATCACGGCCAAGGTCGAGGGCAGGCCCAAGCACTACTACTCGATCAACCAGAAGATGATCGTGCGCGGCCGGGACTTCGACGACATCCACGACCTGGTCGGCGTGCGCATCCAGGTGGACGAGGTCCGCGACTGCTACGCCGCCATGGGCGTGGTGCACGCGCTGTGGCAGCCGATGCCCGGCCGGTTCAAGGACTACATCGCGCAGCCCCGGTTCGGCGTCTACCAGTCGCTGCACACGACCGTGATCGGCCCGGACGGCAAGCCGCTGGAAGTCCAGATCCGCACCTACGACATGCACCGCACCGCCGAGTACGGCATCGCGGCGCACTGGCGGTACAAGGAGACGCGCGGCACGCACAGCGGCAAGGGCGTCGAGGTCGACGAGATGGCCTGGATGCGCCAGCTCCTCGACTGGCAGCGGGAGGCCGCGGACCCCGGCGAGTTCCTGGAGTCGCTGCGCTTCGACCTCGCCGCGCGCGAGATCTTCGTGTTCACCCCGAAGGGCGACGTCGTCACGCTGCCGACCGGGTCCACGCCCGTCGACTTCGCGTACGCCGTGCACACCGAGGTCGGCCACCGCTGCATCGGCGCCAGGGTCAACGGTCGCCTCGTCGCGCTCGAACGGAAGTTGGAGAACGGCGAGGTCATCGAGATCTTCACCTCGAAGGCCGAGGGCGCGGGCCCGTCCCGCGACTGGCTGTCCTTCGCCGCCTCCCCGCGCGCCAAGGCCAAGATCAAGCAGTGGTTCGCGAAGGAGCGCAAGGAAGAGGCCATCGAGATCGGCAAGGACGCCATCGCCAAGGAGGTCAGGCGCGTCGGCCTGCCGCTCCAGCGGCTGGTGTCGGCCGACTCCATGGGCGCCCTGTCGAAGGAGCTGCACTACCCGGACGTCTCGGCGCTGTACGCGGCGGTGGGGGAGGGGCACACCTCGGCCCGGCACGTCGTGCAGCGGCTCGTCGCCCAGCTGGGCGGCGTCGAGCACGCCGAGGACGAGCTGGCCGACCGCTCCACGCCGTCCACGGTCGCCCGCAGGCGGGTCACCGGCGACGCGGGCGTCATCGTCAAGGACGCGGCCGACGTGTGGGTCAAGCTGGCCCGCTGCTGCACGCCCGTCCCCGGTGACGACATCCTCGGCTTCGTGACCCGGGGCGGCGGCGTCTCCGTGCACCGGACCGACTGCACCAACGCCGACGAGCTGCTGCGGACCCCCGAACGGCTGCTGGACGTCGAGTGGGCGCCGTCGTCGTCCTCGGTGTTCCTGGTCGCGATCCAGGTCGAGGCGCTGGACCGGCACCGGCTGCTGTCCGACGTGACGAAGGTGCTGGCCGACGAGAAGGTCAACATCCTGTCGGCGTCGGTGACCACGTCGCGGGACCGGGTGGCGGTGAGCCGGTTCTCGTTCGAGATGGGCGACCCGAAGCACCTCGGCCACGTGCTGAAGGCGGTCCGCAGCGTGGAGGGCGTGTACGACGTGTACCGCGTGACGTCGGCTTCCTGACGCGAGCCGGCGCCGGCTGCGGTCGCGTCAGCGAAACGTCAGGAGCCGGTGCCACCATCGGCGCGGGTCGGCCTCGCGCCGACCGACGGGGAAGACACAGGGGCCCGGCACTCCTCTCCCGAGTGCCGGGCCCCCGCGTGTCCGCTCCGGTCGGTCAGGCGACCGAGACCGTCTCGAACTTCACTTCCTTGTTCGGCTTCCCGCCACCGGGCGACGGGTCGAACGAGCCGTCGTGGCCCGCGCGCGCCACCTCGTCGACCAGCTTCAGCCCGGCCTCGTCGATGCTGCCGAAGACCGTGTAGTCGGGCGAGAGCTGCGCGTCGCCGTAGACGATGAAGAACTGGCTGCCGTTGGTGCCCTCGCCGGCGCCCGTGCCGCCGGCGTTCGCCATCGCCAGGTAGCCGCGGCCGTAGGTCAGCTCCGGCCAGGTCTCGTTGTCGAACGCGTAGCCGGGGCCGCCGGAGCCGGTGCCCGTCGGGTCGCCGCACTGCAGCATCTGCAGGCCCTCGGTGCCGATGCGGTGGCACGAGCTGCCGTCGTAGTAGCCCTGCTTGGCCAGGCTGACGAAGCTGTTCACCGCGCACGGCGCCAGGGCGCGGTCCAGGGTCAGCTTCAGCTCGCCGATGTTGGCCTTGATGGTGGCGGTCGCGGCGCCGGTGGCGGCGGTGCTCGCCTCGGGGGCCTTCGTGCCCTCCTTGGAGGCGGGCTCGGAAGACGGCCGGTACTCGCACGTCGCGGGGTCCGCGATCGGGGTCGCCCGGGTCGGCAGCGCCTTGACCTCGGTCGGGATCTCGATCGGGGCCGGGGTGGTCGAGCTGGCCGCGGCCGCGTCGTCCCCGGTGCCGCTGAAGTCGGTCGTGGCCAGGAAGTACACCCCGCCCGCGACCACGACGACGGTGACCGCCGTCGCGACCACGGCGATCACCCGGCGCCGCTTCGCGCGCTCCGCCCTGCGGACGAGCTGGCGTTCCAGCTTCCGCTTGGCCTGCTCGCGGCGCTGCACGTTGGTCGGCACCTGCAACCTCCCTGATCTCTGCGTCGACGGCGACGATCGGTGAGCAGTCTAGGGGGCGCGCATGAGACTGGTGTATGCCGGATAGGCTGCTCGCCGGGGTCCGCAGGGATCCGTTGTCGATCCGTTGCCGTCGAGAGGTCATCCCGTGCTGGTGATCGGGTTCCCGGTCGGCGCCCTCCAGGCCAACTGCTTCGTGCTGGCCGCGGGCGCGGGCGAGGCGTGCGTGGTGGTCGACCCCGGCCAGGACGCGGCCGAGCCGATCGCCGAGGTCCTGCGCGAGCACCGGCTCTCACCGGTCGCCGTGCTGCTGACGCACGGGCACTTCGACCACACGTTCTCCGTCGCGCCCGTCTGCGACGGCAACGACATCCCGGCCTGGATCCACCCCGACGACCGCGCGATGCTCGCCGACCCGCTCAAGGGCATGAGCGCCCACTCCAGGGCCTCCTTCTTCGGCGGCGACCTGGAGCTGCGGGAGCCGCGCGAGGTGCGCGAGCTGGCCGACGGCGCCGAGCTGGACCTGGCCGGCCTGAAGCTGACCGTCGACCACACACCGGGCCATACCGGCGGGTCGGTGATGTTCCGCGCCGGCACCGGGGAGGGCGGACGGCTCGTGCTGTCCGGCGACACCCTCTTCGCCGGCTCCATCGGGCGCACCGACCTGCCGGGCGGCAACCACCGCGAGATGCTGACGTCGCTGCGCACCAAGGTGCTGACGCTGGCCGACGACACGGTGGTGCTGCCCGGCCACGGGCCAACGACGACCATCGGCCGCGAGCGCGCGAGCAACCCGTTCCTGCGGGAACTGGGCACCCCCGACGCCCCGGCCGCACCTCACCGAGGACTCTGAGAACAGTGACGACCACGCCTTCCACGACCCCGTTCGCCGCACCCAAGGGCGTGCCGGACTACTTCCCGCCCACCTCCGCGTCGTTCCTCGCGGTCCGCGACGCGCTCGTGGAGTCCGCCCGCCGCGCCGGTTACGGCTACGTCGAGCTGCCGGTGTTCGAGGACACCGCGCTGTTCGCGCGCGGCGTCGGCGAGTCGACCGACGTGGTGAGCAAGGAGATGTACACGTTCACCGACCGCGGCGGCCGGTCCATCACGCTGCGGCCCGAGGGCACGGCGGGCGTGATGCGCGCCGTCATCGAGCACGGCCTCGACCGCGGCCAGCTGCCGGTGAAGCTGGCCTACGCCGGGCAGTTCTTCCGCGCCGAGCAGCCGCAGGCGGGCCGCTACCGGCAGTTCCACCAGGTCGGCGTCGAGGCGGTCGGGGTGGACGACCCGGCGCTGGACGCCGAGGTCATCGCGGTGGCCGACGCGGGGTTCCGGTCGCTCGGGCTGACCGGGTTCCGGCTGGAGCTGACGTCGCTGGGCGACGCCACGTGCCGCCCGCAGTACCGGGAGAAGCTGCGGGCGTTCCTGGCGGAGCTGCCGCTGGACGACGACACCCGGCGGCGGGCCGAGCTGAACCCGTTGCGGGTGCTGGACGACAAGCGCCCCGAGGTGCGGGAGCTGGTCGCCGACGCGCCGCTGATGGTCGACCACCTGTCGGCCGAGTCGCTGGCGCACTACGAGCAGGTGAAGGGCTACCTGGACGACCTGGGCGTGGAGTTCGCGGAGAACCCGCGGATGGTGCGCGGCCTGGACTACTACACCAAGACGACGTTCGAGTTCGTGCACGACGGCCTGGGCGCGCAGTCCGGCATCGGCGGCGGCGGGCGCTACGACGGGTTGATGGAGCAGCTGGGCGGGCAGCCGCTGTCCGGGGTCGGGTTCGGCCTCGGCGTGGACCGGGCGCTGCTGGCGTGCCAGGTCGAGGGCGTGACGCCGGGCGACGTGACGCGGTGCGACGTGTACGGCGTGCCGCTGGGCGAGGTGGCCAAGGCGCGCCTGGTGGCGCTGTCCGCGCCGTTGCGCGCGGCCGGGGTGCGGTTCGACCTGTCGTACGGCGGCAAGGGGCTCAAGGGCGCGATGAAGGGCGCGGACCGGTCGGGCGCGCGCTTCGCGCTCGTGCTGGGCGAGCGCGACATCGAGGCCGGGGTCGTGCAGCTGAAGGAGTTGTCGTCGGGGGACCAGCGCGAGGTGCCCTTGGCGGACGTGGTGACGTCGGTGCTGGAGGCGTTGGGCCGGTGAGCGAGCGGACTGCCCTTGACCTGCTCGACCCGAAGGCGGTGCGCAAGCGCGCCCGGACGGTCGCGCTCGGCGCGCTGATCGTCGCCGCCGCGTTCGGCGGGTTGCTGGGGCTGCTCGCGGGCCGCACCGCCGGCCTGGTCACGGCGGCGGTGTTCGCCGTGCCGCTGCTGCTGCTGGCGTGGTCGGAGGCGCGGCGGCGGGTGTGGCTGGAGGGCAACGTGCTGTCCGTGCGCGCCTTCGGCACGCGTTCGGTGGACCTGCACACCGCCGACCAGCTCGACCTGCTGGTGACCGACGTGCGCGGCGCCCGCACGGTCGGCCTGTTCGTCCGCGGCGGCGGCAAGGCGATCAACCTGGCGCTGGCGATCTACGCCGGCACCGGCGGCCGGGAGCAGGGCGTGCTGCCGCTGCGCAGGCTGGCCGACGTGCTGGCCGGTCGCGGCGACGCGCCGGGCCTGGTGTTCTCCGAGCTGCTGGTCGCGCAGCTGCGCTCGGAGGCCCGCGGCCTGGCGGCGGCCGACCGCCCGCTCTACCGGCTCGGCTCGATGGCCCCGACGGGCCGGCTGGCGCAGAAGCTGACCCCGGAAGCCGTCTCCCGCTTCGTCTCCACGCTCAACGACGGCGACTGAGACCAGGGGCTCCCCGGTCAGTCGTGCGCGGCGGTCCCCGCGACCGGGGGCCTGGTGTCCACCCCCTTGAGCGGGGACAGCAGGCAGGCGGCGAAGACCGCCGGCCGGATCGCCGCCGCCACCGCGAACAGCACCGTGCCGACGACCGGCCCGGTCGAACAGCTCGGCCTGCCCGTCGCGCCACCGGGCGGTCTCCGGCGCGTCGGGGTCCTCCAGCACCCGGTACGGGTCGGGCACCTCCCGCCCGCCGATCCGCTCCACCACGTCGCCGCGCGGCGAGCCGACGACCTTCCCCCCGGGCATCGCCCCTCCTGAACGTCTCCGGCCGCGTCACGCGGACGGGCCACGGCGGATGCCGATGATGGCCGCGCGACCAGTGAGCCGACAGGGTCGTCCGGGGCACGGGGCGGCCGGCGGGAGGTCGTTCGACGGGGTCAGTCGACGGGGTCAGTCGTCGGGGAGGCCCCAGGTGCCCTTCGGCGGTGCGGGGGACTGGGTGGCGGTCGCGTCCGTCGTCGCCGGCACGCCGCCGATGAACCTGGTCAGCGAGGCGTCGTGCTCCACCCGCCCCGGGAACGGGTCACCCGCCGTCAGCCTGGTCAACGCCGCCACCGGCAGCGCCGCGCGCGACCCGACGATCACGAAGTTGCCGAACCGCCTGCCCCGGAACACGCCCGGCTCGGCCAGCACGCACACGTGCGGGAACACCGCGCGGACGGTCGCGGCCTGGGCCTTGGCGAACGCCAGCTTGCCGCCGTCGCCGATGTTGGCCGCGTACACGCCACCGGCGCGCAGCGCGCGTGACGCCAGCGCGACGAACTCGACCGACGTCAGGTGCGCGGGCGTCCGCGCCCCGGCGAACACGTCGGTCACCACCAGGTCGAACGCGTCCTCCGGCGCCTTCGCCAGCACCGCCCGCGCGTCGCCGTTGCGGATCCGCAGCCGCCAGTTGCGGTCCAGCGGCAGCACGCCGCGGACCAGGTCGATCAGCGCCGCGTCGATCTCCACCACCTGCTGGCTGGACCGCGGTCGCGTCACCGCGATGTACCGGGGCAGCGTGAACGCGCCGCCACCGAGGTGCAGCGCCCTGATCGGCTCGCTGCCCGGCGCGACCAGGTCGGCGACGTGGCCGAGCCGGCGCAGGTACTCGAACTCCAGGTGCGCGGGGTCGTCCAGGTCGACGTGCGACTGCGGTGTGCCGTTCAGGCGCAGCATCCACGCCCGCGGCACGTCCGGGTCCGGCACCAGTTCCGCGATGCCCGAGTCGACCTCACGGCTGATGGTCCCGTCGGCTCTCCGGATCCGTCCCACCCGGTGATTATCCCCGGTCGCGCCCGCGCACGGCGCTCGCGGTCCGCCGGGCGCGCGTCGCTACGCTCACCGACCGTGCAGCTCGCCGCAGACGTCCTCACCGCGCTGGTCGCGGCCATCCACCTCTACATCGTCGTGCTGGAGATGTTCCTCTGGAACACGCCGCGCGGCCGTGCGACGTTCGGCACCACGCCGGAGTTCGCCGCCGAGTCGAAGGTGCTGGCCGCCAACCAGGGCCTCTACAACGGCTTCCTGGCCGCCGGCCTGGTCTTCGCCCTGGTCGCCCGCGGCTCGACCGGGTTCGCGTTCGCGGTGTTCTTCCTGGTGTGCGTGATCGTGGCGGGCCTGTACGGCGCGGCGACGGTCAGCCGTCGGATCCTGGTCGTGCAGTCCGCGCCCGCCGCGATCGCGCTGGCGCTGGTGCTGCTGGCCCGGTAGCCGGCCGCCGCCACGGCCCCTTGGCCGGGTCGTACCCGGTGCGCAGGTCGCCCGCCACCCGCCGACGCCACAGCGGCTCGGCGGGCGGCCCGGCCTCCCGGCCAGGCGCTGAGCCTGTGCCGGTGTCAGGGTCGGCACCGGCGCCGGGGGCCGCTTCGAGCTTCGGCACGTCCTCCCGCCCGGCCACGAACGCGGCCAGCGCCGTGGTGATCGGCACCGCCGCCACCAGGCCGATGCTGCCCACCAGGGTCCGCACGACCTCCTGCGCCACCTCCTGCGCGGTCAGGATCTCGCCCAGGTCCCGCCCGGACAGCGAGAACGCCAGCAGCAACGGCAGCGCCGCGCCCGCGTACGCCATCACCAGCGTGTTGACCACCGACGACAGGTGGTCACGGCCGATCCGCGACCCCGCCGCGTACAGCTCGCGGAACCCCAGCGCCGGGTTCGCCCGGCGCAGCTCCCACACCGCGCTGGTCTGCGTCACGGTCACGTCGTCCAGCACGCCCAGCGCGCCGATGAGCGCGCCCGCCAGCAGCAGCCCGCGGGTGTCGATGCCGTGCCCGAGCAGCGACACCAGGTTCGCCGTCTCCTGGTCGAGCCCGGTCAGCTTGGTCAACGCCGAGAACACCGCGCCCAGCAGGCCGATCAGCGCCAGGCTGACCAGCGTGCCCAGCACCGCCGTGGACGTCCGCGCCGACAGGCCGTGCGTCAGGTACAGCACCACGAACATGATCAGCCCCGCGCCGACCACGGCCACCGCCGGCGGGCTCTCCCCGGCCAGGATGGCGGGCAGCACGAACAGCACCAGCACCACGAAGCTCAGCACCAGCGCGCCCAGCGCCGCCAACCCCTGCCAGCGCCCCAGCAGCAGCACGGCGGCGGCGAACAGCACCGCCAGCAGCAGCAGCGGCGTCCCCCGCTGGAAGTCGGCCAGCTGGTAGGACGTGCTGTCATCCGGGTTGCCGCCGCCGAAGGCCAGCACCACCGCGTCACCGACGGCGAACACCGGCGTGCCCGGCTGGTCCGGCACCGGCACCTGGACCTCGCGCCCGGCCGCCGCGCCGTCGCTCATCTCCACGGTCACCAGCACGCACCCGGTCGCGCCCGGGTCCGACGACTCGGGCCCGCACCCGCCCCGGGCCACCGCCGTCACGTCGCCGCGCACCGGCACCTGAGCCAGCCCCACCTCCGAGCCGGTGCGCTGCTCGTGCCCGAACGGGTACAGCAGCAGCGTGCCGACCGCGGTCGCCAGCACGAAGGGCAGCAGGAGGAACAGCAGCAGCTTGCGGACCGGTCGGGAGGCGGGCTCGGCCGGGCCGTGCCCGTGTCCGTGGCCGTGAGCGGCGATCAGGTCCTTGGCGTGCACGCGCACATACTGCCCGCTCACCCGCCGTGTTCGCATGTCGGACAGTTCAGTGCGAACTTCGGGGGAAGTCCTTCAGCTCGACCGCCGTCGGTGCCACGCTCCCCGCGTGACCACGAACTGGACGCCCATCCACGGCCGGGCCTTCGAGCCGGTCCCCTACCGACCGACCAGGATGCCCGCCGAGCAGTCCCTGACCACCGCCGCGGACCTGCGCGACCGGATGCGGGAACGGCGCACCGTGCGCATGTTCTCCACCGACCCGGTGCCCGAGCAGGTCGTGCTCGACGCCATCGCGGTCGCCTCCACCGCGCCCAGCGGCGCCCACCAGCAGCCCTGGACCTTCGTGCTGGTCAAGGACCCCGACGTGCGCCGGCGCATCCGGGAGGCGGCCGAGGAGGAGGAGCGCGTGTCGTACGCGGGCCGGTTGGGCGACGAGTGGCTGGACGCGCTGCGCCCGCTCGGCACCGACGACGTCAAACCGCACCTGACCGAGGCGCCGGAGCTGGTCGTGGTGTTCCAGCAGCGGTTCTACCTCGAACCCGACGGCACCCGCCGCAAGCACTACTACGTGGACGAGTCGGTGGGCATCGCGGTCGGCATGCTGCTGACCGCGCTGCACCTGTCCGGGCTGGCCGCGCTGACCCACACGCCGTCGCCGATGAAGTTCCTCGGCGACGTGCTCGGCCGCCCGCGCAACGAGAAGGCGTTCGCGGTGATCCCGATCGGCTACCCGGCCGACGACTGCGTGGTGCCCGACCTGGTCCGCAAGTCCCTGGATCAGGTCGTGGTCACGGTCTGAGGCTCCAGCGGGTCGGCGAACCGGAAGTGCGCCGCCACCGCTTCGGCGCAGGCCGCCAGGGCTTGGCGCAGCCGCTGCTCCGGCGACCCCGTGACCAGCCGCCACGGCACGCCCCTGGCGGCCAGCCCGGCCCGGAACTCCGCCGTCATCCACTCCCGCAGGTGCTCGCCGTCCCGCCAGCCGTCCTGCTCGAACGGCACGCCGACGTGGTCGGTCAGCAGGTACAGGGCGGGGCGGCGGGCGTCCGGCGCGATGTCGGGGTGCGGCGCGCCCAGGTAGCGGTGACCCCACACGGTCGCCGCCCACGGGTCGTTGTCGCACACCAGGACCGGGCCGTCCACCGCCGCGTCGGCGAGGTCCTGCTGCCGGCGCGCCACGTCCTGGAAGTCGCCGACCGTCCACACCAGATCGTCCACGCCGGCGCCCGGGTCGAACGCGCGGGCGGCGGTCAGCTTCAGCTCGGTGTGCTCACGGCCGTACTCGGGCACCCAAGGCGCGCCCAACGCCGCCGCCAGGTCGCGCGACAACGTCGTGGTGCCCGTGCTCTCCGCCCCCAGCACCACGACCCGGGCGCACAGCCCGACCCTCGTCGCCGGCGCGAGGTCCGCCCACCGGCCGCGCGGATCGGCCCGCACCGCCGTGCCCGACACCGGGTGCGCGGTCCGCTCCCGGTCGACCAGCACGTGCCGGGCGTTGAGCCGCTTGGCCATCTCGTCGCCGTAGTGCTCGCTGGAGAACACCGCGTCGACCGCCGCCGACGCCGGGTCTCCGTCCAGGATGGCCCGTCGCGCCAGCACCGCCCGAGCCACGCCCATGTGCAGCTCCCACACGCGGTCGCTGTGGAAGTCCATCTCGTGGTCGTCCACGTCGCCGAGCACGACCAGGCCGGGCGTGCCCGCGTGCTCGGCGCGCAACCAGGCCACCCGGTCGGCGACCGGGATGGACTCCGCGCTCGACGCCAGCACGGTGACGGTGGTGCGCCTGCTGCGCGCGGCGGCTGTGCGGATGAGGTGGTGGTGACCGGCGTGAGGGGGGTAGAACTTGCCGAGCACCAACGCGTGGTCGAAGTCGGTCACGCGCGGACCGCCTCGTCCTCGCGCAACGCGTTGGTCCAGTTGCGCAGGCCGAGCACGCACAGCGCCATGAAACCCACGTAGAGGATCGCGGTCAGCCACAAGTCCTTGTAGGCGTACAACGGAACGTAGATCACGTCGGCGGCGATCCACAGCCACCAGCACTCGACCTTCTTGCGGGTCTGGCCCCAGGTGGCCAGCAGCGAGAGGGCGGTGGTGGTGGAGTCCGCCCACGGCACGGTCGAGTCGCTGAACGTGGTCAGCACCCACACCAGCACAAGGGTGCCGACCACGCCGGCCGCGAGCAGCCACCACCACTGCGCGCGGGTGGTGCGGCTGACGGGCAGCGGCGAGTGCTCGGCGCCGCCCCGCAGCCACGCCCACCAGCCGTACAGCGCGAGCACGACGTACACGACCTGCAGGCCCGAGTCCGCGTACAGCCCGCTGGTCGCGAACAACAGGAGGAAGGCGAGGTTGTTGAGGATGCCGATCGGCCAGTTCCACGCGTTCTGGCGGGCCACCAGCCACACGCAGAGCGCGCCGGTGACGAAACCCGCCACCTCGCCCCAGCTGGTGGCGGCGCCCGCGAAGGAGAACGCGGTGGTGTTGAAGGGCCACAGGATGACGTCCAGCGGTGACACAGGCACTCCGTTTGACCGTTTATCGAACACGTGTTCGAATGTGGACATGCGATGGGACGGGCAGGAGGACGGGGCGGACCGGCAGCAGGCCCTGCCGGGGTTGCCGGGGCTGGTTCGCAGCGTACGAACTCCGGACTTCGCCGACGTCGTGTTCCACGAGGTGAACGCCAAGTCCGTGCTGAACCGGGCGCCCGGCGACGGGCTGCCGTTCGACTGGACCGTCAACCCGTACCGGGGCTGCACGCGCGGATGCACGTACTGCCTGACCGGTGACACGCCCGTGCTGCTGGCCGACGGCCGCACCAAGCCCATCGCCGAGCTGTCCGTGGGCGAGGAGGTGTTCGGCACCTCGGAGGGCCGGTTCGTGGTCACCAGGGTGCAGGCGCACTGGAAGACCACCAAGCCCGCCTACCGGCTGACGTTGAGCGACGGCACGCAGGTCGTCGCGGGCGGCGACCACCGGTTCCTCACCGACGAGGGCTGGAAGCACGTCACGCCCGGCCGGTGCGACGACTTCGAGGAGCGGCCGTTCCTGGCCAAGGGCGCGCGGCTGGTCGGGACGGGCCGGTTCGCCACGCCGCCCGCGCACGTCGAGCAGTACCGGTCCGGCTACCTGTGGGGCGCGGTGCGCGGCGGTCTGCCCAGCCACCCGGACGTGCTGGCGCGGGTGCGCGAGTTCGCCGGTGGCCGGGTGCCGCGGGAGGGCGAGCTGGTCCGGTGGCCGACCGCGCCGGGGGAGGAGTGGACGAAGGGCTTCCTGGCCGGCCTGTTCGACGCGCGCGGCAGCTCCACCGGCGGCGAGCTGGTGATGTCCAGTTCGGACAGCGCGGTGTTCGACGCGGCGGTGCTGGCCCTGGCCAGGCTGCGGGTGCCGCACGTGGTCGAGGTGCGCGGGCTGCGGGTCGTCGGCGGGCTGGCCGACCGGCTGCGGTTCCTGCACCTGGTCGACCCGGCCATCCCGCGCGGCAACGCGGTCGAGGGCGTGGCGGTGCCGGTGACGCCCCGGCTGGCGGTGGTGTCGGTGGAGTCGCTGGGCGTGGCGCGGACGCTGTACGACATCACCACCGGCACCGGCGACTTCGTGGCCAACGGCCTGGTCAGCCACAACTGCTTCGCCCGCAACACGCACCCCTGCCCCGACCTGGACGCGGGGCGCGACTTCGACACCCGGGTCGTGGTGAAGGTCAACGCGGTCGAGGTGCTGCGGCGGCAGCTGCGGTCCCCGCGCCGGCGGCGCGAGCACGTGGCGATGGGCGCCAACACCGACCCGTACCAGCGGGCCGAGGGCCGGTGCGCGCTGATGCCGGGCATCATCCGGGTGCCGGCGGACTCGGGCACGCCGTTCTCCGTCCTCACCAAGGGCACCGTGCTCGCGCGGGACGCCCCGCTGCCGGTGCGGCACGGCCTGGACCGGCGCACCCCCCTCTGACCGCGAGTCGAACGCCCACGTCCCGCGAGTCGAACGCCCACGACCCCCGAGTTCAACGCTCACGACCGCGAACCGCACTAGGCTCGCCCGATGAGGGTGATCGTGTTCGGCGCCACCGGCATGGTGGGTCAAGGCGTGCTGCGAGAGTGCCTGCTCGACCCGGACGTGACCGCGGTTCTCGCCGTCGGGCGTGGCGGCACGGGCGTGGTCGATCCGAAGCTGACCGAGCTGGTCCACCGCGACTTCACCGACTTCACCCCGGTCGCCGACCGCCTCACCGGCTACGACGCGTGCTTCTTCTGCCTGGGCGTGTCCTCCGTCGGCATGTCGGCGCGCGAGTACGAGCACATCACTCATGACTTCACGCTCGCCGCCGCGCGCGTGCTCGCCGACGTCAACCCCGGCTCGACGTTCGTCTACGTCTCCGGCGCGGGCACCGACACGCACGGCCGGGCGAACTGGGCGCGCGTCAAGGGCCGGACCGAGGACGCCGTGCTCGCCCTGCCCCTGGAGGGCTACGCCTTCCGCCCCGGCTTCATCCAGCCGCTGCACGGCGTCCGGTCGAAGGTCCGCTGGTACCGGGGCCTGTACGCGGTGGCGCGGCCGCTCTACCCGGTGCTGTCCCGGCTGCTGCCGAAGCACACGACGACCACCGAACAGCTCGGCCGGGCCATGCTCGCGGTGGCGGCGCGGGGCGCGCCGGTCCGGCGGCTGGGCAGCGTGGAGATCAACGCCCTCTAGCGCACCGCCTGCGGGAACCGGAGCACGCGGTCCGGGTCGTAGCGGCGTGCGACGGCACGCAGCCGCCGCAGGTTGTGCCGGTACGAGGTGGCCGCCCAGTCCTCCTGCTCCGGGTCCAGGTAGTTGATGTACGTGCCGGTCCCGATCAGCCCCGCCAACGCCGACTGCACGTCGTCCACCTCGCGGGTCACCTGCCCGGGCGGCAGCGAACCGACGGTGCCGAACACCTCGACGGACGTCGGCGCGCCGCGGTGCGGGTAGGCGGTGCCGTTCGGTCCCACGCGGTCGATCGCGCCGCCGAGCGCACCGACGATCAGCAGCGCGCTGTCCTTGCCGCGCAACGCGTCCACCACCGGCGTCGGGTCGTCCCACAGGCGGTCGGCGATGCGCGAGGACGCGCGGAACGCGTTGCGCGACGGGTGACCGGCGGTCATGATCGCCGTCGCGGTCGGGTGGTCGACCTCGCCGTGCTCAAGCGGCCCGTCGACCTGCCGCAGCAGCCGCCCCACCTCGCCGAGCAGCACGGCCTCCGGTCCGACCGCGCACCCGACCAGGTCGACCGAACCGTCCGGCGCGGCCACGCAGGTGCTGGACACCGCCTCCGGCAGCGCCGCGCTCCACGGCTGCCACGCGCCCAGCACGTCCGCCGCCGACCCGGCCGGGTACCGCACCCGGAACACGGTCAGCGCCGCCGGCACGGGCGCGGTGGCGAACTCGAACGACGTGACCACGCCGAAGTTCCCGCCGCCACCGCCGCGCAACGCCCAGAACAGCTCCGGCTCGCACTCGGCCGACGCCGTGACCACCCGGCCGTCCACCGTGACCACGCGCGCCGAGCGCAACCAGTCGCACGCGAGCCCGTAAGTGCGCTGCAGCCAGCCGAGCCCACCGCCGAGGGTGAAGCCCGCGATGCCGACGGACGGGCAGTTGCCCAGCGGCAGGCACCGGCCGGCGGCGGCGAGCGCCGCGTAGACGTCGCCGAGCCGGGCTCCCGCGCCGACCACCGCCGTGCCGTCGGGCCGCACCTCGACCCCGGCCATCGGCGCGAGGTCGACCACCAGGCCCTCGTGCGGCGTGGAGTAGGCGGCGTAGCTGTGCCCGCCGCCGCGCGCCGCCACCGCGATGCCGGACCTGCGCGCCTCCTCCAGGCAGTGCTGGACGTCCTCCACCCGCGCGCACCGGGCGATGGCGGCCGGTCGGTGGTGGTCGAACAGCGAGTTGAACGGCAGTCGCGCCGCTTCGTACGCCGCGTCGCCGGGCACCAGCAGCTCACCGGCCAGGCGGGCCCGCAGCCGCGCCCAGCGCGCCGGCCGCGTCTCCAGCGCGCCACCCGCGGCCACCGCCGCACCGGCCAACCGCAGCACGTTCCGCCGCGAAACCCCCACGCCGACCTCCCCCAGATCCGGGAGACCCATCGAACAAGGACCCGGACCCGGGCGGAACCGCTGTTCGGCCGACCCCTGTCGTACGGCGTACGGTACACTGTACGACATGAGTTCCGCACCGGGTTTCACCCCGACCGATGAAGACGTGGCAGGCGTGCTGGCCTGGTTCGAGCAGTGGGACGCCCTGGCCGTGGCCAAGGACGTGGAGGCGATGGCCGGGATGGCGCTCTTCCCGGTCAACGCGGTGACCGAGGGTTCGGCGCAGTCGTGGGACCGGGAGCGGTTCCTCGCCGACATGGCGGCGAACCTGGGTGACGGCGACGTGCGGATGGAGTCGGTCCGGACGCCGGTCTTCGTGAACGCGAACCTGGTGTTCGTGATCACCGACGCGACCATCACGGTGGGCGAGTTCACGCAGGTCGCGCGGTACGGCGACCTGCTGGTGAAGGCCGACGGCAAGTGGCTGTTCCAGACCATGGTGCAGGGCGGCTGGTAGTCGCCGGGGGCGTGCCGGGCAACTAACAATCAGTCTTGACTGTTTGTTAGTTGCCCGGAACACTCGGCCGCATGGCCACCGACACCGCGCCACCGGAACCCGCACCGCCGGGTTCCGCGCCATCGGAATCCGCGCCATCGGAATCCGCGCCGAGGGAGACCAGGCGCCAGGCCGACCGCAGCCGCGAGACCAGGCGCAAGCTGATGGAGGCCACCGTCGAGTGCCTGGTCGAGCACGGCTGGGCGGGCACGACGACGACGGTGGTCGCCGAACGCGCTGGCGTGTCCCGCGGCGCTCAGCTGCACCACTTCCGCACCCGCGGCGAGCTGGTCGCCGCCGCGGTCGAGCACCTGGGCGCGGAGAGCGTCCTCGACCTCAAGGAACGCGCGCGCAAGGTCAACGGCAGCACGGTCGCCGTGGTCGAGCTGATCGCCGACTTCTACGCCAGCGACCTGTTCACCGCCGCCCTCGAACTGTGGGTCGCCGCGCGCACCGACCCCGACCTGAAGACCGTGGTGGTGCCCCTGGAGGCCCGCCTGGGCCGGGAGACGCACCGCCTGGCCGTCGAACTGCTGGCCGCCGACGAGACCGAGCCGGGCGTCCGCGAAGCCGTGCAGATCACCCTCGACCTGGTGCGCGGCCTGGCCCTGGCCAACCAGCTCACCGACGACGGCAAGCGGCGCAAGCGGATCATCCGGCACTGGGCGGGGATGCTGGAGGACGCGCTGTGATCACCGCACTGCTGGCCGACCTGCGCGCCGAGAGCCGGGTGCTGGACGACCTGGTCGCGCCCCTGCCCGACTGGACCACCCCGACGCCCGCGGCGGGCTGGACGATCGCCAACCAGATCAGCCACCTGCGCTGGACCGACCGGCTGGCCGCGCTCGCCGCCCGCGACCCGGCCGCGTTCACCGACGCCCTGAGCCGCGCCCGGCCCGACATGGTGGACGAGGGCGCGCGCGAGCCGGTCACCCTGGCCGACTGGCGGGCGAGCCGGGCCGAGCTGGCCGACGCCCTCGCGGTGCTGCCGCCGGGCGTGAAGATGCCGTGGTTCGGGCCGCCGATGAGCGCGGCGTCCATGGCCACCGCGCGGCTGATGGAGACGTGGGCGCACGGCCAGGACGTCGCCGACGCGCTCGGCGTCACCCGCGAGCCGACCCACCGGCTCAAGCACGTCGCGCACATCGCGGTCCGCACGTTCGGCTGGTCGTTCGTGGTCAACGGGCTGGCCGCGCCGCAGGTCCCGGTCCGGGTCGAGCTGGTCGCGCCGGACGGCGAGCGGTGGACGTGGGGCCCCGAGGGCGCGGAGGACCGGATCACCGGGCCCGCGCTGGACTTCTGCCTGCTGGCGACCCAGCGGCGGCACCGCGACGACCTGGCCGTGACCGCCGTCGGCGAGGCCGCCAACGCCTGGCTGCCGCTCGCGCAGGCGTTCGCCGGTCCGCCCGGTCCCGGCCGCGACAGGGGGCGGCCGTGATCCGCATCGGCAACGCCTCGGGCTTCTACGGCGACCGGTTCTCGGCCGTCCGCGAGATGCTGACCGGCGGCGACCTGGACGTGCTGACCGGGGACTACCTGGCCGAGCTGACCATGCTCATCCTGGGCCGCGACCGGGCGAAGGACGCGCGCCTCGGCTACGCCCGGACGTTCCTGCGCCAGCTGGAGGAGAACCTGGGCGAGGCGCTGGAGCGCGGCGTGAAGATCGTCTCCAACGCGGGCGGGCTGAACCCCGAGGGACTGGCCGAGGCCGTCGACGCGCTCGGCCTCGGCGCGAAGGTCGCCTGCGTGACCGGCGACGACGTGCGCGACCGGTTCCCGGAGGCGTTGACCGCCAACGCCTACCTCGGCGCGTGGGGCATCGCCGAGTGCCTGAACGCGGGCGCGGACGTCGTGGTCACCGGACGGGTCACCGACGCGTCACTGGTCGTCGGACCGGCCGCCGCGCACTTCGGCTGGGGCCGGGACGACTGGGACGCGCTGGCCGGCGCGACGGTCGCGGGCCACGTGCTGGAGTGCGGCACGCAGGCCACCGGCGGCAACTACTCGGGCTTCACCTCGATCGACGCGACCCGGCCCGGGTTCCCCGTCGCGGAGGTCGAGGCCGACGGCTCGTCGGTCATCACCAAGCACGACGGCACGGGCGGCGCGGTCACCGTCGACACCGTCACCGCGCAGCTGCTGTACGAGATCGGGCCGCCCGCCTACCTCGGCCCGGACGTGGTCAGCCACTTCGACACCATCCGGCTGGACCCGCACGAGCGGGGGGTGCGGATCTCGGGGGTCAAGGGCTCGCCGCCGCCGGAAAACCTCAAGGTCTGCCTGAACACCCTGGGCGGTTTCCGCAACTCCACCACGTTCGTGCTCACCGGGTTGGACGTCGAGGCGAAGGCCGACCTGGTCCGCCGCCAGCTGGAGGCCGCCATCGGGCCTCAAGAGCTGACGTGGACGCTGGCCCGCACGGACCACCCCGACGCGGACACCGAGGAAGCGGCGAGCGCGCTGCTGCACGTCACGGTCAAGACGGCGGACCCGAAGCGGGCCAAGGCGTTCTCCCGCGCGGGCATCGAGCTGGCGCTGGCGTCCTACCCCGGTTTCCACGTCACCGCGCCGCCCGGCGACGGCACGCCGTTCGGCGTCTACCGGGCCGCGTACGTGCCGCGCTCCTCCGTGCGGCACCTGGCCGTGCTGCCGGACGGGAGGGTGGTCGAGGTATGAGGGTTCCGCTGGGCACGATCGCGGGCGCGCGCTCCGGTGACAAGGGCGGTGACGCCAACCTCGGCGTGTGGGTGCGGACTGACGCGCAGTACGAGTGGCTGCGCCGCGAGCTGACCGTGGAGCGGCTGAAGGAGCTGCTGCCGGAGGCGGGCGAGGTCGACCGGCACGAGCTGCCGAACCTCAAGGCGCTGAACTTCGTGCTGCACGGCCTGCTCGGCGACGGCGTCGCCTCGTCCACCCGCTTCGACCCGCAGGCCAAGGCGCTGGGGGAGTGGCTGCGCTCCCGGCACGTCGACCTCCCGGAGGCGCTGCTGTGACCACGTCCGAGCTGTTCGAGACGCCCGAGCGGCGCGACCTGCGCGCCACCGTGCGCCGGTTCACCGAGCAGGAGGTCGTGCCGCACCTGGCCGACTGGGAGCGGGCCGGTGAGCTGCCCCGGTCGCTGCACCGCGAGGCGGCGGGCATCGGGTTGCTGGGCATCGGGTTCCCGGAGGAGGTCGGCGGCGCGGGCGACCTGCTCGACACCGTGGTGGCGACCGAGGAGCTGATCCAGGCCGGCGGTTCGTCCGGTCTGGTCGCCGGGTTGCTCACGCACGGGATCGCGTTGCCGCACATCGTGGATTCGGGGGACCGGGGGCTGGTCGACCGGTTCGTGCGGCCGACGTTGGCGGGCGAGCTGATCGGGGCGCTCGCGATCACCGAGCCCGGCGGCGGTTCGGACGTGGCGGCCCTGCGCACCACGGCCCGCCGTGACGGTGATTCTTACGTGGTCAACGGGTCGAAGGCGTTCATCACCTCGGGTGGTCGGGCGGACTTCGTCACCACGGCGGTGCGCACCGGCGGCCCCGGCTACCAGGGCATCAGCCTGCTGGTGGTCGAGAGGGGCACGCCGGGGTTCGCGGTGGACCGCAGGCTGGAGAAGATGGGCTGGCACTGCTCGGACACCGCCGATTTGTCCTTTGTGGACGCGCGGGTGCCGGCGGCGAACCTCGTCGGCCCGGAGAACGGCGGGTTCGCGCTGGTCATGCGGCAGTTCCAGGTGGAGCGGATCTCGTTGGCCGTGCAGGCTTACGCGACGGCGCAGCGGTGCCTGGACCTGGCGGTGGCGCACGCGCGGCAGCGCGAGACGTTCGGCAAGCCGCTGATCGCGAGGCAGGTCGTCAGCCACCGGTTGGTGGAGATGGCGCAGCGCGTGGACCTCGCGCGCACGTACACCCGCGAAGTGGCGGTGAAGGTGGCGCAGGGGCAGGAAGTCGTGGCGCAGGTGTGCTTCGCGAAGAACGCCGCCGTGGAGGCTTGCTCGTTCGTGGTGGACGCGGCGGTCCAGCTGCACGGCGGAAGTGGTTATCTCCGCGTTACGGAGGTCGAGCGACACTACCGGGACGCGCGCATCCTCGGCATCGGGGGCGGGGCGACCGAGGTGATGGCGGAGCTGGCGGCACGGAGATTGGGGTACACGGCATGACCGCGTTGCGCACGGCGGTGGACGGCCGGTCGGCCGAGTACGCCGCGAACCGGGAGGCGCTGCTGGCCCGGTTGGCGGAGCTGGAGGCCGAGCAGGCCAAGGCGCTGGCCGGCGGTGGGCCGAAGTACACCGAGCGGCACCACGCGCGGGGCAAGCTGCTGGCCCGGGAGCGGATCGAGCTGCTGGTCGACCAGGACAGCCCGTTCCTGGAGCTGTCGCCGCTGGCGGCGTGGGGCACCGACTACCCGGTCGGCGCGAGCGTGGTCACCGGCATCGGGGTGGTCGAGGGCGTCGAGTGCGTGGTCGTGGCCAACGACCCGACCGTGCGCGGCGGCGCCAGCAACCCGTGGACGTTGCGGAAGACGTTCCGGGCCAACGACATCGCGCTGCAGAACCGGCTGCCGCTGATCGGGCTGGTCGAGTCCGGCGGCGCCGACCTGCCGAGCCAGAGCGAGATCTTCATCCCCGGCGGGCGGGCGTTCCGCGACCTGACCAGGCTGTCGGCGGCGGGCATCCCGACGATCAGCACGGTGTTCGGCAACGCCACGGCGGGTGGCGCGTACGTGCCGGGCATGTCCGACTACGTGGTGATGATCAAGGAGCGCTCGAAGGTGTTCCTGGGCGGTCCGCCGCTGGTGAAGATGGCCACCGGCGAGGAGTCCGACGACGAGTCGCTGGGCGGCGCGCGGATGCACGGCGCCACGTCCGGGCTGGCCGACTTCGTCGCCGAGGACGAGGTGGACGCGATCCGCCTCACCCGGCGGGTGGTGGCCAGGCTGAACCGGCGCAAGCTCGGCCCCGCGCCCAAGCCGGTGGAACCGCCGGTGCACGACGAGGAGGACCTGCTGGGCCTGGTGCCGACGGACCTGCGCGTGCCGTTCGACCCGCGCGAGGTGATCGGCCGGATCGTGGACGGGTCGCGGTTCGACGAGTTCAAGCCCGACTACGGCGCCAGCCTGGTGACGGGGTGGGCCGACCTGCACGGCTACCCGATCGGGGTGCTGGCCAACGCGCGCGGCGTGCTGTTCAGCGAGGAGGCGCAGAAGGCCGCGCAGTTCATCCAGCTGGCCAACGCGAGCGACACGCCGCTGCTGTTCCTGCAGAACACGACGGGGTACATGGTCGGCGCGCAGTACGAGCAGGGCGGCATCATCAAGCACGGCGCGATGATGATCAACGCCGTGTCGAACAGCCGGGTGCCCCACCTGACCGTGGTCATGGGCGCGTCCTACGGCGCGGGCAACTACGGCATGTGCGGCCGGGCCTACGACCCGAGGTTCCTCTTCACCTGGCCGAACGCCAAGTCGGCCGTGATGGGCCCGAAGCAGCTGGCGGGGGTGCTCTCCATCGTCGCCCGCCAAGCCGCCGCCGCGAAGGGCCAGGCCTACGACGACGAGCACGACGCCGCGATGAGGCAGGTGGTGGAGGGCCAGATCGAGCAGCAGTCCCTGGCCGCCTTCCTCTCCGGCCGGCTCTACGACGACGGCGTGATCGACCCCCGCGACACCCGCACGGTCCTCGGCCTGTGCCTGTCGGCGATCCACAGCGGACCGATCAAGGGCGCCGACGGCTACGGCGTCTTCCGGATGTGAGGCCCCGATGACCGACCGACCACCAACCCACCCCTCACCACCCCGGAGCCGGGCCACCCACCGACCTCCCCGCCCCAGCCCTCCCACGCCCAACAAACCCCGCTCCCCGCTCACCCGCCTCGCTGTCTCGACCTGCTCGCACCCGGCCTGGTCTGCCTGTCGGCTCGTCGGGTTCGCCGCCTCGGCCCGCTCGTGCCCGGCCTGGTCTGCCCGCCTGCCCATCGGCCTCGCCGTCTCGACGCGCCCGCCCCTGCCCGCTCGTCGGGCCACCGGGTTCAGCGCCGTGGACCGCTCGTGCCCGACCCCACCCATCCACCGGATCGAGGAGCGGGCCGGGCGTGAGGTCGTCGGGTTCGGTGGTGCGGTCCCGGCAGGTTCGAGCCGTTGTCCCTTCGAAGTGAGGACGCGATGATCCGCACACTGCTGATCGCCAACCGGGGCGAGATCGCCCGGCGGGTGATCCGGACCTGCCGCGAGGTCGGCGTGTCGCCGGTGGCCGTGTTCTCCGATCCCGACGAGCGCTCACCGCACGTCCGGGAGGCCGACGCCGCCGTCCGGCTGCCCGGCGCCACCCCCGGCGAGACCTACCTGCGCGCCGACGCCCTGGTCGCCGCCGCCCTGGCCGCCGGCGCGGACGCGGTGCACCCCGGCTACGGGTTCCTGTCCGAGAACGCCGCCTTCGCCCGCGCCGTCCAGGCCGCCGGGCTGACGTGGGTCGGCCCGGACCCCGGCGTGATCGACGCGATGGGCGCGAAGGTCGCGGCCAAGGAGCTGATGGCGGCGGCCGGGGTGCCGGTCCTGCCCGAGCTGGACCCGGAGTCGGCCTCCGAGTTCCCGCTGCTGGTCAAGGCGTCCGCCGGCGGCGGTGGGCGCGGGATGCGGGTGGTGCGATCGGCGGCCGAGCTTCCCGGCCAGGTGGCCGCCGCCCGGCGCGAGGCCGAATCGGCGTTCGGCGACGGCACCGTGTTCTGCGAACCGCTGCTGGAGCACGCCCGCCACGTCGAGGTGCAGGTCCTCGCCGACGCGCACGGCACGGTGTGGGCGTTGGGCGAGCGCGAGTGCTCCATCCAGCGCCGGCACCAGAAGATCATCGAGGAGGCGCCGAGCCCCGCCGTGACGCCGCAGGCCCGCGCCTGCCTCTTCGCCGCCGCCACCAGGGCCGCCGAGGCGATCGGGTACGTCGGCGCGGGCACGGTCGAATTCCTCTTCACCGACGACGGCTCGTTCCACTTCCTGGAGGTCAACACCCGCCTCCAGGTGGAGCACCCGGTCACCGAGGAGGTCTTCGGCGTCGACCTGGTCGCCTGGCAGCTCGCCATCGCCGAGGGCGCCCGCCTGCCCGCCGAACCGCCGACGCCCACCGGCCACGCCGTCGAGGCCCGGCTCTACGCCGAGGACCCGGCGCACGACTGGCGGCCGTCGAGCGGCGTCCTGCACCGGTTCGCCCTCCCGCCCGGGGTGCGGGTGGACAGCGGTGTGGAGGACGGCAGCGAGGTCGGCGTGCACTACGACCCGATGCTGGCCAAGGTGATCGCGTGGGCGCCGACCAGGCACGCGGCGATCCGCAAGCTCGCCGCCGCGCTGGACCGCGCCGAGCTGCACGGCCTGGTGACCAACCGCGACCTGCTGGTCCGCACCCTGCGGCACCCGGCGTTCGCGGCCGGTGACACGCACACCGGTTTCCTCGACCAGCACGGCCTCACCACGCCGCCGCCGCTCGACGTGCGCCCCGCCGCCCTCGCCGCCGCCCTCGCGCTGGCCGAACGGCGGCGCACCGCCCTGCCGCTCGGCTGGCGGAACCTGCCGTCCCAGCCGCAGCGGACCGCGTTCGAGCACCGCGGCGAGGTGGTCGAGGTCGACTACCGGCACACCCGCGCGGGCGTGGTGACGAGCCTCGACCTGGCGGTCGTCGACGCCACGCCGGACGCGGTCACCTTCGAGCGGGACGGGGTGCGCACGACGCACCCGGTCGCGGTGCACGGCAACCGGGTGGAGGTCGGCCCGGTGTCCCTGGAACTGCGGCCCCGGTTCCCCGAGCCGCGGGCCAAGGTCGCCGAGGGCGCCACCGTCGCGCCGATGCCCGGCACGGTCGTGCGGGTCGCCGTCGAGCCGGGGCAGCGGGTCGGGGCGGGCGCGGAGCTGCTGGTGCTGGAGGCGATGAAGATGGAGCACCGGGTGCTGGCCGCCACCGGCGGCGAGGTGGCCGAAGTGCTCGTGCGGGCAGGTCAGCAGGTCGATGCGGGCGACGTGCTCGCGGTAGTAGTGGAGGACGCGTCGTGACGATCAACTTCACCGAGGGCGAGGAGCGGCGGGCGTTGCGCCGGGCCGTCGCCGACATGGCGGGCAAGTACGGCCACGACTACTTCACCGCCAAGGCGCGGGCCGGCGAGAAGACGCACGAGCTGTGGGCCGAGGCGGGCCGGCTCGGCTACCTCGGCGTGGCCGTGCCCGAGGAGTACGGCGGCGGTGGCGGCGGCATCGGCGACCTGGCCGCCGTGTGCGAGGAACTGGCCAGGGCGGGCTGCCCGCTGCTGCTGACCGTCGTCTCGCCCGCCATCTGCGCCACCGTCATCGCCCGCTTCGGCACCGCCGAGCAGAAGCGGCGGTGGCTGCCCGGGTTCGCCGACGGCACCACGAAGATGGCGTTCGCCATCACCGAGTCCGACGCGGGCTCCAACTCGCACAAGCTCACCACCTCCGTCCGGCGCGACGGCGACGAGTGGGTCCTGTCCGGCGGCAAGACCTACATCTCCGGCGTGGACGAGGTCGAGGCCGTCATGGTGGTGGCGCGCCACGTGGACGCGACCGGCCGGCGGCTGCTCCCCTCGTTGATGGTCGTGCCGACGAACGCGCCCGGCTTCACCCACCAGCACATCCCGATGGAGGTGCTGTCCCCGGAGAAGCAGTTCACCTGCTTCTTCGACGACGTCCGCCTGCCGTCCGACGCGCTGGTCGGCTCGGAGGACGCGGGGCTGGCCCAGCTGTTCGCCGGGCTGAACCCGGAGCGGATCATGGCGGCGTCCTTCGCCACCGGCATGGCCCGCCGCGCACTCGACCAGGCGAGCGAGTACGCCCGCACCAGGACCGTCTGGGACGCGCCCATCGGCGCGCACCAGGGCATCGCGCACCCGTTGGCGCAGTGCGCGATCCAGGTCGAGCTGGCGAGGCTGATGACCCAGAAGGCCGCGGCTCTCTACGACGCTGGGGAGGACCGGGCTGCTGGTGAGGCGGCCAACATGGCCAAGTACGCGGCGGGGGAGGCGGTGGCGGGAGCGGTGGACCAGGCCATCCAGGTCCACGGCGGCAACGGGCTGTCGTCCGAGTACGGACTGGGCGCCATGCTGGCCGCGTCCCGGTTGTCCCGGATCGCCCCGGTCAGCCGGGAG
Source organism: Saccharothrix sp. HUAS TT1 (assembly GCF_040744945.1). Classification (NCBI taxonomy): domain Bacteria; kingdom Bacillati; phylum Actinomycetota; class Actinomycetes; order Pseudonocardiales; family Pseudonocardiaceae; genus Saccharothrix; species Saccharothrix camelliae. The sequence continues at coordinate 7,696,052 of NZ_CP160453.1, read as the reverse complement.
ATGATCCTGAACTTCGTGGCGCAGCACACCCTGGGGCTGCCGCGCTCCTACTGAGTCAGGCCCATTCCCAGCGCAGGCCGACCACGCCGGGACCGAAGTCGAGCGCGACCGCGTACGCGTAGCCCCAGGTGTCCACCGGGGTCTCGCGGACGTCGGTCGGCTCGCCGCCGGTCAGACCGGTCGTGAACTGCTCGCAGCGCGCGGGCCGGCACCGGGAGTCGTACCGGACCTCCAGCACGTACTCGCGGACGGGGTGGCGGAAGCGGCGCGAGTGGGTGTTGTCGAACGTCGGGTGGTGCGGCGCCACGTGGATCAGCTCGTACTCGACGGCGGTCCGCTCACCCCGGCGCAGCGGGCGGTCGAGCAGCAGTTCGGCGACCATCAGACCGTTGCGCGGGTCGGCGGACACCCGCCCCAGTCTGCACGACCGCAGCGTGCCGATCACCGGCAGCGGGTCGCCGGGCAGCCGGGTGTCGTAGCCGAGCAGCACCCGGTCGACGCCCGAGCGCTCGGCGCGCAGCACCTGCCGCGAGCGCACCCGGCGGGTGCTGCCGTCCATCGCCAGCTCCACCTGGTCGCGCAGGCTGAGCCGGGTGAGGTCCTGGTCGGTGGTGGTGTCGATGTCGGCCAGCAGCTCCGCGATGGTGGCGTAGTCGTTCTCGCCGACCCAGCCCTCGGGTCCGGACACGCGCGTGCGCGGTCGCGCCTTGCCGCGAGGCCGGGGCGGTCCGAGCAGCGAGCTGAGCCCGCCCGCACCCACGTCCAGGATCTCCTCCAGGTGCCCGACCGCGGCCAGCGAGTCGGGTCGCTCCGGTCGTCGTCGGCCGGACTGCCAGTAGCTCAGCGCGGCGATGCTGACCGCCACGCCCCGCCCCCGCAGCTTGTGCTGGATGCGTTCCAGGCTGAGCCCTTTGGCTCGGATGGCCGTGCGCAATGCGTTCGCGAAGGGGTCGGCCCCCGCGTCGATCCGTCGGGGATCGCGCACCCGCGAATCCGGTCCGACGACTGGCGTAGGCATCTTCGCTCCGTTCTCCCATGGACAAGGCGAGCGACGTTATCGTGCGAAATCGCCGGTGCGGTACAGCCGATCGGGTTTCCCGTCGTGAATTTAACCGAATCGGACGGCAAAATCCCGTCGGCTGTGGAATGTTTGAATTCTCATTAACAGCCGGGCTGTGAAGAGCCCGGTACCGCGTGATGGCGGCACCGCGCTCGGGCGTCCGGCCGCTTCCCGGTACCCGAACAGACCACAACGACCACCACCTGGGGTGACGCAGGGCACATCCGGTTGGTCCGGTGGGTTTTGTACCCCGTCTCGATCGGTGCCGGCAACCGTTCACCGCGAAGAACCGGAAACCGCCTATGCGCAAGCTCACGTTGACCTCCGGGGCGGGTGTTGGGCCGCGATGTCCTCGCTGGTGGCGGCGCTGCCGGCGGGGTCGGCGACCGCCGGTCCGGCGGCGAGCGCCCGGATGTCGCCCGCAAGGGATACATAGTTACCCTGGAGAACTTCTCCGCCAGGTGCCCGGACACGCCCGCTTCTCGTTTCGACAGCGGGGTCGACCGTATTTTCTCCACAGTGTTGAATGGCGCTTCAATCACGTTGTCGGCATCGCCCGCGCCGAGTCCGCCGTGATGCGGTCTCGGTCCGCGGATGAGCGTCGCGGGTTCCCCCGAACCGACACCCCGATGGACGCCCACGGCCCCGGCCCGGTTCGGCACACTGGCAACCCCCGCGCGTGATCCGCGCCGGGGTTCCTCCCCCTGCGAAGGACAGCCGTATGCGCAAGCTCTTACCGGGCCTGGCCGTGGCCGCGCTGACCACCACCCTGCTCGCCGCACCCGCCCACGCCGAGGGCGTCGTCCTGCACGCGGGCTCGCCCACCGCCGTGCCCGGCAGCTACGTCGTCAAGCTCAAGGACGGCGCCGTCCTCCCGGCCGTGGTCGACGGCCGGATCACCCGCACGTTCGCCGGGTTCGGCGGCTTCGCGGTCTCGTTGACCGCCAAGCAGGCCCGCCGGCTCGCCGCCGACCCGGCGGTGGCCTACGTCGAGCAGGACCAGGTCGTGCGCGCCCACACCACGCAGACCGGCGCGCCGTGGGGCCTGGACCGCATCGACCAGCGGTCCACCCCGCTGAGCACCACCTACGACTACACCTCCGTCGGCGCGGGCGTCACCGCGTACGTGATCGACACCGGCATCCGGGTCACGCACACCGAGTTCGCCGGGCGGGCAGTGCACGGCTGGGACGCCGTCGACAACGACTCCGTCGCCCAGGACGACAACGGCCACGGCACGCACGTCGCGGGCATCATCGCCGGCCGCACGTACGGCGTGGCCAAGGGCGTGCGGGTGGCGGGCGTCCGGGTGCTCAACGCCCAGGGCAGCGGCACCATCGCGGGCGTCATCGCGGGCGTGGACTGGGTGGCGCGGAACGCGCAGCGGCCCGCCGTGGCGAACTTCAGCCTCGGCGGCGGCGCGTCGGTCGCGCTGGACGACGCGGTCCGGCGGCTGATCGCCTCGGGCGTCTCCGCGTCCGTCACCGCCGGCGGCAGCAACAGCAACGTCGGCAACACCTCGCCCGCCCGGGTGGTCGAGGCGATCACGTCCGGCGCCACCGGCCAGGCCGACACCAGGGCGTCGTTCTCCAACTACGGGCCGGGCGTGGACCTGTACGCGCCGGGCGTCGGCATCACGTCGGCGTGGCACACGAGCGACACCGCCACCAACACGCTGAGCGGCACGTCCATGGCGACCGCGTTCGTCAGCGGCGTCGCCGTCCGGTACCTCCAGGGCAACGCCGCGGCCACGCCCGCCCAGGTGCACGCCGAGATCGTGCGCGAGGCGACGCCGCTGCCGTGGGGCGGCCGGCTCCTCTACTGGTCGCCCTCGCGGTAGCCGCCCACCCCTCCCCGCAAAGGAGCCCTGCCATGCGCAAGCTGTTGTCCGGCCTGGGCGTCGCCGCCCTCGCCGTCTCGATCCTGACCACCCCGGCCCACGCCGAGGCCGCCGTCCTGCACGCGGACTCGGCGTGGGCCGTGCCCGGCAGCTACGTCGTCAAGCTCAAGGACGACGCCGTCCTCCCGGCCGTGGTCGACGGCCGGGTCACCCGCGCGTTCCCGGCGTTCGGCGGCTTCGCGGTCTCGTTGACCGCGGAGCGGGCGCGCCGGCTCGCCGCCGACCCCGCGGTGGCCTACGTCGAGCAGGACCAGGTCGTGCGCCCGCACACCACCCAGTACAACCCGCCGTTCGGGCTGGACCGGCTCGACCAGCGGTCGCTGCCCCTCGACCGCGCGTACAGCTACACCTCGACCGGTGCGCGGACCAGGGCGTACGTGATCGACACCGGCCTGCGGACCACGCACACCGAGATCGCGGGCCGCACGTGCCCCGGTTATGACGCGGTCGACAACGACGCCGTGCCGCAGGACGACAACGGTCACGGCACGGCCATCGCGTCCCTCATCGCGGGTCGCACGAACGGGGTCGCGAAGCAGGCCCTGGTGTGCGGCGTGCGGGTGTTCGGCGGCAACGGCAGCGGCACGACCGCGACCGTCATCGCGGGCATCGACTGGGTGGCGCGCAACCACGTCAAGCCCGCTTCGGCGAACCTGAGCCTGGGCGGCGGCCCGTCGACCGCGGTGGACGACGCGGTGCGCCGGCTGATCGCCGCGGGCGTGACCGCGTCGGTGACGGCGGGTGGCAGCAACTCCAACGCGGCCAACTTCTCACCCGCCCGGGTGACGGAGGCGATCACGTCCGGTGCGTCGACCAACGCCGACACCCGCGCTTCGTTCTCGAACTACGGCGCGGTGGTCGACGTCTACGCCCACGGGGTGAGCATCACGGTGGCGTGGCACACCGGCGACACCGCCACGAACACGCTCAGCGGCACGTCGCTGTCCACGGCCTACGTCACCGGGGTGACGCTGAGGTTCCTGCAGCTGAACCCGACCGCCACCCCCGCGCAGGTGCACGCCGCGGTGGTCGCCGAGGCGACCCCGCTGACCTGGGGCCGCCTGCTGCACTGGCCGCCGGCCCGGTAGCCCGGTGACCGCCGGCCGGTGATCCGGTGGCCGGTTCGGCGACCTACTGGTCGGCCAGGTGGGCCGAGGGGGCGAGGACGCAGCGCATCACGACCTCGCCCCCGTCCACCTCGCCCGTGTCGGCGAACCCGAACGCCGCGTACAGCCCGCGGGCCACCGCGTTGCCCGGCACCACGCTCAGCACCAGCTCGCCCCGACCCTCCGCGCGCGCCACCTCCGCGATCGCTGCCAGCCCCTTGCGGCCCAGGCCGCGGCCCTGCGCCCGCCGGTCGATCATGAACCGGACGATGTGCAGCACCTCCGGCCGGTCCCGCTCCAGCAGGGTGAATCCCACCAGGTCCGCTCCGCTGAACAGCGCAAGCGGTTGCAACTTCGGGCGGTGGATCCAGGCGTCCGCGATCGACTTGAGGTTCGTCGCGACGAACGACCGCTGCTCCTCGTGCACCTCCAGGCCGGTGACGACCCGGTAGTTGTCCTCGGTGACCGGTTCCAAGCGCATGGCGGGACCGTAGCGCCGACCCGCCGCCCACGCTCCCGGATTATGGGAAGCCGCAGGTCAGGCGGATTGTTGACGGTGCTGGTTTAACTGGCAATTGTTCACACTTCCGGGTTAATGTCCGAGTTGCCTACCTTAGTGACTGTCAGCGAGGGCAAGGTGGCCCAACGTCACCCCCGAGCCCTGCAAAGCTCCTCGGGGTGGGTTGGGGTCACCGTTCGAAGAACGGAATCCGCATGCGACAGTCACGACAGGTCCGGTTCCTGGCCGGCGTCGGTGTGACGGCGCTCGCCGTCACCGCGACGTCCCTGTTGGCCGCCCCGGCGCAGGCCGCCGAGGGCGAGATCCGCGCCGCCGACGCGACCCACAAGGTCCGCGACCACTTCATCGTCAAGCTCAAGGACGGCGTGTCCGCGTCCGCCGAGGGCCTGGCGGGCCAGTACGGCGGCAAGGTCGACACCGTGTTCCGCAGCGCGATCAACGGCTTCACCGTGTCGCTGCCCGAGGCGGCGGCCAAGCGGCTCGCGGCCAACCCGGCCGTCGAGTACGTCGAGCAGGACCAGGTGTTCACCACCCAGGCGACCCAGACCAACCCGCCGTCGTGGGGCCTGGACCGCATCGACCAGCGCAACCTGCCGCTGGACCGGTCCTACAGCTACACCTCGACCGGCGCGGGCGTGAACGTCTACGTCATCGACACCGGCGTGCGGATCAGCCACAGCACGTTCGGCGGCCGGGCGCGCAACGGCTGGGACGCGGTCGACAACGACTCCGTCGCCCAGGACGGCAACGGCCACGGCACGCACGTCGCGGGCACCATCGCGGGCAGCCAGTACGGCGTCGCCAAGGGCGCGACGGTGTACGGCGTGCGCGTGCTGAACAACGCCGGCAGCGGCACCACCGCCGACGTGGTCGAGGGCATCGACTGGGTGACCAACAACCACGTCAAGCCGGCCGTGGCGAACATGAGCCTCGGCGGCGGCGTCTCCACCACCATCGACTCGGCGGTCAGCCGGTCGATCGCGGCGGGCGTCACCTACGCCATCGCGGCGGGCAACAGCAACACCAACGCCTCCAGCTTCTCCCCGGCCCGCGTGGCCGCGGCGATCACCGTCGGCGCCACCACCAACACCGACGCCCGCGCCAGCTACTCGAACTACGGCTCGGTGCTGGACATCTTCGCGCCGGGCTCGTCGATCACCTCGGCGTGGCACACCAGCGACTCGGCCACCAACACCATCAGTGGCACCTCGATGGCGACCCCGCACGTCGCCGGCGCGGCGGCCCGCTACCTGCAGGGCGCCCGCTCGGCGACCCCGGCCCAGGTGGCGAGCTACCTGGTCGGCCAGGCCACCACGAGCAAGGTGACCAGCCCGGGCACCGGTTCCCCGAACCGCCTGCTCTACCTGGCGCCCAGCGCCTGATCCCGCACCACGTGTTCCGGGGCCGTCCCTGACCAGGGGCGGCCCCGGCCGCGTCCCGGGGCTCCCACCTGCGGATCGCGGATTTCCCCGACGTTCGCCCGGCGCCGCCGCGCCCACCCCCGCTGCCGGGGCAAACCTGGTGGCGTCGACCACGGGGCCGTTGGCTAGCCTTGATGACCAGTCGTCAGTCGAGCTACCCCCCAAGGAGAGCAGTTCCCGTGATGCGCACGCACGAGGCCGGGAAGCTCCGCGCCGAGCACGCCGGGCAGTCCGTCACCCTGACCGGGTGGGTGGCCCGCAGGCGCGATCACGGTGGCGTGATCTTCATCGACTTCCGGGACGCCTCGGGGGTGGCGCAGGTCGTCTTCCGCGAGGGCGAGATGGCCGAGCGCGCGCACAAGCTGCGCTCGGAGTTCGTGGTCAAGGTCGTCGGCGACGTGACCCGCCGCCCCGAGGGCAGCGAGAACCCCGACCTGCCCACCGGCGACGTCGAGGTCTACGCCAGCGAGCTGGAAGTCCTCAACGAGGCCGCGCCGCTGCCGTTCCAGCTGGACGAGCACCTGGAGGTCGGCGAGGAGGCGCGGCTGCGCCACCGCTACCTCGACCTGCGCCGCAGCGGCCCGGCCAAGGCCATGCGGCTGCGCAGCGAGGCCAACCGGATCGCCCGCGACGTGCTGCACGCCGAGGACTTCGTCGAGGTCGAGACCCCCACGCTGACCCGCTCCACGCCCGAGGGCGCGCGCGACTTCCTGGTGCCCGCGCGGTTGCGCCCCGGCTCCTGGTACGCGCTGCCGCAGTCGCCGCAGCTGTTCAAGCAGCTGCTCATGGTCGGCGGCCTGGAGCGGTACTACCAGATCGCCCGCTGCTACCGGGACGAGGACTTCCGCGCCGACCGGCAGCCCGAGTTCACCCAGCTCGACATCGAGATGAGCTTCGTCGAGCAGGACGACGTGATCGCGCTCGGCGAGAAGATCGTCTCCGCGCTGTGGCAGGGGCTGGCCGACCACGAGATCGCCCGGCCGTTCCGCCGCATCTCCTACGCCGAGGCGATGGCCAAGTACGGCACCGACAAGCCGGACCTGCGCTTCGACCTCGAACTGACCGAGCTGACCGAGTACTTCAAGGACACCCCGTTCCGGGTGTTCCAGGCGGCGTACGTGGGCGCGGTCGTCATGCCCGGCGGCGCGTCCCAGCCCCGCCGCACGCTCGACGCGTGGCAGGAGTGGGCCAAGCAGCGCGGCGCCAAGGGCTTGGCGTACGTGCTGGTCCAGGAGGACGGCACGCTCGGCGGCCCGGTCGCCAAGAACCTGTCCGACGCCGAGCGCGACGGCCTGGCCAAGGCCGTCGGCGCGAACCCCGGCGACTGCGTGTTCTTCGGCGCGGGCGACCCGGACGGCGCGCGGGCGCTGCTCGGCGCGGCCCGGGTGGAGATCGCGCACCGGGTCGGCCTGGTCGACGAGAACGCCTGGTCGTTCGTCTGGGTGGTCGACTTCCCCATGTTCGAGGCGGTCGACAAGATCGGCGACGACGTCGCGGTCGGCAGCGGCAAGTGGACCGCGCTGCACCACGCGTTCACCTCGCCGACGCCGGAGTGGATCGACCGGTTCGAGGAGGACCCGGGCAACGCCCTGGCCTACGCCTACGACATCGTGTGCAACGGCAACGAGATCGGCGGCGGGTCGATCCGTATCCACCGCGCCGACGTGCAGCAGCGGGCGTTCCAGGTCATGGGCATCTCGCCCGAGGAGGCGCAGGAGAAGTTCGGCTTCCTGCTGGACGCGTTCAAGTACGGCGCGCCGCCGCACGGCGGCATCGCGTTCGGCTGGGACCGGATCGCCATGCTGCTCGGCGGGTACGACTCGATCCGCGAGGTCATCGCGTTCCCGAAGAGCGGCGGCGGCTACGACCCGCTGACCGCCGCGCCCGCGCCGATCACGCCGCAGCAGCGCAAGGAAGCCGGGGTGGACTTCAAGCCCGCCCCGGAGAAGCCGGCGCAGGAGAAGTCCGCCCCGGAGAAGTCGGCGCAGTAGACCGTGCTGCACCTGCGGGCCATCTGCCCGGTCGAGCGCACCGACGCGGTGCTGACCGCGCTGCGCGAGCACGCCGGCGTCACGCACGTCGTGCTGCTGCGCGGCGCGGCGATCGACCCCGCGGGTGACGTGGTCGAGGCCGACGTCGCCAGGGAGGCCACCGACGAGGTGGTGGCCTCCCTGTGCGACCTCGGCCTCGACCACGACGGCGGCGTCACGCTGGAGCAGATCGACACCGCCCTGTCCGACGCCGCCGACCGCGCCGAGGAGAACGCGCCCGGTGACGGCGCGGACGCCGTGGTGTGGGAGGAGCTGCTGGCCCGCACCGGCGAGGAGTCCCGGCTCAACGCCACCTTCCTGTCGTTCCTGGTGATCGCGTGCCTGCTCACGGCGGTCGCCGTGGTGACGGACTCGCCCGTCACGCTGGTCGGCGCGATGGTCGTCGGACCGGAGTTCGGGCCGCTGGCCGCGATCTCCGTCGGCCTGGTGCTGCGGCGCTGGGACCTGGTCCGCCGGGCGGCGCTGGCGCTGGTCGTCGGCTTCCCGGTGGCGGTGGTGCTCACCGCGGCCGGCGCCTGGGTCGGCTCGCGCACCGGGCTGTTCGACCCCGACCTGGCCCTGGCCGGGCACGAGCTCGACTTCGTCTTCCAGGTCGGGCCGTTCTCGTTGATCGTGGCGCTGCTCGCGGGGGCGGCCGGGATGCTGTCGATGACGTCGGCCAAGTCCGCGGCGCTCGTCGGGGTGTTCATCTCGGTCACCACGGTTCCCGCCGCGGGCTACGCCGCGGTCGCCGCCGTTCTCGGCCAGTGGGACATATGCCTCCAGTCGATTGCACAGCTGGCGGTGAACCTGGGCGGCGTGGTGGTGGCTGCGGCGCTGGTCCTGGCGCTGCGCAACCGCAGCGGCCAGGCCCGTGACCTGGGGCGACCCCTCGCCGGCGGTTGACCGGGCCGCGTTTTCCACAAAAGGTGGTAGCCGACGGCCCGTGAGCACTACCGTCACGGTGCCCGGACGGGTTCTGTCAGCCCGGTGGCCACCGGGAGTAGGGTCGGAGGTGATGAGTGTGGAGATCACCGCCGGCCCGCAGGACATCGACGACGCCGCCCCCTCCGAGCTGGACGACGCGGTGGCGGCGGCCGAGTCGGTGCTGAGCGGGAGGTTCGGCGCACCGGTCCGACTGGCCGACCCCGAAGACCTCGGGGGAGCGGGCCGGTCCGTGGTCGCGCGCGTCCGGGTGGCGCACACCCCGTTCTCGCTGCCGCGCACGCTGGTCCTCAAGCGCTACCCGTCACCGGTGGCCGACCGCGACCCGTTCGCGCACGAGGTGGTGAGCCACAAGCTGCTCACCGCGCTGCCGTCCGAGGAACGCCTCACCCCCGAGCTGGTCGCGCAGGACAACGCCAAGCGGCTGGTGGTGCTCGAAGACCTGGGCAAGGCGCCGCGGTTGGCGGACAAGCTGCTCGGCTCCGACGCGCGGGCCGCCGAGCGCGGGCTGCTGTCGTGGGCGCACGCCATGGGCCGGCTGCACGCGACGACCGCCGGGCGGGACGCGGACTTCGACGCGTTGATGCGCCGCCAGGGCAGCCAGTGCTGCGCCGACCCGATCGTGGTGGACGTGCACACGGCGCTGGCCGGGCTGCCCGAGCTGCTGGTTGAATCGTTGGAAGTCGACACGCCCGAGTCCGTGCGCACGTTCGCCGAGCAGGCCGTGCGCGGGTTCGTGACGTCCCGCCGGCGGGCGTTCAGCCCGTCCACGTCGTGCCCGGACAACCACCTGGTGACCAGCAAGGGCGTGCGGTTCCTCGACTTCGAGGGCGGGTGCGTGCGGGACATCGTGTTCGACGCGGCGTGCCTGCGGGTGCCGTTCCCGTCGTGCTGGTGCGCGTACGGGCTGCCCGCCGGGATGTCGGAGGCGATGGTCGCGGCGTGGCGGGCCGAGGTGTCGTCGGTGTGGCCGGACCTGGACGACGACGCGGTGTTCCTGCCCCGGTTGCTGGAGGCCCAGTTGCTGTGGGTGTGGCTGGGCACGTGGCGCGGCCTGCCCGGACTGGACTCGGCGCTGCCGTCCGGCCACCGCCCGCTCGACTCGCCCCCGCGCGTGGTGGTGCTGACGTCGCGGTGGGTGCGGCTGCGGTCCGACGCGCTGGCCGCGGGCGCCAAGCACATCGCCGCGCACGCCGAGGACGTGATCTCGGCGCTGGTGTCGCGCTACGGCGCACGGGCGGCCGAACTGCCGCTGTACCCGGCTTTCCGCTAGCCGACGGCCGCCTGACCGACGACCGGCTGACCGACAGCCGCCTGGTTGACGGCCGGCCGCCGCACCGGGCTTCCGCCCGCGCCCGATCGCGGACCGCCGTCGCACCCCCGGTTTCCCCCAGCGCTCGGTTCGTGGTTCCCGGTTCGTCCCCGGCCCGTCACGTCGCCGCGCGATGGTCTCCGGTGTGGCCAAGACGGTGCGCAGCCTGGTGGTCCTGGGCGACTCGACGACGGTCGGCGTGGGCGATCCCGTGCCCGGCGGCTGGCGCGGTGTCGGCGCGCTCCTCGCGGCCGCGTTCCCGGACGCGCGGTACCTGAACGCCTCGTTCACCGGCGCCCGGGTGTCGTCCGTGCGGCACGAGCAGCTGCCACGGGCGCTTGCCACGAGCCCGGACGCGGCCGTGGTGCTGGTCGGGATGAACGACACCCTGCGGTCCGACTTCGACGCCCGCCGCCTGCACGCCGACCTGGACGCGGTCGTGTCCGCGCTGGTGTCGGCCGGGTCGACCGTCGTCACCGTGCGGTTCCACGACCACAGCCGGGTGTTCCGGCTGCCCGGCCCGCTGCGGCGGGCGCTGCGGGCGCGGATCGGCGAGCTGAACGCGGTCATCGACGCCGTGGTGCGGCGGCACGGCGTCGAGTGCGTCGACCTCGACCTGCTGACCGGCGCCTACGAGGTGGACACCTGGGCGGTGGACCGGCTGCACCCGTCCGAGGTCGGGCACCGGCGGCTGGCGGCGGCGTTCGCGCGGCGGTTGGCGCAGGCGGGCTGCGAGGTGCCGGGCCGGGTGTCGCCGGTCTGCACGGGCGGGCTCGACGTGACGCCGCTGCACCACGTGGCGTGGTTGGTGGTGAAGGGCATCCCGTGGCTGTGGCGGCGCGGGCGTGACCTGGTGCCCTACGCCGCCACGATCGTGTACCGCTCCTGGACGGGCCACCCCGCGCCGACCGCTGCCGCGACCGGCCGTCAGCCGAGCTCGTAGACGGTCACCCCGCCGATCGTCACGGCCTCGTGGTTCGCCGCGACCCACTCGCCGATCTCGTCGCCACCGCGCATCCCGCCACCGCCCGTCCCACCGGTGACGAAGTAGCCGATCCGACCGTCCGCGACGTACTGCCGGAACTCGTCCAACGTCGGCGCGGGGTCGCCGCCGCTCCAGCCGCCGATGCCGATCACGGCCTTGCCGGAGTCCAGGGACAGCTCGGCCGCGCCCTGCGCGCTCACCGTCGCCGCCGCCCACGTCGACGTCGTGCCCCTGAGCAGGTCGACCAGTTCGTCCGACGTCGTCCCCACCCGGCCACCGCCCACGCCGCCCCCGCCCGCGTACGAGGCGGGCCCGGACATCGGGATCGAACCGGAGTGCGGGGTGGCGGCGGTGGCCACGCCGAACGCCGCCGTCGACAACACCGACGTGACCAGCGCAAGCGCGGCCACCCGGCGCACGCCCACCACGATCGCCGTCGCCACCAGCACGGTCAGCACCGCCACCGCCCAGCGCAGCGCGGGCAGCCACTCGCCGAACCGCTGGAGCAGCGCGAACCCCCAGAACCCGGCGGCGGCGACCACCGCCGCGAGCGCCACCCGCACCGGCAGGTGACCGCGACCCCGCCACAGCTCACGGCCCGCGATGGCGACGAGCGCGGCGACGCCCGGCGCGACAGCGACCGTGTAGTACGGGTGCGTGATGCCGCTCATGAAGCTGAACACGACCCCGTTGCCCAGCACCCAGAGACCCCACATGACCAGGGCCGCGCGGGTGCGGTCGGTGCGCGGCAGCCGTCGGGTGAACCACAGCCCGGCCACCAGCCCGACCAGCGCGGCGGGCAGCAGCCAGGAGACCTCGCCGCCCATGCTCGCCCCGAACAGCCGCCCGATGCCGGTCTCGCCGCCGAACCCGAGGTTGCCGCCACCCCCGCCGTCACCACCGCCGCCGCCGCCGAAGATCCGGCCGAGGCCGTTGTAGCCGATCGCCAGCTCCCACAGCGAGTCGTTCGCCGACCCGCCGATGTAGGGCCGCGACCCGGTCGGCCACAGCTCGACCAGCGCGACGAACCACCCGGCGGACACCGCCACCGCCAGCCCCGCGCCGAGCAGGTGCAGCAACCGCCTGCCGAGCGACGTCGGCGCGGCCAGCAGGTAGACCGCGGTGAACGCGGGCAGCACCAGGAACGCCTGGCCCATCTTGGCCAGGAAGGCGAACCCGATCGCCACGCCCGCCAGCGCCAGCCACCAGCCGGACGCCTTCTCCAACGCCCGCACGGTGCAGTACGCGCCCGCCACCATCAGCAGCACCAGCAGCGCGTCGGGCAGGTTGAACCGGAACACCAGCACGGCGACCGGCGTCACGGCGAGGGCCGCGCCGGCCATCAACCCGGCCACCGGGCCGGACGTGCGCTTCACCGTGGCGTGCAGCAGCCAGACGGCCAGCACCCCCTCGACGGCCTGCGGCGCGAGCGCGGTCCAGCTGGAGAACCCGAAGACCCGCGCGAACAACCCGCTCACCCACAGCGCGGCGGGCGGCTTGTCGACGGTGATCGCGCCACCGGCGTCGGACCCGCCGAACAGCCACGCGACCCAGCTCTGCGAGCCCGCCTGGGTGGCCGCCGCGTAGTAGCTGTTGCCCCAGCCGGACGCGGTGATGTCCCACAGGTAGAGCAACGCGGTCCCGGCCAGCAGCACGACGAGCGCGGGCGTGGTCCAGTTCCGGCCCGACCGCGGCGCGGTGTGCGCGGTCTCGGGCGCTGTCATGGTGATCATGGAAGGTGTCCCCGGGGTCGAGTCGGTCATCGGTTGGTGCGGGGCCGGAACACCCAGTTGCGCAGCAGCAGGAACCGCAGCACGGTGGCGAGCAGGTTGGCCCCGACGACGGCGGCCAGCTCGGCCGGACCGCCGGGCGCGGCGACCAGGTGCAGCAGGGCCAGCGAGCCGCTGGTCAGCCCGAGGCCGAGGCCGAACACGAGCAGCCCCTCGAACTGGTGCCGCCCGGCGCCGCGCCGACCGCGCACGCCGAACGTGAACCGGCGGTTGGCCGCGGTGTTGGCGACGGCGGTGACCAGCAGCGCCACCAGGTTCGCGCCCTGCGCGCCGAGGCCGTCGCGCAGCAGCACGAACAGCAGCAGGTAGGCGAGCGTGCTGACCGCGCCGACCGCGCCGAACCGGACCAGCTGCCGGAACAGCCCGGCGGGCACGCCCGGCGTCCGCGGCTCCAGCGGCTCCCTCCCCAGCTGGGCGCGCAGGTCGCCGATCGGGATGCGCCCGGTCACCAGGCCGCGCGCCACCCGGGCGACGCCCTTGAGGTCGGCCACGGCGGTCGGGACGAGGTCCACCCGGCTGTCCGGGTCGTCCACCCAGTCCACCGGCACCTCGTGGATGCGCGCGCCCGCCCGTTCGGCGAGCACCAGCAGCTCGGTGTCGAAGAACCAGCCGGTGTCCTCGACGTGCGGCAGCAGCCGCCGGGCGACGTCGGCGCGGATCGCCTTGAACCCGCACTGCGCGTCGGTGAACCGGGTCGACAGCGCGCCGCGCAGGATCAGGTTGTAGCAGCGGGAGACGAACTCGCGCTTGGGTCCGCGCACCACCCGCGCGCCGCGCGCCAGCCGGCTGCCGATCGCCAGGTCCGAGTGCCCGGAGGTCAACGACGCCACCAGCGGCGCGAGGGCGGCCAGGTCGGTGGACAGGTCGACGTCCATGTACGCCAGCACGGCGGCGTCCGACGCCGACCACACCTCCTTCAGCGCCCGACCGCGCCCCTTCTCGGCCAGGTGCACCGCGACGACGCCGGGCAGCTCGCGGGTCAGCGCGTCGGCGACGGCGCGCGTCCCGTCGGTGCTCGCGTTGTTCGCGATGGTGATCCGGAACGGGTGGGGGAACGTCCGCCTGAGGTCGGCGTGCAGCTCGCGCACGCAGGGCGCGAGGTCGCGCTCCTCGTTGTGCACCGGCACCACCACGTCGAGCACGGTGGTCGTCGTGAGCGTCGCGAAGGTCATGACGCCACCCTCGGGCGCGTCGCTGGGCGGTTCGTGTGTCATCGCTGTGCGTCCGCTGTGAGGTCGTGGACGGTGACGCCGTCGACCTCCGTCGCGCTGAACGCGTCGGCCACCCACTCGGCGATCCGCCGCGCCGCGTCGCTGCCGGTCTCGGCGCGCACCCCGGCTCCGCCGAGGAAGTAGTGGATCCGCCCGCCTCGGACCAGCTCCTGGAACTCCTCCAGCGTGGGCGCGGGATCGGTGCCGTTGAAGCCGCCGACGGCCATCACCGGCTCGCCGCTGCCGAGCTGGTACCCGGCCGCGTTGTTCGACCCGACGGTCGCCGCCGCCCAGGTGAAGCCCTCGCTGTCCCGCAGCAGCGCCACCAGTTCATCGCCCGGTGTTGGAGCGTTGAGCAGACCGCCCATGCCGCCACCGGCGTTCCGCGTGGCGCCGCCCGGTCCCACCAGGACCAGTCCGCCACCGGACCGGTCCTGCGCCGGACCGGCGCTGGGGATCGCGCCGGAGTGCGGTGTCGCGGCCGTGGCGACGGAGTAGGCTCCCGGTCCGAGCAGGGCGCCGACCACGGCGACCGGCACGACCACGGCGGCGGGCGCGGTCGACGCGAGGAACAGGCCCACCGCGCCGACCAGGCCGAGGACCAGCACGACCACCGCCAGCGGGGTGGACCAGTCCAGCAGCAGCAGGTAGCACTGGAGCGCGGTCACGGCCAGCGCGCCGGACAGCGCCGCCGCCGCGGCGGGCTCGTGCCGCTCGCGCCACAGGGCGACCGCGCCGATCCCGATCAACGCCCCGATCGCCGGGGCCAGCGCCACCGTGTAGTACGCGTGGATGATGCCGTTCATGAAGCTGAACACCGCGGCGGTGACGACCAGCCAGCCGCCCCACAGCGCGAGACCGGCCCGTTCCGCGGTCCGCCCGGCCCACCAGCCGGCGACCAGCAGCACCAGCGCGGTCGGCAGCAACCAGGCGATCTGACCGCCCATCTCGTCCCCGAGCAGCCTGCTCCACCCGGCCGTGCCCCAGCCGCCCCCGCCTCCGACGCTGCCGACCTCGTCACCGGTCAACCTGCCGAGCCCGTTGTAGCCCAGCGCCAGCTCCAGCACGCTGTCGGACTGCGAGCCGCCGACGTGGGGCCGCGAGCCGGCGGGCGTCAGCTCCACCGCCAGCACCCACCAGCCGCCGGCGACGACGACCGCGCCCAGCGCGACGGCCAGGTGCCGCGCCTTGCGCAGCAACGGCGCCCGCGCGAACACCAGGTACGTCAGCCCGAACGCGGGCAGCACCAGGAACGCTTGGAGCATTTTGGCCAGGAACGCGAAACCCACCGCCGCGCCGGCCAGCGCCAACCACCGCGCCGACGCCCCCTCGGTGGCCCGGACCACGCAGTACGCGCCCGCCACGAGCAGCAGCACCATCAGCGCGTCCGGGTTGTTGAACCGGAACATCAGCACCGCGACCGGCGTCAGCGCCAGCACCGCGCCCGCGATCAGGCCGGCGGCCTCACCGGCCGTCCGGCGCACGGTGGCGTGGAGGAGCCACACGCTCGCCACGCCCATGAGCGCCTGCGGTACCAGGATGCTCCAGGCGTTGACCCCGAACAGCCGGGCCGACAGCCCCGTCACCCAGGTCGCCGCCGGTGTCTTGTCGACCGTGATCGAGCCCGCCGGGTCGGTCGCGCCGAAGAACCACGCGTGCCAGCTCTCGGCGCCGGCCTGGGCGGCGGCGGAGTAGTAGGCGTTGGCCCACCCCGAGTCACCCAGGCGCCACAGGTAGAGCACCGCCGTCCCGGCCAACAGCACCAGCAGTGGTAGTCGCGCTCGCATGGGGTCGAGCCTGTCGGCGGACCCTGGGCGGCCCTTGTGCCCCGCCTGTGAGCCCGCTGTGCGCGATTGAACCCGCCGTGCGCGATCAGCGCGGCAGGCGGACGGTGAACGCGGTCCGGCCCGGCTCGCTGTCCAGCCGCACGGACCCGTGGTGCGAGGCCACGACGGCGGCCACGATCGACAGCCCGAGCCCGGTGCTCCCGGCCGCCCGCGACCGCGACGTGTCGCCCCGGCTGAACCGCTCGAACACCTCGCGCTGCGACTCGGGCGGGATGCCCGGACCGTCGTCGGTCACCGCCACCTCCACCGCCCGGTCCACAGTGGACAGCGACGTGGTGACGGTCGTGCCCGGCGGCGTGTGCGTGCGCGCGTTCGACAGCAGGTTCGCCAGCACCTGGTGCAGCTTGTGCGCGTCCCCGGTCACCTGGACCGCGTCCGGCGGCAGCGCCAGCCGCCACTCGTGGTCCGGCCCGGCGATCCGGGCGTCGCTGACGGTGTCGACCACCAGCCGCGACAGGTCGACCGGCTCGCGCGCCAGCGGCCGGCCCGCGTCCAGCCGGGCCAGCAGCAGCAGGTCCTCCACCAGCGACGTCATCCGCACCGCCTCGGACTCCACCCGCCGCATCGCGTGCCCGATCCGCGGCGGCACCTCGTCGGACGTGCGCCGGGTCAGCTCGGCGTAGCCGCGGATGGCGGCCAGCGGGGTGCGCAGCTCGTGGCTGGCGTCGGCGACGAACTGCCGGACCCGGGTCTCGCTGGCGTGCCTGGCCTCCAGGGCGCTGCCGACGTGCCCGAGCATCCGGTTCAGCGCCAGGCCGACCTGGCCCACCTCGGTGCCGGGGTCGGCGTACTCGTCGGGCACCCGCTCGGCCAGCGCCACCTCGCCCTGGTGCAGCGGCAGCTCGGCGACCCGGCTCGCGGTCGCGGCCACCCGCTCCAGCGGGCGCAGCGTGCGGCGCACGATCAGCGCGCCCGCCAGGCTCACCGCGATCACCCCGGCCAGGGCCACCCCGGCCAGCACCCACCCCATCCGCCACACCGTGCTGTTCACGTCGGCCAGCGGCATCCCGACGGTCACCACGGCCCCGCTCCGGGTGACCAGCGAGAGGACCCGGTGGTCGCCCAGCCCCTCCAGCGCCGCCGTGCGGGCGCGGGCGTCGGGCGGCACGCCCTCCATCTGCCTGGTGACGTCGACCGACAGCCCCTCCCGGTCGCCGAAGCCCACCGGCTGCCGCTGGGTGTCCACCACGCCGTCGCCGCGCCGGATCAGCGCCAGCGTCCCGGGCGGGAAGCCCGCGTCGCCCAGCGGGCCGGGCCGCGCCGCGTCGGGCAGGGTGTGCGGCGCCCGCTCCACGTCGCGGCCGATCGTGGCCGCCGCCTCCCACAGCTTCCCGTCCACCTGCTCGACCAGCGAGTCCCGCAGCGCGAACCCGGTCGTCACGCCGATGATGGCGCACACCACCGCCAGCAGCACGACCTGGGCCGCCACCAGCTTGGTCCGCAGCGGCCGGCTCCGGGCGCGCGACGCCCGCCGGTCAGGTCGACGGCTTGAGGACATACCCGGCGCCCCGCATCGTGTGGATCATCGGCGCCCGGCCCGCGTCGATCTTCTTGCGCAGGTAGGAGATGTACAGCTCGACGATGTTGGCCTGGCCGCCGAAGTCGTAGTTCCACACCCGGTCAAGGATCTGCGCCTTCGACAGCACCCGCCGGGGGTTGCGCATCAGGTACCGCAGCAGCTCGAACTCGGTCGCGGTGAGGTCGACCGGGGCGCCGCCTCGGCGCACCTCGCGCGTCTCCTCGTCCAGCACGAGGTCGCCGACCACCAGCTCGGCGCCCGCACGCGCCTCGGTCACGCCGGTGCGGCGCAGCAGGCCGCGCAGCCGCAGCACCACCTCTTCCAGGCTGAACGGCTTGGTCACGTAGTCGTCGCCGCCCGCGGTGAGCCCGGCGATCCGGTCCTCCACCGCGTCCTTCGCGGTCAGGAACAGCACGGGCAGCGCCGGCAGGTCGACGCGCAGCCGGCGCAGCACCTCCAGCCCGTCGAAGTCGGGCAGCATCACGTCCAGCACGACCACGTCCGGCTGGAACTCGCGCGCGGTGCGCACGGCGGACGTGCCGTCCAGCGCGGTGCGCACCTCCCACCGCTCCATCCGCAACGCCATGGACATCAGCTCGGCCAAGGTGGACTCGTCGTCGACCACCAGGACACGCACGGGACTGCCGTCCGGGCGGCGGAGCTCAGGGGAGGACCCCGAAGCGGACACTGGGCGCATGCTCCCATCGTGATCCCGGCCCTTGAGCCGGACCTGTGCCGATCCTGTGTACCACCTGTGAACGCCCGCCACCGCTCGTGGCGCACGCACAGCCGCCGCCCAAGGACCGCACAGCCCACGCACAGGCTCCACCGGGACGTTGGTCGCCATGACTACCGAAACCGAGCAGCAACCGACGTGGGGCGAGGAACCGCCGCCGCGGGCCGCCGCCGCGGGACCCGGCTGGAACGGCCGCAAGGCCCTCGCCGCGGTCGCCATCGCCGTGGGCATCGCCGCCGTCGGCGGCGGGGTCATCTACGCGGCGAGCAAACCCGAGGCGGCCCGGGGCGCGATGGGCGGACCCGGCGGCTACGGCGTGCGCGGCGGTCCCGGCGGCGGTCTCGTGATCATGGGTGGGCCGTTCGGCGACGCGCAGCACGGCGAGTTCCAGAACGGCGAGGTCACCGAGGTCGGCGACTCGTCCATCACGGTGAAGAGCACCGACGGGTTCAGCGGGACCTACCGGATCGACGACGACACGCGGGTGAACGGCGGCCAGGGCGACCTGGACGACATCGCCGTCGGCGACGTCGTCAGCGTCATCGCCTCCTCCGGGACCGGCGACGAGCCCACCGCGGACAGCATCACGGAGGGCGACGTGCAGCGCGGCGGACCCCCGCAGCGGGCGGGCGGCGGCCGGCAGGGGACCCCTCCGACCCGGTAGAACTACCGGTATGACCCGATTGGCGCTCTCGGCGCTGCTGGCGACCCTGGCCCTGCTCGGGGCGGCGGCCCCGGCGTCCGCCCACACCGAGCTGGTGTCGAGCGACCCGGCGAGCGGCGCGTCGCTGCCGCAGCGGCCGACGCAGCTCACGCTGACGTTCACCGAACCGGTGCCCGCCGAGAGCGCCACGGTCACCGTCCTGGCCCCCGACGGCAGCGCCTGGCCGCTGGGGGAGGTCACCGCCCGCGGCGCGACGCTGACCGTCGCGCTGCTGGAGACCGGCTCGCCCGCCGGGCAGTACCAGGTGGCCTGGCAGGTCGAGTCGCTGGACGGCGACTTCGTGGACGGCACGTACGCGTTCACCCTGACCGCGCCGCCCCGGCAGCAGGCGCCGGCCGTCACCACGCCCGGCGCGCCACCGGCCGTGACGTCGGCGGAGACCGCGACGGCCACCGCGACCACCACCCCGTCGGTGGCCACCATCACCGAGCCGACCACCGGGACTTCCACCCCGGCGGCCACGTCCTCCTCCTCTTCCGGCGACGACGGCGGCCTGCCGCTGTGGGTGTGGGTCCTGATCGCGGCCGTGGCGGCGCTGGCTGCCGTCACGGTCTTCGTCGGCCTGCGACGACGTGCGAAGGGCGACGACACCGCCGAAAAGGCAGCGGACTAGTCAACCGTCAATGGTTACGGTCTGCCGCATGACCGGATCTCCTCTGCACCGCCGCGCCCTGCTCGCGGGCGGCGCCGCGGGCGTGCTCGCCGTCGCCGGGTTCCACACGGTGGCGCGGGCCGCCCCGGAAGACCGGACTGGGGGACGGCGGTTCACGCTCACCGTCCTCGGCACCACCGACCTGCACGGCAACGTGTTCAACTGGGACTACTTCGCCGACCGCGAGTTCGACGACGCCGCGCACAACGACGTCGGCCTGGCGAAGCTGTCCACACTGGTCAAGGCCGTCCGGCAGGAACGAGGAGCGCACCGGACGCTGCTCATCGACGCGGGCGACACCATCCAGGGCACCCCGCTGGCGTACTACTACGCCAAGGTCGAGCCCATCGGCCGCCGCCGCGTGCACCCGATGGCCACCGCGATGAACGAGCTCGGCTACGACGCCGCCGCGCTCGGCAACCACGAGTTCAACTACGGCATCCCCCTGCTGCGCGCGTTCGAGAAGCAGCTGGACTTCCCGCTGCTCGCGGCGAACGCGGTCGACGCGGCCACCGGCGAGCCCGCGTTCCGCCCGTACGTGATCAAGACCGTGTGGCGGACCGGGGCCGCGCCGCTGCGGGTCGGCGTCCTCGGCCTGACCAACCCGGGCATCGCGATCTGGGACAAGGCGCACGTCGAGGGCCGGATGACGTTCCCCGGCGTGCTGGAGCAGGCCCGCGAGTGGGTGCCGAAGGTGCGCGAGGCGGGCGCGGACCTGGTCGTCGTGGCGGCGCACTCCGGCGCGGACCTGTCGTCGTCGCTGGGCGACCTGCTGCCGTTCCCGGAGAACTGCTCGGCCCTGGTCGCCGAGGAGGTGCCGGGCATCGACGCGATCCTGGTCGGCCACGCGCACACCGAGATCGCGCAGCGGTTCGTCACGAACAAGGCCACCGGCGCGCGGGTGCTGCTGACCGAGCCGCTGTTCTGGGGCAAGCGGCTCAGCCTGATGGAGTTCGACCTGGTCTGGACGCCGGGGCGGGGCTGGCGCAACGAGGCGTCCCGCTCGCAGGTGCTCGACACCACCACCGTGCCCGAGGACCCGGTCATCGTCCGCCGGCTGCGCGACGACCACGACAAGGTGGTCGCCTACGTCAACTCCAGGATCGGCACGTCGAAGGCGGCGATGTCGGCGGCGACCGCCCGCTACGAGGACACCGCCGTGCTCGACTTCGTCAACCGGGTGCAGGGCGAGGCGCTGAAGGCCGACCTGGGCGCGGCGCTGCCCGTGCTGTCGCTGGCGTCGCCGTTCAACAAGGCCGCCGCGATCCCGGCGGGCGACGTGTCGGTGCGGGACGTGGCCGGGCTCTACGTCTACGACAACACCCTGTTCGGCGTCCGCCTCACCGGGGCGCAGCTCAAGGACTACCTGGAGCGCTCGGCGGCGTACTACCAGGCGGTGACCACGCCGGGCCCGCACCGGCCGGACGCGCTGACCAACGCGGGCGGCACGCCCGACTACCTCTACGACGTGGCGGCCGGCCTGGACGCGCCGCTGACCTACGACGTCGACCTGGCCCGGCCGGTCGGGCAGCGGATCACCGGCCTGTCCTACGACGGCGCGCCGGTGGCGGCGGACCAGGCGTTCGCGGTGGCGGTCAACAACTACCGGCAGTCGGGCGGCGGCAACTTCCCGCACGTCGCCACCGCTCCGGTGCTGCACAACCGGCAGCTGGAGATCCGGCAGCTGATCATCGACTGGGTGCGGGAGCGGGGCGAGGTCGACCCGGCGGCGCTGCACCGGGTGGACTGGCGGCTGGTCGTCGGCGGCACCCCGGTGGTGGTCGGGTGAGCGCGGCGGACGGCGCCCTGCCGGACGTGCTCGGGCCGGGGCTGGAGGTGTTGTTCTGCGGCATCAACCCCGGTCTGATGTCGGCCGCCAAGGGGCAGCACTTCGCCCGGCCGGGCAACCGGTTCTGGCCGGCGCTGCACCTGTCCGGCTTCACGCCGCGGCTGCTGCGCCCCGACGAGCAGGACGAGCTGCCGGGCTACGGGCTGGGCATCACGAACCTGGTCGCCCGACCGACGGCGAAGGCCGACGAGCTGACCGCCGAGGAGCTGCGGGCGGGTGGCGCGCGGCTGACCGAGCTGGCCCGCGAGCACCGGCCGAAGGTGGTCGCGGTCGTCGGCGTGACGGCGTACCGGGCCGCGTTCGGGCGCAAGGGCGCGAAGGTCGGCCCGCAGGAGGAGCTGATCGCGTCGGCCCGGCTGTGGGTGCTGCCGAACCCGAGCGGGCTGAACGCGCACTACCGGCTGGCCGACCTGGCCGAGGTGTTCGGCCGGCTGCGGGCGGAGGTCGAGCGGGCGGGCTAGAGGGGGCGGGCTGGAGGGGTCGGTTCAGAGGGCGCGCAGGCCGGCCAGCACCCGTTCCAGCAGGGTGAGGTCCGGCCCGCCGGGAGCGGCGGCGTTGTCGTGCACCGCGACGACGCCCATGCCGATGAGGTCGCCGAGCAGCACCCGCACCACGCCGAGCGGCACCGCCAGCAGCGCGGACACCTCGGCCACCGACCGCGGGTCGGCGCACACCTCCACGATCGACCGCTGCTCGGCCGTGGTGTCGCGCATGGCCACCGCGATGCCGCGCTCCTCCAGCGAGACCAGCGTCTCCAGCCTCAGGTCGTACTCGGACGCCGTGCGGCCGCCGGTCCACGCGTAGGGGCGGACCAGGGGACCGGAGAACTCCTCGACGGCGGGCTCGGGCTCCCGGGCGGCCGGGATGGCCGGGATGGTCGGGGGCTCGGCCCGGAACGGCGCGGTCTCCGCCGGCGGGTCGTCGCGGACCTCCTCCAGGCTGCGGCGCAACGCCGCCGAGCCGAACCGGGCGCCCGTGGCGCCGACCTCGCCGCGCGACCGCCGCTTGCGCGCGGGCTCGGGCGGCGCCGGTTGCTCCCCGTCGAGGTGGCGGCGCAGTGCGGGGGAGCCGAAGCGGGCGCCGGTCGTGCCGACCTCACCGCGCGGGGACCGGCGGCGTCTGCGCTCGCCGCCGGTCGGCTCCGGGTCAGAGCTGCCTGTGCTCACCCTGTGGGAACCTAGACCGAACCCGGTCCGGATGATGTCCGGCGTGTTTCGACTCCGTGCAATCCTCGTTAACCGCCGCACATGCGCGGGCTCTGGGTGCCTGGAGGATGATGTGGCCATGCGCATCCGCGAGGTCGAGATCTCCGACGACATGATCAGGTTGGGCCAGTTCCTCAAGCTGGCGGGCCTGGCGGACAACGGCGCGCACGCCCGGGAACTGGTCGAGTCGGACGAGGTGACGGTGAACGGCAGGCTGGAGACGCGGCGCGGCGCCCAGCTGCACGACGGCGACGTGATCGCCGTCGGCGACGAGAAGGCACGCCTGGTCGCCGGCCGCTGACCCCACCGGCAGCCCACCGCCGGCCCTGCCGCAGTCGGGTCCGGCGAGTGGCGTCCACCACAGGTCGCTCCACCGCACCCGCGCGCTCCAGACGTCCGACCAGCCGATGTCTACCGGCACGACCGCCACCGCCCCCGTTCGCACCGGGGGAGTGGCGCTCGTCACTCCCGGTTGGCCGAACGTTCCCGGAAATACCGCGCGCCGGTCACCCGAAGCGCCCGGCCCGTTGCGCCGAATAGCTCTACCCGGTCTGTGGAAGGGTGATGGCAACCCGCCGCGGTGCGGTCTGCCGCCGACTCCTCCGGAGCACTTTCGAAGAAATTCGAAGCCGTAGTTCCGGCTGCCGCCGAAAACCCCCCTGTAACGCGGGACGCCCCGAACGCGATGGACGTGTCCGCGCGCCTGCGCGACGGTCTCCGGACCACTGTGGAGGCTCACTCCCGGTGCTGTGGCAAGCCTTTTCCGGACACCTCGGCGGTGACCCGAAGTCACCTCGCGAACCGTCTGGGTGTGCGCCGCCCGGTCCGCCGAGGAATGGTCGCCGACGAACTTGTAACGCATCCGGCCAGTGCGACGAATCACCATTTGGCTGGCCGAGGAATCGCCTGCCGCACCATTTGTCGTACACCACGCGGGTCCGTCGGGGATGCCCTGCGAACGTGCACGTCCGAACCGGCCCAACCCCCGGGGAGCACCACGATGAGCGAGCAGGTCCAGCCCACGCGACACAGACCGGTCGCGAGGATGGGCGCCAACCGCACGACCCACCCCACCGTCGGCAGCTGGGAACCCGCCTACCGCTACGGCGTCATCACGGCCGACGTCCTGTGCACGGTCGTGGTCGTCGCGCTGGCGGGCTTCTTCCTGTCCTCCCGCCACGCCTCGTTCGCGCCGCTGCCGCTGATCGCGCTGGAGGCCGTCACGGTCGCGGTGGTCATCGGGTCCCTGTTCCTCAACCGGGTCTGGAACCCCATGGTGCTCGGCCAGGGCGCGGAGGAGTTCCGCCGCCTCGGCCGCGGCCTGTTCAGCTCCGTCGTCGCGCTCGGCCTCGGCGCGCTCGCGGCGGGGCTGCCCGGCGCGCGCCTGTGGGTGTTCGTGGTCGGACCGGCCGTCGCGCTGGTCGCCCTCCCGGTCCGCTACCTGCTCCGCCGCCCGCTGCACCGCGCCCGCGGCGAGGGCCGCTGCCTGCTGCCGGTGCTCGCCGCCGGCAACGTCGACACCGTCACCGACCTGATCGGCCGGACCCGCCGCGCGCCCCACCTGGGCTGGCGCGTGGACGCCGTGTGCACCGTGGACGGTCGCGCCGAGATCGGCGTCGAGCTGGAAGGCGTCCCGGTCGTCGGCCGGTTCGGCGAACTGGCCGAGCAGGTCCGCCGCGGCGGCTACCGGATCGTCGCGGTCACCGCCGACGCCTACTGGACGCCGCGCCGGCTCCAGCAGCTCGCCTGGGACCTGGAGGGCACCGGCGCCGAGATGGTCGTCGCGCCCGCCCTGATGGACTTCGCCGGACCGCGGCTGCACGTCACCGGCGTGCTCGGGATGCCGCTGCTGCGGGTGAGCGAGCCGAAGTTCACCGGCCTCCGCCGGCTGGTCAAGGCGACCGTGGACAAGGTCGGCGCGGCGGCGCTGCTCGCGCTGCTGAGCCCGGTGCTGCTGGCCGTCGCGGTGGCGATCATGGTCGACACCAGGGGCCCGGTGCTCTACCGGCAGCGCCGCGTCGGCAAGGACGGCGCGCCGTTCACCATCGTCAAGTTCCGCACCATGGTCACCAACGCCGACGCGCTGCGCGCCAAGCTCCAGGCGGTGAACGAGGGCGCGGGCGTGCTGTTCAAGATGCGCCACGACCCGCGCGTCACCGCGGTGGGCCGGTTCCTGCGGCGCTACTCGATGGACGAGCTGCCCCAGCTGTTCAACGTGCTCACCGGCACCATGTCGCTGGTCGGCCCCCGGCCGCCGCTGCCGGAGGAGAGCGCCAAGTACGGCCCGGACATGCGCCGCCGGCTGCTGGTGAAGCCCGGTCTGACCGGCCTGTGGCAGGTCTCCGGCCGCAGCGACCTGTCCTGGGACGAGTCGGTGCGGCTCGACCTGCGCTACGTCGAGGAGTGGTCGCTCGCCCTCGACGCGTTGATCCTGTGGAAGACCTTCCGCGCCGTTTTCGGCGGTCAAGGGGCATATTGAGATGAGCAAGGACAACGACCAGCCGATCGGCACCGCCGTCATCGGCGCCGGCTACTGGGGCCCGAACCTGGTGCGCAACGCGCAGGCCACCCCCGGCCTGGAGCTGCGCTACCTGTGCGACCTGGACGTCGAGCGGGCCCGGCGGGTGCTCGGCGACTACTCCTCGGTCCGGGTCTCCGGCTCGCTGGACGACGTGCTCGCCGACCCGGCGGTCGACGCGGTCGCCATCGCCACCCCGGCGGCCACCCACCTGCCGGTCGCGCTGGCGGCGTTGCGGGCGGGCAAGCACGTGCTGGTGGAGAAGCCCCTGGCGGCGAACTACGCGGACGGGCTGGAACTGGTCCGCGAGGCCGAGGCCCGCGGGCTGACGCTGATGCTCGACCACACCTTCGCCTACACCCCCGCCGTGCAGCACCTGCGCGAGCTGGTCCGCGGCGGCGAGGTCGGGACCGTGCAGTACCTCGACTCGGTGCGGGTCAACCTCGGGCTGGTGCAGCCGGACGTGGACGTGTTCTGGGACCTGGCGCCGCACGACCTGTCCATCTTCGACGCGATCCTGCCCGACGGCGTGCGGGTGGCCAGGGTGTCCGCGCACGGCTCGGACCCGATCGGCGCGGGGCGCGCGTGCGTCGGCCACCTGACGCTGGAGCTGTCCGACGGCGTGCTGGCGCACGTGCACGTGAACTGGCTGTCGCCGACCAAGATCCGCACCATGATCGTCGGCGGCTCCCGCCGGATGGTGGTCTGGGACGACCTGAACACCGTGCAGCGCATCTCGGTGCACGACCGGGGCGCGGACCGCGTCGAGGACGACGAGGACCGCCGCCAGGCGATCGTCTCCTACCGGCGCGGCGCCACCGTCGCGCCCGCGCTGCCGGAGAAGGAGGCGCTGCGCGCGATGATGGCCGAGTTCGCCGCCTCGATCACCGAGAAGCGGGCGCCGCTGACCGACGGCTGGTCCGGCCTGCGCGTGCTGGCCACCCTCGAAGCGGCCTCCGCCAGCCTCGCCGCCGACGGCGCGTTCGTCGACGTGCCGCGGGTCGACGGACCCGGGCCGTTCGACGCCGCCTGAGCGGTGGCCGGACCGAGATGATCCCCGTGATGAGGCCGTGGCTCGGCGCGGAGGAGGCCGAGGCCGCCTCCGCCGCCGTGCTGGCCGGCCGGGTCGCGCAGGGGCCGGAGGTCGCCGCGTTCGAGGACGCCTTCGCCCGCCGGGTCGCCGCGCTGCACGCCGTCGCCACGTCC
The DNA here is from genome assembly GCF_040744945.1 of Saccharothrix sp. HUAS TT1. NCBI lineage: Bacteria > Bacillati > Actinomycetota > Actinomycetes > Pseudonocardiales > Pseudonocardiaceae > Saccharothrix > Saccharothrix camelliae. Next base: position 7,669,516 of record NZ_CP160453.1, on the reverse strand, counting down.
TCGTGCACGACCGCGCTGCACCTCGCGCTGCACCTGCTCGGCGTGCGGCCGGGCGACGAGGTCGTGGTGCCGTCGCTGTCGTTCATCGCCACCGCCAACGCGGTCCGCCAGTGCGGCGCGACGCCGGTGTTCGCCGACGTGGAGCCGGAGACCGGCAACCTGGCCGCGGCGACCGTCGAACCGGTGCTCACCGACCGGACCCGCGCGGTGGTCCCGGTGCACCAGGCCGGGGTGCCCGTCGACGTCGACCCGATCCGCGCGCTGTGCCGCCCGCTCGGCGTCGCGGTGGTGGAGGACGCCGCCTGCGCCGCCGGTTCCACCTACCGGGGCGTGCCGGTCGGCGCGGACGCCGAGGTGGCGGTGTGGTCGTTCCACCCGCGCAAGCCGATCACCACCGGCGAGGGCGGGATGCTCACCACGAACCGCGAGGAGTGGGCGGCGCGGGCCAGGCGGTTGCGCGAGCACGGCACGAGCGTCAGCGCGGCCGAGCGGCACAGCTGCGGCGGCTCGGTGGCCGAGAGCTACCTGGAGCCCGCGTTCAACTACCGGATGACCGACGTCCAGGCCGCCGTCGGCCTGGTCCAGCTGTCCAAACTGGACGCGATCGTGCGGCGGCGGCGCGAGCTGGCGGCCCGCTACCACGAGCTGCTGGCCGACGGGTGGGGCGCCGGCGTGCCGGGCTCGCGCGCGGTGCGCGACCCCGAGCACGGCACGACGAACTACCAGTCGTTCTGGGTGGTGCTGCCCGACGACGCGCCGGTGACGCGGGACGAGGTCCTGGTCCGGCTCGCCGAGCGAGGGGTGTCGGCGCGGCGCGGGATCATGGCCGCCCACCTCGAACCCGCCTACGCGGACCACCCGCGCGTCGACCTGCCGGTGACGGAGTCCTTCACCCGGCGGTCGCTGATCCTCCCGCTCTACCACGACATGACGACCGCGGAGCAGGACACCGTGGTCGACGAGCTGGGGGCGGCGCTGTGGGAGCTGCCGGCGTCGCTCTGAGTGATCAGCCGAGAACTGGTCACGTTGTGCTGTAACACCAGGTGCGGTTCCCCCGACCATCGGAGCAACAGGACTCCGCTGGGCGATGCAGTGCGCACCGGATCACCCGCAGTCACCACCGCTTTGCCCGAGAGGTGATAGACCCATGACCGCCGACCAGAAGCGGGCCAGACCCGTTCTCGCGGTAGCCCTGCTGCGCCTGGCGGTGGTGGTCGCCCTGGCGGCGTCCACCCTGACCGTCGTCGGTCTGCTGCGCGCCCCGGAGGCCACCGCCGCGCCGTGCGACGCCCCGGTGGTCAACAAGGTCGCCTGCGAGAACACCAAGCTGGGCACGCCCGACTGGCAGGTGGGCTACCGCGACGACAGCATCCTGGGCTACACCACCGACATCAGCGCCACCCCCGGCGGCCGGGTCGACTTCAAGATGCTGACCAGCGCGTCGTCCTACTACATCGACATCTACCGGCTCGGCTGGTACGGCGGCGTCGGCGCGCGCTTCCAGGAGCGGATCACCCGAAACACCGCGCAGAACCAGGACCCGTGCCTGCGCGGCACGGACGGCAGCGCGTTGATCGACTGCGGCAACTGGGCGGTGTCGCTGAGCTGGAACGTGCCGCAGACCGCTGTCTCGGGCCTCTACTACGCGCGCACGCACCGCAACGACACCGGCGCGGAGAACGAGATCGTCTTCGTCGTCCGCGACGACAGCAGCACCTCGAAGATCCTGTTCCAGACCTCCGACTCGACCTGGGTGGCCTACAACCGCTACGGCGGCAACAGCCTGTACTTCGGCGACGGCCCCGGTCAGGGCGGCCAGGCGTACAAGGTCAGCTACAACCGCCCATACACCGGCGGCGACGGCGACGACAACTTCATCTTCAACGCCGAGTACCCGATGCTGCGCTTCCTGGAGGCCAACGGGTACGACGTGAGCTACACCACGGACGCCGACTCGGCCCGGCGCGGCCACCTGATCAAGAACCACAAGGTGTTCATGGCCGTCGGCCACGACGAGTACTGGTCCGAGGAGCAGCGGGACAACGTCGAGGCCGCCCGGGACGCGGGCGTGCACATGGCGTTCCTCACCGGCAACGAGATCTTCTGGAAGCACCGGTGGGAGAAGAGCATCGACTCCTCCCAGACCGACTGGCGCACCATCGCCTGCTACAAGGAGACCAAGGGCACCCAGAACGACGGCCTGGCCGACTGGACCGGCACCTGGCGCGACCCCCGCTACCCCGACCAGGACGGCGGCAACCCGGAGAACGCGCTGCTGGGCAACATCTTCACGGTCAACGGGCGGCGCGACGACTCGCTCCAGGTCCCGGCCGCCTACGGCAGGATGCGGCTGTGGCGGCACACGTCGTTGCAGAACATGGCCGCGGGCTCGACCTACACCTTCCAGCCCGGCACGCTCGGCTACGAGTGGAACTCGGTCGAGGACAACGGCTTCCAGCCGGCGGGCGTGGCGCAGTTGTCCCGCACCACCGTGACCATGCCCGACGGCCCGTACGTGCTGCAGAACCACGGCGACCTCTACACCCCGGACACCAAGACCCACGCCATCACCTACTACCGGCACGCGAGCGGCGCGCTGGTGTTCGGCGCGGGCACGGTGCAGTGGGCCTGGGGGGTGGACGACGAGCACGCGTTCCTCACCAACACGCCGACCTCCGACGTGCGGATGAAGCAGGCCACGGTCAACTTCCTGGCCGACATGGGCGTGTCGGCGACCACGCTGCAGATCGGTCTGGTGCAGGCGACCGCGAGCACCGACGCCCAGCCGCCGACCGTCGCGTTCACCTCCGTGCCGCCGCTGTCCACGGTGGGCGCCGCCTACACGTTCTCCGGCACGGTGGCCGACGTCGGCGGCGGCCAGGTCGGCGGCGTCGAGGTGTCCACCGACGGCGGCAACCGCTGGCACCCCGCCGCGTGGCAGGCGGGCCAGGCGTCGTGGAGCTACACCTACACGCCGAGCCTGTCCGGCCCGGCGAGCCTGCGGGTGCGCGCCGTGGACGACTCGGTGAACCTGTCCACGCCCGTCGTGGCGACGCCCGGGGTGAACCCGCGCACCTGCCCGTGCGGCCTGTGGACCAACGCGGACACCCCCGACGTGCCCGACAGCGGTGACGCGTCGCCGCTGGAGCTCGGCGTGAAGTGGGTCGCGAACGGCGACGGCTACGTGCGCGGCGTCAAGTTCTACAAGGGCGCGGGCAACACCGGCACGCACACCGGCACGCTGTGGGACTCGGCCGGCAACCCGATGGCCACCGGCACGTTCACCAACGAGACGGCGGGCGGTTGGCAGACGCTGACGTTCCCGATGCCGGTGCAGGTGTCCGCGGGCACCACCTACGTCGCGTCGTACTTCGCGCCCAACGGCCACTACTCCTACGACCTGGAGTACTTCCTCCAGCAGCCCCGCTACCTCGAACCGCTCACCGGCCTGAAGAACGGCGCGAACGGGACGAACGGGCTGTTCCGGTTCGGCTCCACCGGCTTCCCGACCCAGTCCCACTGGGGCAGCAACTACTGGGTCGACGTGGTGTGGGCGCCGGACCCCGGCCCCGACCAGCGCGCGCCGCTCCAGGTGTCCACCACGCCGGTGGACGGCGAGGGCACGGTCGCGCTCACCCCCGCCGTCTCGGCCACCTACGACGAGGCCGTCGCGCCTGGCTCCGCCCAGTTCACCGTGACCGGGCCGACCGGCGCCGTGTCCGGCTCGCTGGCGCTGTCGAACGAGAACAGGACGGTCACCTTCACGCCGGGCCAGGCGCTCACCCCGAACACGGGGTACGCGGTGGCGCTGCGCGTCGCGGACGCGGCGGGCAACCAGACGCCGCAGTCGACGTGGTCGTTCACCACCGGCGCGAACCGGCCGGCGACGTGCCCGTGCACGGTCTGGGACGACTTCGCCCGACCGGCCGTGTACGCGGCGGGCGACACCACGCCGACCGAGGTCGGCACCAAGGTCCGCTTCAACGGCAAGGGCGAGGTGCTGGGCGTCCGGTTCTTCAAGGGACCGGGCAACACCGGCACGCACACCGGGTCGCTGTGGTCGTCCACCGGCCTGCTGCTGGCCACCGGCACGTTCACCAACGAGACCGCGAGCGGCTGGCAGAAGCTGACGTTCGCCTCGCCGGTCGTCGTGCAGGCGAACACCACCTACGTCGTGTCCTACCACGCGCCGAACGGCCGCTACGCCGTCACCGGCGGCTACTTCGCCGGGACGGGCAAGAACTACGCGGGCATCCGGGCGCTCGCCGACGGCGTCGACGGCGCCAACGGCGTGTACCGCTACGGCGCCGGGGGAGGGTTCCCCACCGCGTCGTACAACGCGACGAACTACTGGGTCGACGTCGTCTACCGCAACGGCCTCAACGGCGACACCACGCCGCCGACCATGACGAACCGCTCGCCCGCGCCGGACGCGACGAACGTCGTCGCCACCGCGCCGGTGACCGCGACGTTCAGCGAGCCGGTCGACCCGGCCAGCGCGCAGGTCTGGCTGACCGACCCGCGCGGCACGCAGCTGACCGGTTCGGTGTCGCTGTCCGGCGACCAGCGGACCGTCACCTGGACGCCGGCCGCCAAGCTCGTGCCGAACACCCGCTACACCGCGCACGTGCTGATCGCCGACGTCAACGGCAACCCGATGCCGGACCCGGTGGCGTGGTCGTTCACCACCGGCCCGGCGGTGATCTGCCCGTGCTCGCTGTTCAGCGCGGCGACCCTGCCGACCATCACCTCCAGCGACGACGTCGGCGCGTTCGAGCTGGGCGTGCGGTTCACCCCGACCGCGGGCGGGCGGATCACCGGCGTCAAGTTCTACAAGGGCGCGGGCAACACCGGCACGCACACCGGCACCCTGTGGTCGCCGAGCGGGCAGCAGCTGGCGACCGGCACGTTCACCGGCGAGACCGCGAGCGGTTGGCAGACGCTGACGTTCGCCGCGCCGGTCTTCGTGTCGGCGGGGCTGACCTACACCGCGTCGTACACGACGACCACCGGCCACTACGCGGTCGACTCCGGGTACTTCAGCGGCCACCCGGTGATCAGCGGGCCGTTGAGCGCGCCCGAGTCGGGCGACGGCGGCAACGGCGTCTTCCGGTCGGGCGCGGGCTACCCGACGAACTCCTACGCGGGCGGCAACTACTGGGTCGACGTCGTGTACCTGCCCAACGAGGACAACACCCCGCCGGCCGTCAACGGGCGCACCCCGCTCGACGGCGCCGGCGAGGTGTCCCGGACCTCGCCGCTGACCGCGGCGTTCGACGAGCCGGTCGACCTCAGCACGGCCCAGTTCACGCTCACCGACTCCGGCGGCGCGAAGGTCGTCGGGACGCTGGCGCTGTCGGCGAACCAGCAGCAGGTGACGTGGACACCGGCCGCGGCCCTGGGCGGCGGCATGACCTACACGGCGAGCCTGCGGGTGGCCGACGTCTACGGGAACCTGATGACCGCTCCGACGACGTGGTCGTTCACCACGACCACCGCCGGGAACTGCCCGTGCTCGCTGTTCAGCGCGGCGACCGTGCCGACGGTGGCGGCGTCCGACGACTCGGGCTCGTACGAGCTGGGCGTGCGGTTCGTGCCGTCGGTGAACGGGTCGGTGACCGGGGTCCGGTTCTACAAGGGCGCGGGCAACACGGGCACGCACACGGGCACCCTGTGGGACGCCTCCGGCAACCCGCTGGCCACCGGCACGTTCACCGGCGAGACCGCGACGGGCTGGCAGACCCTGACCTTCGCCAACCCGGTGCCGGTCACCGCCGGCACCTCCTACATCGCCTCCTACACCGCGCCGAACGGCCACTACTCGGTGGACACGGGCTACTTCACGGGCAACTCGGTGACCAGCCCACCGCTCAGCGCCCCGGCCACCGGCGAGGGCGTCGCCAACGGCGTCTACCGCTCGGGCCCGGGCTTCCCCGAATCCTCCTACGCCGGCAGCAACTACTGGGTCGACGTCACCTTCACCCCCTAACCCCACCCTCTTCGCCCCCACCCCCCAACCCCCACCCCCCACGGCGCCCCGTCCACCCCCCTGGACGGGGCGCCCCCTCATCCGAGAGTCCTACCTCCAGCCCGCGCGTGTCCTACGTTCACGACCACCGTGTCCTACGTTCGGAACACCCGAGTTCAACGCTCAGGACGAGCGACCTGCGGGTTTCAGGGACAGCGGGGTTTCAGGGACAGGGGGACTACGGGGACTGCCGGACTTGCCGGACTACGAAGGCTGAGCGGCCTTGCGGCGCTCGTCGTGGGCGATCCGCAGCAACGCCCCCGTCACGCCGATCATGATGAACACCAGCCCGGTGGCGACGCCGAACCCCAGCAGGTCGAACGTCGCCGACCCGATCCCGCTCGCCAGCACGCCCGCCAGCAGCGCGCTCGCCAGGCTCCGCACCTGCTCGTCCCGGCTGATCACCCGCACCCGGATCGCCGCGAACGCCGCCGCCAGGAACATCCCGATCAGCGCGAACAGCCCCAGGTACCCGTTCTCGATCAACGTCAGCAGGTACTGGTTGTCCAGGATGGTGTACTTCGTCGGCAGGTACGTGCCGAAACCGCGCCCCAGCAACGGGTTCAGGTCGATCTGCTCCGCCGCCGCCTCGTAGTCCGCCGTGCGCGCCTTCACGCTCGGGTCGTCCTCGATGTTGGCGAACATCCCGCGCAGCGTCCCGAACAGCCCCGGCACGACCAGGCTCGCCCCGAGGAAGAACCCGCCGCCGACCACCAGGGCGGTGATCCGCCGCTGCCGCGGCAGCGTGACGACCATGATCACCGCACCGACCGCCATGCCGATGATCGCCGTGCGCGACAACGACGTCAGCGCGCCCAGCGCCACCAGCGCCAGGCACGCCAGCCACCGGACGTGCGGCGTGCCGTCGTCCATCGCCTTGAACACGTAGTGCACGCCCAGCGGCACGGCCATCGCGCACACCAGGCCGAACTCGATCGGGTGGTTCGTGGTGCCGGTCGGCCGGCGGAAGATCGACCTGGCCTCCATCGCCGAGTACCCGTTGTCCTGCACGCGCAGCCCCGGCAGCGACACGTACGAGGCCAGGTCCACCCCCAGCCCGAACTGCACCAGGCCGACGAACGCCACCACCGCCGCGCACCCCAGCAGCAGCCGCAGCACGCCGTCCAGCCGCTCCTTGGTCCGCACGGCGTCGCAGACGAACACCGCCACCGCGATCACCGACGTGATCCGGATGATGCTGCTGTCCGCCACGGTCAGCTCGTCGGTGGGCAACCAGCGCCGGGTCGCCACGCCGTAGGTCGCCAGCTGCGACGCCAGGTACAGCGCCACGGCGGTGCGCACGACGTTGCGCCCCTTGCCCATGCCGACGTTGTCCACCATCTGCCCGGACACCCACAGCACGCCCAGCAGCAACGCCACCAGCAACGCGGGCGGCAGCGTCATCGGCACGAACGACAGCACCAGCCGGGCCGGGATGATCAGCAGCGCCAGCAGGAAGAAGCGCACCAGGGTGGCGCCGTCCGCGCGTCGGCGCACGGGCCGGTCCCGCACGGGCTGCTCGACCACGGTCAGGGTCTGTCCTCATTGGTCGGCCACGCCGGCCTGCCGGAGTTGCCGCGCGGGCCGGGCGCGGCGATCTTCACCGTCTGCTCGCTGGCCGTCGGCTGCGGGCGCCGGACCGGCGGGCCGGGTGGGCGGCGGGGCGCGCCGTTGACCGGCGGACCGGCCTGCGGAGGAGGGCCGGCGGGCTTGGCGACGGGGGCCGGCGGACCACCCTGAGGCGCCGGGGCCTGAGGAGCCGGGGCCGGAGCCGCCGGAGCCGGGGAAGCGGCGGCCTCGCCGTCACCCGCGCCCGAGCGCCCCTCACGCCGACGCCGCAGGTGGTTCAGGATGCTGTCGCCGCCGAACGTCGCCGCCGTCGTCAACAGCATCAGCAGCACGAACGCCGCGCCCGCGTACCGGACCTTCCCGCCGATCTGCGCCTCCGCCGCCGTCGGATTCACGATCACCTGCGAGGTGATGAACGTCGGCTCCGGCGCCTTCAGCTCGGTCTGCTGCTTGTCCAGCTCCTCGGTCGCGAACTCCATCACCTTGGTGACCATCTGCTCGGCGGCCTCCGGCGTGCTGCTGTCGGCGGTCACGAACAGGAACGGCCCGCTCATCCCGCCGCCCGCCGCGGTGAAGTTGTCCGTCGAGTCCTTGTCGATCCCCAGCGACTCCTTGCGGGTCTTCGGGTCGGCCAGGATCTGCGCCAGGATCTGCGCGGTGGTCGTCAGGCTGCCGTCGAACGCCAGCAGCGGGTTGACCTGGACCGCGTCCTCCGGCGACACCTTCTCCTTGAACGTCCCGCCCGCCGCGGGCGAGGTGAGCACCATGACCCCGGACGACTGGTAGCGCGTCGGGATGGACAGGAACACACCGGCGGCGACGGCGACCGCCGTGACCGCCGCGGGCAGGGCGATGTACCACCGCCTGCGCAGCGTTCGCACGGCGCCCCAGAAGTCCATCCGCTCCCCGATCCACGTTTACCCCGCGTGCGTGCGCGCAGGGTCTTGTTACTCTGAAATCGGCCGACTCGCGCCTAGTCGTTACAGGTGGTGATGGACTTGGGCTTCCGGCGCGTGGTGTTCGCCGTCGCGGCCATCGTACTGGTCGTCGGAGCCGCGGTGGTGTACGTGGCGTCGGTAGCGCGCGACCCATCACCCGTCCCGGTCGCTTCGGTCGACGGTGACCTGATGTTCGTGGAGCTGGCCGACGGCCGCGGCCGGGTCGAGCAGGTCCGGCTGGCCGATCCGGCGGCCCGCAGCGCGACCCCGCTGGAGTGCCAGCGGGTGTACCGGGCGGGCGGCACGACGGTGTGCCTGCGGCTGTCCGGCCCGGGTCCGACGTACGCCGCCGAGGTGTCCCGCGACGGCGCGGTGCTGAAGTCCGTGCCGCTGCCCGGCGTGCCGAGCCGGGCCAAGGTGTCGGCCTCCGGCCAGGTGGTCGGCTGGACGTCTTTCGTCACCGGCGACTCCTACTCGGTGCCCGGCGGGTTCTCCACCCGCACCGGCTTCCTGGACCTGCGCACCGGTGAAGCCGTGGAGTCCCTGGAGCACTTCACGGCGACCGTGGAGGGCCGGCCGCACACCGCGCAGGACGTGAACTACTGGGGCCTGACCGTGGCCGCCGACGACCGCACGTTCTACGCGACCCTGGCCTCGGGCGGGTACACCTGGCTGGTGAAGGGCGACCTGGTGGAGCGCCGGGTGGAGTCGCTGCGGCGCGACGCCGAGTGCCCGTCGCTCTCGCCGGACGGCACGAAGGTCGCCTACAAGAAGCGCATCGGCCGGCTGGGCCCGTGGGAGCTGGCCGTGCTGGACCTGGCGACCGGCGAGGAGCGCAGGCTGCCCGGCACGGCCGGCGTCGACGACCAGGCCACCTGGTTGGACGACGACCGGCTCGCGTTCGCCGCCGTGCCGAAGGACGCCCAGCTCGCGTCGATCCACGTGGTGCCCGCCGACGGTTCGGCCGCCGCTGCGCTCCTCATCCCCGACGCGTCCTCGCCGTCGCCCGTCTGAGCCGTTCAGACCGACAGCTCCCGCCTGAGCACCTTCTCCAGCTCGTGCCCGGCCGCGTCCCACGACCGGCCCGACACGCTGGCCGACCCGGCCCGGGCGACCGCGCCGAAGTCCGGCAGCGTCACCACGTCGGACAGCGCGCGGGCCAGGTCGTGCGGCGTCGCCGGGGCGTACCGGACGTGGTCGTTGTCCAGCACGACCCGGTTGTGCTCGGCGTCGTTGACGACCGGCACGCAGCCCGCGGCCAGCATCTCGTGCGGCACGAGCGAGACGTTCGTCATCGACAGCGTCAGGCCCGCGAAGCACCGGTTGTAGATCTCGTTCAGCCGGTCGGGGGTCACCAGTCCGTGGTCGACGTGCCGGGGACCGATCCTGCCGATCTTCTCGCCGTACGTGTGGATCACGACGTCGGGGTGCTTCTCGGCGAACACCTCCAGCGCCAGCAGCCCGACCTCGATCGCCCGCCGGGGCGCCAGCCGGCGCGCGTAGAACACGACGCCGTCGCGCCGCGCGCCCTCGCGCAGGTGGTAGCGGTCGGTGTCGCAGCCGAAGTCGAAGGAGTCGGCCGGCATGCCCGTGTCGGTCCGCAGCTTGTCGGCCAGGAACCGGCCGGCGGTGAAGCCGTGGAACCCCATCCGGTAGGTGTTCTCGGCCAGCGCGGACAGCCCGCCGACCGGGAAGAACCACGGCTCGTAGTCCTGCACGAGGTAGAACCGCCTGCCGGCGCACGGGTCGTTGAACGCCGGGTAGGCCGTCATCCACGCGGTGGCGAACACGGCGTGCGCGTCGGCCATGCCCTCGGTGACGTCGTGCACCGTGCCGCGGAAGCCGGGGTACGCCGCGCGGATCGCCTGCTCGTGGTCGGCCGCGCGGCTGCCGTACACGTCGTACAGGTACAGCCGGCAGGTGTGGCCGACCGACTGCAGGTGCTCGATCAGCCGGAACATCGTGGTGTGCCCGCCGGAGCCGGGCGCGGGCGGCGTGCTGACCCAGTTCACGGTGAGCCGCCCGTCGGCGGGCACGGGCGGCACGACGACCGGTCGCCGGACGCCGATGTCCGCCGCGCGCACGTCCGCCAGCCGCACCGGGAACACCTCGGCGTCCGCGCCGAACCGCCGCGCGGCCCGGCCGAGCGCACGGGCCGCGAGCCGGCTCACGCCCTCCTCGCGCACGATGCGCGAAACCTGGTGCGTCCGCCGCCGCACCTGCTGGACGACCTTCACGCGCTACCCCTTCGACGCAGCAGCCCCAGCACCTCGTGGCGCAGGGGGAACACCACGGCCGCGTACGCCAGCGACGCCAGCGCACCGCCCACCAGCAACCGCAGCAGGGCGCCGTCGACCAGCCACTGCACGGCCGACGCCACCAGGACCATCACGAGCCCGCCGAGCACCGGTCGCGCGACCGCGGCGCCCAGCGCCCGCGCGCGCAGCCCGTAGGGCCGGAACGCGATCAGGTACGCGGGCACGATCACCACGAGCACGACCACGCTCTGCGCCAGCGCGACACCCCGGATGCCGTCCAGGTGCGCGCCCAGCGCCAGCAGCGGGACCAGCGCGACCAACCACACCAGGTGGATGACCAGGATCGCCCGCGACCGACCGGCGCTGGCCAGGTAGTCGTAGCCCAGCTCCAGGGCCACCCGCAGCGCGCCCAGCAGCACCAGCAGGGCCAACGCCTGCGCGGCGGGCGCCCACCGCTCGCCGTAGACCGTGCGCACCAGCGGGTCGGCCAGCGCCGCCAGCAGCACGCACGCGGGCACGGTCACCAGCGCGAGCAGCCGCAGTGCCCGCGCGAACGTCCGCGAGAACAGCTCCGGATCGTCCCTGACCTGCGAGAACGCCGCCAGCGACACGCTGCGCACCGGCTGCGAGAACGCGCCGACCGGCCAGTTCGCCAGGTTGAACGCGAGCAGGTAGAAGCCGAGCGGCACGGTGCCCAGCACGCTGCCGACGATGATGTAGTCGACGTTGAGCACCCCGAACACCAGCAGGCTCGCGCCCGCCAGCGGCAGCCCGAACGCCAGCAGCCCCCGTGCCTGCGCCGGGTCGAAGCCGGGCCGGTAGCGCTGCTCGGTGTAGGCGAACATCACCACAGCGGCGACCACGTTGGTGGCGATCCGCGACCACGCCAGGCTCCACGCGCCGAAGCCGAGCAGCGCGAGCACCACCACGACGGCCGTGCCGACGACGAACGCCGACGTGTCCGCGACGAACTTGTGGTCCTGCCGGAACTCGCGCTGCAACAACGCGCCAGGCACCGCCGACGCGCCCGCGACGACCAGGGACAACGACATCAGCTGGATCACGCCGGTCGCCTGCGGCGTGTCCATCGCCTCGGCGAACCACGGCGCGCCGACCACGCAGACGACGGTCAGCAGGACGCCGGACGCGATCGACAGCGTCGTCACGGTCGGCGCCAGCTCGGCGACCGGCCGGTCGGTGCGCACCAGGGCGACGCTGACGCCCATCTCGCTGACGCTCAGGACGATGTTGAGCACCACCAGCGCGACCGCGAACACGCCGAACTGCTCGGGCGCGATGAGCCGGGCGAGCAGCACGCCCACGCCCACCTGGCTCAGCCGCTGCACCAGGCTGTTGACCGCGCTCCAGCGGATCGCCGAGGTGACCTTGCGCTCCAGCCCCGGCCGCGCCCCGGAGCCGGGCTCCACGTCGGCGGTCACTGGCCCCGCCACTTCCAGACCTGCTTGCCGACCAGGCCGGCGCCGCGCTTGGCCAGGTGGCTGCCGACGAACACCTGCGTCCGGCTGCACAGCCGCGCGCCCAGCGCCCGCCGCCGCCGCAGCGCCCGGTACTCGGGCAGCCGCTCGGTGGCGGGGAACACCTCCCGGGCGAAGGCCACCAGCTCGTCCACCGGGATCTCGGCCAGCTGGTCGCGGTCGTAGGCGCGCACCGCCCGCCACAGCGCGTCCTTGGCGATCGACCGGTTGGCCAGCGCCCGCAGCCGCGGCGGCAGGTCGGGGTGCTCGGCGAAGAACCGGTCGAACACCGCCTGCCGCTGCTCCAGGTCGGCGAACAGCGACGAGAACCGGGTCCGCATCATGCTCTGCTGGTGCACCCGGTAGTACGCGGCGGGCTTGCCGCGCACGTAGCCGATGTCGGACACCGCGGCGATCCGCATCCACATCTCCAGGTCGCCCGCGTGCGGCAGGTCCGGCCGGTAGCCGCCCACCCGCTGCTGCACGGACGTGCGCACCACGGCCTCGGGCGAGGACAGCACGTTCTGCCCGGTCCGGCAGCGCGCCTCGATCCAGTCCACACCGGACCACACGGTGTGCCCGGCCGGCGGTGCGACCACCGACGGCAGGTCGTCGTGGTCGGTGTAATAAACGACACGTCCGTAGACCATGCCGACGTCCGGGTTCGCCTCGAAGACCTCGGCGGCACGGGCCAGCGAGCCCGGCGCCAGCAGGTCGTCGGCGGACAGCAGCACGGTGTAGTCGGCCTTGGCCCACTCCAGCAGGCCCTCGTTGTAGGTGGCGATGTGCCCCTGGTTGACCTCGTGCCTGCGGCCCTCGACCCTCGGGTCCCGGGTCAGCTCGGCGACCACCTCGGGCGTCTCGTCGCTCGACGTGTCGTCGATGATCAGCACCCGCACGTCCACGCCGGGTTGGTCGAGCACGCTCTTGACGCACGCGCGCAGGAACCGTGCGTAGTTGTAGCAGGGGATGACGACGTCGACCGTCGGTAGCGGCGGGGGCTCTGTCACGAACTACTCATCGTGTCCGGCGGCCGATCGTTAACGGCGCGGCCCGGATCCCGATGTACGGGACATACGGGAAGGGGTTCCATGGACCACGTCGTGCTGACGCGATTCAACCTGCCGTCCGTCGGCGCGGAGAGCGTCGTGCGGGCGCGGGAGGGGTGGTTGACCGAACGCGTCGCGCTGTTCGAGCGGTACTGCCTGCCCTCGGTGGCGGCGCAGACCTCGGCGAACTTCCGGTGGCTCATCTACTTCGACCCGGAGAGCCCGCAGTGGCTCAAGGACCGCATCGAGGCGCACGGCGACGCCTACACGCCGGTCTTCCGCACCCAGGTCAGCCGCGAGGAGCTGGTCGAGGACATCGGCGCCCTCTTCCCGGTCCGGGGCGAGGCGCTGATCACCACCAACCTCGACAACGACGACGGCCTGGCGGCGGACTTCGTCGCGCGGCTGCAGGCCGACCGCCCGACCGGCCGCCGGACCGCCCTCTACCTGGCGAACGGCCTGGTCAAGAGCCCGACGGGGCTGTTCTTCCACCACGACCGGGACAACGCGTTCGCCTCGATGCGGGAGAGCTGGGACGCGCCGGTGACGTGCTGGGCCGACTGGCACAACCGGCTGCACCGGCACGCCGAGGTGGTGTCGCTGGGCGGCCCGCCCGCCTGGTTGCAGGTCGTGCACGGCGGGAACGTGAGCAACCGCACGCGCGGCAGGCTGGTCGCGCCCGCGCCCTACCGGCCGCTGTTCGGCGCGGCGCTGGACGACGTGCCCCAGCCCGCCGGCGGGGTGCTCGCCCGTGACCGGTTCGTGGGACATCCCTTGCGGTCGGCCCGGGACGGGGCCAGATACTTGGCCAAGACGACGGCGCTGCGGCTGCTCGGGCCGGGTGGCTTCGAGAAGGCGAAGCAGGTGCTGGCCGCGCGCGGGCGCGTCCGGACGCCCAGGTGAACAGGAGCGCGACCATGGCGCGTGCCGGTGCGTTGCTGGCGGTCCTCGCCCTGACGGCCTGCACGGCCGGGGCGGTGCCGCAGTCGGGGTCGGCGCCCGCGGCCGTCGTCGTGCCGTCGGTCGACTACTACAAGAAGTGGGCGAACGGCCCCAACCCCACCGGCGACCCGGCCGTGTTCCCGATCAACGTCTGGATGCAGGACCCGTCCGGGGTGGAGAACGGCGAGAAGCTGGGCCTGGCCTACCCGAAGATCGGCATCGACTTCGGGATCGGGCTCTGGGAGGACGAGTGGTGGTACCTCCGCCAGGAGGGCCTGCACGAGACCGACTGGCGGGTCTACGTGGACGGCACTCGCGTTGACACGGTGTTGGAGGACGTCCAGCACGCCCGCAACTACGTCGGCTACCTGATCGCCGACGAGCCGGACATGAACAAGGTCTACGGCGACGTGTTCAACCCGGACATGCAGCCCTCGGCGATCCTCAAGGCGTCCGACGCGGTGCGCGCCAAGGACCCGACGCGGCCGACGTACCTGAACTTCAGCCCGTGGATGGGCACGCCGACCGGCGAGATCGGTTACGGCTACGTCGAGAAGTCCTACGAAGAGGACATGCGGACGTACTGCTCGGCGGCGGACATCGCGTCGGCCGACTACTACGGCTGGACGCACCCGGACCGGGGTGACACGGTCGGCGCGTACAGCTACGGGCAGGTCATCGACACCATGCGCAAGTGGTGCGGCCCGGACAAGCCGCTGTACGGGTTCGTGGAGACCGGGCACCCGCACACGCACGGCGAGATCATCGACGCCGACCAGCTGGAGTCGGCCGTCTGGAACACCGTCCTGCACGGCGCGACCGGCATCAACTACTTCGCGCACAGCTTCTACACCGAGGGGCGCGGCGAGTACTCCAGCGTGCTGACCAGGCCGGAGATCACCGCCAGGGTCGTCGCCGTCAACGCCAGGCTGAAGTCGCTGGCGACGGTGCTGAACGCGCCGAACGCGCCGGGCGTGACGGCGCGCAGCGACAACGGCATCCCGGTCGCGGTGCTGCACAAGGCCATGCCGGACGCCCGCTGGGTGCTGGCGCAGACCGACGGCACCAAGCAGCACCCGCGCAGCCTGGCCGCGAAGGTCGAGATCACCGTGCCGGTGGCCTCGGGCACGGCGGTCGTGGTGGACGAGGACCGGACCGTGCCGATCGTGGACGGGAAGATCGTGGACGACTTCGGGCCCTACGGGGTGCACGTCTACCGCTTCTGAGCGGCCCGCGGGCTAACGGCCGGCCCGCGCGGCGCGATGGGCCAGTGCGGTAGTCGAACCCACGGAGGCCGATCGTGCTGCTGAGCCACATCCGGAAGGCGCCGGCGTTGTGCGGCGCGGTCGCGTTAGGGGCGGCGCTGGTGCTCGTGCCGTCGGGGACGGCGGTCGCCGAGCCCCTGCGCGTGCTCGGGTACGTCGCCAACAACGGCGGCGGGGTGTCCGTGCTGGACACCGCCACGAACGCGGTCACCACCACGCTCATCGACTCGACCGGCGACTCGCCCTACGGCGTCGGCGTCGCGTTCGACGGCACGCGCGGGTACGTGACGAACGTCCGCGACGACACGCTGACGGTCATCGACACGCCGACCAACACCGTGGACGCGGCGGTGCCGGTCGGCGACGGGCCCGCCGGTGTCGTGGTCTCGCCGTCCGGCGGGCACGTGTACGTGTCGAACTACGCGGCGGGCACGGTGTCGGTGGTGGACGCGGCGACGTTGACCACGACCGAGACCATCCCGGTCGGCGCGAACGCGGACGGCATCGCGATCAGCCCGGACGGCGCGCGGGTGTACGTGGCGCACGACGTGGTCGGCGCGGGCACCGTCTCGGTGGTGGACACCGCGACGAACACCGAGGTCGCGAACATCCCGACCGGCAGCACGCCGACCGCCGTGGCGGTGACGCCGGACGGCGCGAAGCTCGTGGTGGTCAACAAGTTCTCCAACAACGTGGCCGTGGTCGACACCGCGACCAACGCCGTGATCGGCGCCGTGCCGGTGAGCTTCATCCCGCACGGCGTGGCGATCTCGCCGGACGGCGAGCGCGCCTACGTCACCAACAGCGAGGGCCACAGCCTGTCCGTGGTGGACATCCCCGCGCTGGCGCCGGTCGCGCGGATCCCGGTCGGCAACCGGCCGATCAGCGTCGCGCTCACCCCGGACGGCGCGAAGGCGTACGTGACGAACTTCACCAGCGGCACGGTGTCCGTCGTGGACACGGCGTCGCTGGCGGTGGTCGACACCGTGCCGGTGGGCGTCGACCCGGTCGGCATCGCCATCCACGCCGTGCCGCCGGCGTCGACCGAGCTGGTCGCGGGCCACGCCCAGCTGCAGCTGCGCCTGCTCGGGTTCGCCGCGCGGAGCCTGGACGCCACGCTCACGGAGCGGCACACGGGCAAGCCGGTGGTGGGCAAGGCGGTCGAGTTCCGCACGATCAAGGGCCACCCCCTGTGCACCGCCACCACGAACTCGCTCGGCAAGGCGCAGTGCGACGCGAACGTGCCGCTGCTGGTGGGCCTGGCCACCCTGCTCCAGGGCTACACGGCGAGCTACGCGGGCGACACGGCGCACGGCCGTTCGGTGGCGCACGGCCGGAGCAGCCTCGGCCTGCTCTGACCACCGCCGGACGGCCCGTGCGCGGCCACACCGCACGGGCCGTCCGGCTCGGTCGTCAACGCGGGGGGAGCTCGCCGGGGGCGCCGCGGCCGTTGAGCCACCAGGCCACCGCGACCGCGACCACCAGCGACCCGATCGCCGCGGTCACCGCCGTGCCGAAGGCGGCGAACTGGAGCAGCAGGCCGAACGCCACCGACGACACCAGCCGCGCCAACGCCTGCCCCGTCTGCACCACCGCCAGCCCGGACGCCCGCAGCGACTCCGGCACGAGGGCGCTCACCCGCGCGGACAGCACGCCGTCCGTCGCGGCGTAGAACAAGCCGTGCAGCAGCAGCGCGGCCCCGACGCCGACGTACCCCGTCCCGGGCGCGAGCAGCAGCACGTACACCCCGAGCAGCACCACGTGCCCGCCCAGGAACACCGGCCACCGGCCGACCCGGTCGGCCAGCCGACCCACCGGCGCGGCGCCCACCAGGAACACCAGCGCCGTGCCCAGCGGCAGCAGCGGCAGCAGGTGCAGCGGCGCGTCGGTCGCCTTCTGCACCAGGATGAACACGAACGCGTCCGACAGCGTCGCCAGCCCCAGCACCGCCGCGCCCACGGCCAACCGCCGGTAGCCGGCCTCCCGCAGCAGCGCCAACCCCGCCTTCACCGACGGGCGCGGCCCGGCAGGCGCCGGCCCGCGGTTCTCCCGCACGAACGCCACCAGCACGATCAGCCCCACCGCCGCGAAGCACGCGCTGACCACGAACACCGGACCGGCGACCGTGCCGATGTTGTACAGCAGCAGGAACGTCACCAGCGGCCCGAGCAGCGCGCCCACCGTGTCCATGCCGCGGTGCACCCCGAACGCCGCGCCCAGCCGGTCCGGCGGCGTGGCCAGCGAGATCAGCGCGTCGCGCGGCGCGGTGCGCAGGCCCTTTCCCGCGCGGTCGGCCGCCATGGCCGCGCCGATGCCGAACGCCGACGCGCCGACCACCGGGAAGATGAGCTTGGTCACCGCCGACAGCCCGTAACCGACCGCGGCCACCGCCTTGTGCCGGCGCGTCCGGTCCGAGACGTGCCCGCCGACCAGTCGCAGCACCGCCGTCGCCCCGGTGTACAGCCCGTCCAGCACGCCGAACTGCGCGTAGCCCATGTTGAGCGTGAACAGCAGGTAGACCGGCATGAACGCGGTGACCATCTCGGCCGACACGTCGGTCAGCAGGCTCACCGCGCCCAGCGCGACCACCGTGCCGGGGACCTTGCCCCGGACCCGCTCGCCGGGCCGGACGGACGCTACGTACATGCCCCCGATATCGGTCACACGGGGTAACCGTTACCACTTACGGGTTACCTCGTAACGGGGACCACTCCGAACTCGATGACGCGGGTATGCCCGAGATCCCGTTGGCCCGCGTCCGCGTGGGCGCTGTCGACGTGCAAGCCGTCCGCGAGTCCGGCGTCGCCGACCACGTCACCCGGGCGTGGCGCCGGGGCGAGGGCGGTGCGATCGTCACGGCCAACGTGGACATCGTCCGCGCCGCGACCCGCGACCCCGGCCTCGCCGCGCTGATCGCCGAGTCCGAACTGGTCGTCGCCGACGGGATGCCGGTCGTCTGGGCGGGTCGGCTCGCGGGCGTCCCGGTCCCCGAACGGGTCACCGGCTCGTCGCTGGTGTTCACCCTCGCCGCCGCGGCGGCGCGCGAGGACCGCTCGGTCTACCTGCTCGGCGGCGACCCGGGCGTGCCGGAGAAGGCCGCCGGGGTGCTGTCCGACACCTACCCCGGCCTGCGGGTCGCGGGCACGGACTCGCCGCCGTTCGGGTTCGACGCCTCCGCCGACGCGACCGCCGAGACCGTGGCCAGGGTGGTGGAGGCCAAGCCGGACCTGGTCCTGGTCGGCCTCGGCTTCCCCAAGCAGGAGCGGCTGATCCGGCTGCTGCGCGCGGAACTGCCGCAGACCTGGTTCCTCGGCTGCGGCGCCGGCATCCCGATGGCCGCGGGCGAGTTCAAGCGCGCCTCCGGCGTGGTGCAGAAGCTGGGCGCCGAGTGGCTGCACCGCCTCGCGCTCGAACCGCGCCGACTGGCCAAGCGCTACCTGCGCGACGACCTGCCGTTCGCGTTCCGACTGCTCGGGGGCGCGCTGCGCACCCGGTTCCGCCGCCCGACCGCCGACGGCGTCGGCAACCAGACCGGGGAGTAGAAGTGCCGCTTGCCGTCGTCATCGTGACCTACCACAGCGCCGACGTGGTCGAGGACTGCCTCAAGTCCGTCGCCGTCGCGCTGCGGTCCATCCCGGACAGCCGGGTCGTGGTGGTGGACAACGCCTCCACCGACGACACGCTGGCGATCGTCGCCAGGGTGGCCCCGGACGCCCGGATCGTGGCCCGCCCGACCAACGACGGCTTCGCGGCGGGCGTCAACGCCGGGTTCGCCGCCGCCCCGGACTGCGACGTGCTGGTGCTCAACCCGGACGTCCGGCTCGACCCCGACGCTGTCTCGCTGCTGCGCGCCGCGCTGGCGCTGCCCGGCGCCGGTGTCGCGGTGCCCCGGCTGACCGGCGCCGACGGCGCGCCGCAGCCGTCGCTGCGGCGCGCGCCGAACCCGTTGCGGGCACTGGGCGAAGCGCTGCTCGGCGGCAACCGCGCGGGCCGGTTCGCCGCGCTCGGCGAACTGGTGGTCGACCCGCTGCGCTACGAGACGGCGGGCACGGCGGACTGGGCGACCGGCGCGGCGTGGCTGATCTCCCGCGAGGCGCGCGAAGCGGCCGGCGTGCTGGAGGAGCGGTACTTCCTGTACTCCGAGGAGACCGAGTACATGCTGCGCGTGGGTCGGCGCGGCCACGCCGTCCGCTACGAGCCGCGGGCGCGGGCCGTGCACATCGGCGGCGAGCAGTCGACGTCGGCGGTGCTGTGGTCGATGGCCACCACGAACCGGGTGCGGATGGTCCGCGAGCGCGGCGGCCGGGCGGCCGCGTTCGCCATGTGGTGGGCGGTGCTGCTGAACGAGCTGCTGCGCGCGCCGCGCGGGGCCAAGCACCGCCGGGCCGTCGGCGACCTGCTGCGCTGGCGGCGCTGGCCCGCCCGCCCCGGCGCGGACCGGGACGACGAGCCGGGCTGGGTGTGCTTCTCCGCCCAGGACTGGTGGTACCACAACCGGGCGCACTCGGACTTCCAGCTGATGCGGTCGATGGCCGCGCACCGCCGGGTGCTCGTGGTCAACAGCATCGGCATGCGGATGCCCACCCGCGGCAACAGCACGCACGTCGCCCGGCGCATCCTGCGCAAGCTGCGCAGCGTGGCGAAGTTCGTCCGCCGGCCGATGCCCGACTTCTACGTGATGTCGCCGCTGCCGCTGCCGTTCTACGGCTCGCCGCTGCTGCGCCGGGTCAACGCCGTGCTGGTCCGCGCCCAGGTCCGGCTGGTGGCGCTGTTCCTCGGGCTGCGCACCCCGGTGATCATGGTGACGATCCCGACCGCGTGGGACGTGGTCGCGCCGATGCGCCGGCGGAGCCTGGTGTTCAACCGCTCGGACCGGCACTCGGACTTCCCCGAGGCCGACCGCGCGTCCATCGAGGCGTTGGAGAACCGGCTGCTGGCCAACGCCGACCACGTCGTCTACGTCAGCCACGCCCTGATGGACGAGGAGCTGCCGCGCACCGGCGCGCGGGCCCACTTCCTCGACCACGGCGTGGACGTCGACCACTTCACCGCGCGGCCGGAGCACCGGTGGCCGGACGACGTCCGCTCGATCCCCGGCCCCCGGATCGGCTTCTTCGGCGCGCTGGACGACTTCGTGGTCGACTTCGACCTGCTCGAACGCGTCGCCGTCGAGCTGCCCGAGGCGTCCCTGGTGCTGATCGGCGACGCCACCCACCCGATGGAGCGCTTCGACAAGCACCCCAACGTGCACTGGCTGGGCTTCCGCCCCTACGACCTGATCCCGGCCTACGGCTCGGCGTTCGACGTGGCGATCATGCCCTGGCAGGACAACGACTGGATCAAGCGGTCCAACCCGATCAAGCTGAAGGAGTACCTGGCGCTGGGCCTCCCGGTGGTCAGCACCGACTTCGCCGAGCTGGCCGGCTACACCGACCGGGTCCGCGCGGCGACCAGCCACGCCGCCTTCGTCGACGCCGTCCGCGCCACCCTCGCCGACGGCCCCCTGCTGCCCGCCGGCGCCCTCCGCGCCTCTGTGGAACCCCACTCGTGGCAGGCCCGAACCCGGACGCTGCTGGCCCTGACCACCGCGCGCCGGTCCTGAGGAGCCCTCGAATCCGCGACCGCCGCCGAGGTTGCGTCGCTGTGGTCTGCGCCGCGAACCCCGCCGTCCGACCCGAGCGGGGTGGCCGGCCCAACTAGTGTGGGTGTCGTGCAGCCACTGCCCCCGAACGCCCCGTCGCGGATCGGCGACTACACGCTGCTCGCCGCCCTCGGTCGCGGCGCGATGGGCTCGGTCTACCTGGCCCGCTCCCGCGGCGGCCGGCCGATCGCGGTCAAGGTGGCGCGGCCGGAGCTGGCCGACAACCCGGAGTTCCGCGAGCGCTTCCGCCGCGAGGTGGAGATGGCCCGCGCGGTCGGCGGCTTCTGGACCGCCACCGTGGTCGACGCCGACCCGGACGCCGAGCGGCCGTGGATGGCCACCGAGTACATCCCCGGACCGAGCCTCCAGCAGGCCGTGCAGGACCACGGGCCGCTGCCCGAGCGCGCCGTGCGCCGCCTCGCGGGCGGGCTGTCCGAGGCGCTGGTCGCGATCCACGGCGCGGGCCTCGTGCACCGCGACCTCAAGCCGTCCAACGTGCTGCTGGCCGCCGACGGCCCGCGGGTCATCGACTTCGGCATCGCCCGCGCGCTGGAGCACTCGGCGCTGACCGAGGCGGGCATCGTGTTCGGCACCCCCGGCTACCTCTCGCCGGAGCAGGTCGTCGGTCAGCGGATCACCACCCAGAGCGACGTGTTCGCGCTCGGCTCGGTGCTGGTCTACGCCGCCACCGGCGGTGGTCCGTTCGGCGAGGGCGCGACGTCCGCGCTGGTCTACCGCGTGGTCCACCAGGAGCCGGACCTGTCCCGGGTCCCGCCGGGCCTGGTGCCGCTGATCGTGCCGCTCCTGGTCCGGGAACCGGCGAACCGGCCGACGCCCGGCCGGCTGCTGGAGCTGATCGGCCCGCCGTCCGCCGAGCCGTCCTGGCTGCCCGCGGGCGTGCGCACGATGGTCGAGCAGCGGCACACCGAGCTGAGCAAGCTGCCCGCCAAGCCGCCGACCAGGGTCATGGTGGACGACCCGCCGCCCAAGAAGTCGCCGACGCGCATCGCACCCGCACCCGCACCTGCGCCCACTCCCACACCCACGCCCGCGCCGGTGGCCGTCCGGGCCGACCCCCAGCGCAAGGACATCCGCCCGACCGGCGTCCGGTTCCGCAACTCCCGCGCCGTCGGCCTGGGCTGGGCCGGCGCGAACGTGCTCGCCGCCCTGGTCACCGGCCCGCTGGCCGATCAGCAGCTGGGCGCGCCCGGCGCGGTCCGGCTGGCCGCGTTCATCGCGTTCCTGGCGTTCGCGGTGGCCGCGGTCCGGCTGCTCATCGGGGTCGCCCGCCCGGTGCTCACCCTCGACGTCGGCCCGGACGGCATCACGCTGTCCAACGGCGCCGAGTCGAGCCGCCTGCCGTGGTACGCGATCGCCCGGGTCAAGGTCGAGGCGCACCACGCCCGCCCGTGGCTCGTGGTGTGGCTCGTCGGCGCGGCCAAGCCGCCGAAGACCCTGGGCCGCGGCAGCTTCACCCAGCACAAGGGCGGCCTGCGCGTCTACCCGATCTCGCACGAGCGCTACCGCAAGCGCCGCGACCGCGACGTGGTCGAGCTGCGCTCCGCCCTCGCCTGGTACGGCTCCGCCGCCTACGACCCGCGCTGAGCGGTCAGCGACCGCTGAACGTCGCCCGGCCCGGCCCGTCGGTCAGGAACGACTTCACCGCGCCGCGCAGGTCCTCGGTCTCGAACAGCCCGGCGGCGATCGTGGTGATGTGCGCGTTCGCCTCGGCCACGCCGCCGCTCTCGTAGTGCGCCAGCACCCGCTTGGTCGCCGCGTGCGCCACCGTCGGCCCGGCCGCCAGCGCGAGCGTGAACTCCAGCGCCGCGTCGTCGAAGCCCTCGTCCGGCAGCACCCGGTTCACCACGCCCCACCGCTCCAGGGTGGCCGCGTCGTAGCGCTCGCCGGTCATCACGAGCTCCTTGGCCCGGCCCACGCCCGCCCGCGCGGCCAGCCGCTGCGTGCCGCCCATGGTCGGGGTCAGCCCGACGACCTTCTCCACCAGGCCGAACGTCGCCCGCCGCGCCGCCAGCACGATGTCGCACGCGACCGCCACCTCGAACGCCCAGGTCAGGCACAGCCCGTGGGCGGCGAACACGGTCGGGAACGGCAGCGCGGCCAGCCGCTCGGGCAGCTCCAGCATCTGGTCGAACAGCGCCTTGGCCTGCGCGGGCGTCTTCTGCGCGGCGAACAGCCCCACGTCGACCCCGCCGCTGACCACCTTGCCCTCGAAGCGGACCAGCAGGGCCCGCGCCGGTCTGTCCTCCAGGTCCTCGACCGCCGCCTCCAGCAGGTCCTGCAGCTCGGCGGTGAAGAGGTTCAACGGGGGAGCGTCGACGGTGAGCACGGCCAACCCGACCGCGTCCCGCTCGAGGCGCACCTGTTGCTCAGCCACGGGCCGGGACTTTACACGCGTCCGGAATGGCGAAAACGGCGTGTCCGAATGGCCCAGTGCGGGTGAGAATCCGCCAATGAGTTCCTGGTCCGTTCAGCCCGAACGCCTTGACAGCCCGGTCGCGGCAGCCATCGTCCGCACCTACTTGGCCGACATCATCGGCCGCTACTACGGCCGGCCGGCCACCCGGGCGGAGATCGACCTGGCGATCGCCGAGGACCCGACCGACGACCTGGCCCGGTTCTTCGTCGGCCGGTGGGGCGGTGAGGTGCGAGGGTGCGTCGGCTTCCGGCTGGTCGCGCCCCGAACGGCCGAACTGAAGAGGGTGTTCGTCGCGCCGGCGGCCCGCGGCACCGGTGGGGGAGCGGCGCTGCTCGCGGCGGTGGAGGAGGCCGCTGTCTCACTTGGTGTTGCGGCCATTCGCCTCGACACCCGTACTGACCTGGTCGAAGCGCGGGCGCTGTACGCCAGGCACGGCTACCGTGAGGTGCCCGCGTTCAGCGACGACCGCTATGCGGAGCACTGGTTGGAAAAGCGGCTATAGGAGCCATCGGGTTCCCATATCACTGTTGTGATGTGTCTCACTTGACACTGAATAAACGTCACAGTTGAGTATGTGGCGAAAGTCGGCCGCGGAATGAAATGGGGATCAGTCCAGTGGCTTTCGCCGTTGAGTTGACATTTCGTGATGCGCGCCAGGTGCGGAGATCCATTCATCTCGCGCACCGGGAATATTGGCGTCCGCTGGCCGAGCAGGGCGTGCTCGTCGGGACCGGCCCCTGGGCCGACGGTTCCGGTGTGCTGCTCATCGTTCAGGTGCCCGATGACGCCGCGGCCCGGGACCTGGTGCGCGGTGACCCGTACGTGCGATCGCAGTCGATCGCGGAGGTGCGCATACGCCAGTGGCACGTGCTGCTGGGTGTGCCGGAAGGTGAGCGCGTGCCGGGCATCGTCCGGCCGCGCGACGGGCAGAGCGCCGAGGCGCGCTCGCGCGAGCCGTTGACGCCGCACGAGCACCGGATCGCGCTGATGATGTTGGAGGGGATGACGAACCGGCAGATCGCCGAGCACTTCTCGGTGTCGACCCGGGCCGTCGAGCTCCACATCACCCGCATCTACCGCAAGCTCGACATCGGCAGGCGGGCGCAGCTCGCCGCGGCGATGCCGTGGGGCCAGCGCTCGTACCTGTAAGCGCGCGTACCGGTCGTGACGTGGCGCCGAGGGGACCCCGGTCCCCTCGGCGCCTTCACGCCCGCAGGTCGGCCCGCGACGCCACGCCGAGCTTGCGCAGCACCCGCGCCACGTGCTGCTCGACCGTGCGCGGCGACAGGAACAGCACGTCGGCGATCTCCCGGTTCGTCCGGCCCCCGGCCAGCAGCCGCGCCACGTCCTGCTCGCGCGGCGACAACGCGTTGCCGTACCCGCGCCGCCCGCGCCGCGACGGCGTCACCACCCCCGCGCCGCGCACCAGGTGCCGGCACCGCGCCGCGTCCCGGCTCGCGCCCAGCGCGTCGAACCGCGCCGCGACCTCGCCCAGCGCCACCGCCGCGCCCTCGTCACCGCCGTCCAGCGCCACCAGCGCGATCCGCTCGGACAACGTCGCCGAGCAGTACCGCAACCCGAGGTCGTCGGCCGCCCGCCGGGCCTCCCGCAGCAGGGGCGCGGCGTCGTCCCGGTGGGCGTGCAGCGCGATCAGCGCCCGGCACACCCGCAGCCCCACGTGCGCCAGCGGCGCGTCCCGGTCCACCAGCCCCGCGTCGAACTCCTCCACCAGCTCTGCCGCGTCCTCGACCCGCCCGGCCGCGCAGAACGCGTCCACCGCGGCGGGCGCCAGCTCGCCCAGCCACGCCCACACCCCCTTGCGCCGGGCCAGCGCCAGCCCGCGATCGGCCTCGGCGCACGCCCGCGCCGGGTCGCCGCGCTCGAACCACAGCCTGGTCAGCGCGGCGAACCCGGCCAGCGCCACCGGCGTGATCGAGTTCTCCACCGACCGCACGCCGCTCTCCGCCAGGTGCCGCTCGGCCGCGTCCCAGTCGCCCCGCGCCACCGCCAGGCAGCCCAGCACCAGGCTGATCTCGGCCGCGACCGGCAGCATCTCGCGGTACTCCTCCAGCAGCCGCGTGCCGCGGTCGGCCAACGAGGCCCAGTCGCCGGTGTGCCAGTCCAGGTGGATGCGGGTGGACTGGCCGGTGCCCTCGGTGAACGGCACGCCCGCGCCGACGGTGAGCCGCAGCCCCCGGTCGAGGAAGTCGCGGGCCAGGTCGAAGTGGCCGACCAGGGCGAACGCGTCGGCCAGGTTGCAGTGCGCCCGCGCCAGGTGCCGCCGGACCTCCAGGTCGGTGGCGGTGTCGGGCAACCGGTCCAGCTCGGCCATCACGGTGTGGTCGCCGACGCACATCCGGGTGCCCAGCTGGTTGGCCAGCAGCGCGAACCGCACCTCCTCGTCCTCGCACGACGCGATGAACCCCTCCACCTCGCGCATCCAGCGCAGGTGCTCGGCCAGCGGCGTGGCCCCGACGAACGGCTGCGCCAGCACGGCCCGCGCGCGCATCGCCAGGTCCGGGCGCTCGGCCAGCTCGGCGATGGCGTGCTCGATGGCGCCCCGGCCGTGCTGCGGCCCGTCGAACTGGCGGATCAGCAGGAAGCCGAGGTTCAACCGCACCTCGCCGCGCGCGGCCGTGGACAGCCGGTGGTCGTTGAGCAGGCGTTCCAGCGTGGCCCGCGGGTCGTGCTGGTCGAGCCCGCCGCGGGCGACCCGGCCCAGCTTCACCGCGAGCCGGTCCACGTCGGCGGGCGTGAGGGACGCCTCGTCCAGCAGTCGCTGGTAGAGGTGCGTGGCGGTGGACGGGTCGCCGACCTCCAGCGCCCGGTCGGCGGCGGCCTCGCCGTGCCGCAGCCAGTCGGCGAGCCGCCCGGCGCGCCGGCTGTGCTCGGCCAGCTGCATGAACGGCCGCGGCGCGGCGTGGTCGAGGACGTCGAGCGCGCGCAGGTGCAGCCGTTGCCGCTCGGGGCCGGTGAGCGTGTCGTAGACGGCCTGCTGGGCCAGCGCGTGGCGGAAGCCGTAGCGCACGTCGGGGGTCTCGTGCAGCACGCCGCTGTGCAGCGCGTGGGTGAGCGCGGCCCTCGCCCGCTCGGGCGCGACCGCGCCGACCTCGGCCAGCAGCTGCTCGGTGGCCGGCACGCCGAGCACGGCCGCGGCCTGGGCGATGCGCCGCCCGGTGGCCGGCAACCGGGTCAGGCGCTCGGCCATCGCGTCCCGCAGCAGGGCCGGCGCCTCGACCTCGTCCAGCAGCCGCCAGTCCGGGTGCCGCAGCGCCCGCAGCACCTCCTCGACCACGAACGGGATGCCCGCCGTCCGCTCGTGCAGCCGGGCGGCGAACTCGGCGGGCACCGCGTCCACGTCCAGGATCGCGGCGGTGAGGTCGTGCACCTGGCCGACGTCCAGCGGACCCAGTTCGACCAGCGCCGACGCCACCCCGGCGGGCGGGCGGTAGGCGCTGCCCAGCGGCATGCCGCCGGGCGCGTCCTCGCGGCGGTAGGTGACCAGCGTGGTCAGGTTCGGCGGCGGGTCGGCCATCAGGAAGCGCAGCAGGTGCCGGCAGCCGTCGTCGGCCCAGTGCAGGTCCTCCACCACCAGCAGGACCGGCCCGAGCACGGACAGCAGCTCGCGCACCGCGCGGAACAGGTGGTGCCGCTCGTGCCGCGGGTCGTCCGGGCGTTCGGGCGGGTCGGGCAGGCGGTCGGCGATCTCGGGCAGCAACGGCCGCAACACCCCGGTCACGGGGGTCAGTGACACCCGATCCAGGTAAGCGCCGACGTTGCGCAACGCGTCCAGCACCGCGCCGTACGGGAACGGCTCGCGCAGCGGCTGGCAGAACCCGGTGAGCACGCGCAGCGGTCCCAGCTCGGGCCTGCCGAGCAGTTCGCGCACCAACCGGCTCTTGCCGACCCCGGACTCACCCGCCACCAGCACCACCGACGGCTGGGCCGCCACGGCGGCCAGCAACGCGGCCAGCTCCTCGCCCCGGCCCACCAGGACGGGGGAACTGGTTCGCGGTGGCGTCATGCGCACTCCAGGCAGTCCGGGAGATCGACCGGCCCCTGTATTAGAACCCGAATCGTTCGGTGAAAGTACCCCCGCGCGTTGGGGCTGTTCGGGTGGCGAAGGCGGCGGACGAGTGTGGAACTGCACCGAAAAAGGTTACCGACCGTGCGGTATGTCACAGGATTAGGCGATCCGGGTGACCTCTGCCAATACTCCTTACCGGTCGGTAACGTGAGCGTTTGGAGATCCGTTGATGCGCGAGTTCTTCGTCGGAACCGCCTTGCTCGCCGCGTTCGGCTTGGTCGCGGCCGGCTGCGGCGCGGAGGAGCGGGCGCCGGTCAGGACGGGCCCCGGCGTCACCGACGACACGATCTCGCTCGGCGTGCTGACCGACATGACCGGCCCGTTCTCGGCGACGTCGCTGATCCGGATCAAGGGCTACGAGCTGTTCCTGAGCGAGCTGAACGAGCGCGGCGGCATCTGCGGGCGCAAGGTCGAGCTGGAGCAGGCCGACCACGGCTACGACGTCGACCGGGCGCTGCAGGCGTACTTCGACCTGGAACCGCGGGTGCTCGGGTTCATGGACGTCACCGGCGCGCCGATGACCGAGGCCATCGAGCCGGACCTGATGCAGACCCGGGCCATCGCCGCGCCCGCGTCCTGGTCGGCGGCGCTGCTCGGCAACCCGCACATGATGGTCGTCGGCACCACGTACGACCTCGACGTGATCAACGGCCTGGACCACCTCAAGCGGTCCGGTGTGATCGGTGCGGGCGACACCATCGGGCACGTCCACGTCGACAGCGACTACGGCCTCAACGCCCTGGAGGGCAGCACGTTCGCCGCCGAGCAGTGGGGGATGCGGCTGGTCGCGAAGGCCGTGCCGGAGACCGCCGACGTGGCCGCGCAGGTGGGCGAGCTGAAGGCGGCGGGCGCGAAGGCGGTGTTCCTCAGCACGTCCCCGCAGCAGACAGCCATCGCCGTCGCCACCGCCGAGCGGCTGGGCTGGGACGTGCCGTTCCTGGTCAACGCGGTCGCGTACGACCCGCTGATCCTGGAGTCGCCCGCGGCGGCGGCCGTGGTGGAGCGGGTGCGGGTGGTGTCGCCGATCGCGCCGTTCGCCACCGACCTGCCGGGGCCGCGCGCGGTGGCCGAGGCGTTCAGCCGGAAGTACCCGGACCTGGAGCCGACCGGTTCGGTGGACCACGGCTACGTGATCGGGGTGGCGTTCGCGGCGGTGCTGGAGAAGGCGTGCGCCGAGCGCGACCTGACCCGTGACGGCGTGCTGCGGGCGTTCCAGGACACCAACGAGGTCGACACCGGCAGCCTGACCGGGAAGCTGCGGTTCTCCCTGGTCGGGCGACCGTCGGCGACGCAGTCCTACATCGCCGTGCCGGACCCGTCGACGCCCGGCGGGCTGGCCGTCGTCGCCAACCTGTTCGAGTCGGAGCTGGTCAAGCTCAAGGGCACCCGCGCCAGGTAGTTTCCGCTTCCCGGCGCGGGGAATCCGGTGCGCATGATCGAGGTGCGGTTGGCGATTCCCACGTCGGTGGAGCGAGTGTTCGCGGTGCTGGCGGACGGCTGGTCCTACGCGGGTTGGGTGGTGGGGGCGGCGCACATCCGCGAGGTCGACCCCGGCTGGCCGGGCAGCGGCACCCGGATCCACCACAGCGTCGGCGCGTGGCCGGTGGCGGTGCAGGACGTCACCACGGTCCTGAACGTCGACCCGCCGAACACGCTGGAGCTCGAAGCCCGCCTGTGGCCGTTGGGCGCCGCCCGCATCCGCTTCGACCTGGCCCCCACCCCCGAGGGCTGCGAGGTCACCATGCGCGAGGAAGCCACCAAGGGCCCGCTCGCCCTCCTCCCCGAAGCGGCCCAGACCCTCTTCCTCACCCCCCGCAACCGCGAAACCCTCCACCGCCTCGCCGCCCTCTCCACCCGCAAATAACCGCGAGTCGAACCTCCGCGTCCCGCGAGCGTTCGACTCGCGGGGGTCAGTAGAGGGAGCGGTGGAGGGAGCGGAGGAGGAGGCGGTAGGCGTCGCCGGTCAGGGCGTTGCGGGACAGGGCGGCACGGGCGGCGTTCGCGCCGGCGGCGCCGTGGACGCCACCGCCGGGGTGGGCGGAGGCCGAGGTCAGGTACAGCCGGTCGACGGGGGTGTCGGCGCGGGCCAGGCCGGGGACCGGGCGGAAGACCAGCTGCTGGTGGATGGCGGCGGTGCCCGAGTTGATCGAACCGCCGATCAGGCTGCGGTTGCCGGCCTCCAGGTCCGCCGGACCGTGCACGACGCGCGCCCGGATCAGGTCGCGGAACCCCGGCGCGTGCTGCTCGACCTGCTGCTCCACCCGGTCCGCGCGCCGCCGCACCCGGTCCGCCGACCAGCGCTCACCCCGGGGCACGTGCGTGTAGGCCCAAGCCGTCTCCGTCCCCGCCGGCGACCGGGTCGGGTCCGTCGTCGTCATCTGCCCCATGATCACGAACGGCGTGCGCGGCACCCGGCCGCAGGCGATCTCCGTGCTGGCCATGGCCAACCCGTTGAAGTCACCTCCCAAGTGGACGGTCCCCGCACCCCGGACCCCCTCCGCCGTCCACGGAACCGGCCCGTCCAACGCCCAGTCCACCTTGATCGTCGCGTCGTCCCACTCGAACGCCGCCAGGTCCGACACCAGCCGCGCGGGCAGGTGCTCCGGCCCCACCAGCCCGAGGTACAACGTCGGCGCGGGCACGTCCGCCAGCACCGCCTTCCGCGCCCGCACGAACCCGCCCGCCGCGTCACGGACCCCCAGCGCCCGCCCACCGGCCACCACGACCTGCGACACCGCCCGACCGCACTCCACCACACCGCCCAGCCGCCGCACCAACGCCCGCGTCAGCGCACCGGCCCCGCCCTCGGGCACCGGGTAGCCGACGTCCTGCCCCAGCATCGACAGCAGCCACCCGAACGCCGCCCCGCCCGCCTGGTCCGGCCCGAGGTCGGTGTGCATCGCGTTGCCCGCCAACAACATCGGCGCGCCCTCGCCCGCGAACCGCTCGTCCCCGAACGCCCGCACCGACTGCACGAACGACCGCGCGAACCGCAACGCCTCACCCGGCCCCAGCGCGCCCAACAACCCGGCGCCGGCCCGCACCGGCGGGAACGGCCGCATCAGCGCCTCGATCAACGGCCCCCGGATCCGCTCCCACCGCGCGTACTCCGCCCGCCAGGCGTCACCGTCACCCGCCCCGAACGACTCCACCGACGCCGCCGTCCGGTCGAGGTCCTGCGACAGCACGACCGCCCGGTCGTCCGGCAGCACGTGCGCCAGCACGTCCGGCGCCCGCCGCCACACCAGCCCGTGCCGCTCCAGGCCCAACCCGGTCATCACCGGCGACGCCGCGCCCAGCGGGTAGAACGCGCTGTACAGGTCGTGGTGGAACCCGGGCTCGGTCAGCTCCGCCGTCCGCACCGCGCCGCCGGGCTCGTCGGCGGCCTCCAGCACCAGCACGTCCCACCCGGCGTCGGCCAGCACGTTCGCCGCGACCAACCCGTTGGGGCCCGATCCGATGACCACCGCGTCCACGACATCGCTCAACGCACGTCTCCCTGGCTCTGATGCGCCGGCCGGCCGAAACCCGCTCGGCGCCACCGCTCCACCCGCAGGGGCGCGAGCGGCCCCCACGTCCCACGCCCTTCGGCGACCGCCGCCGCGAACGCGGCCAACGCCGCCCGGGGCTCGTGCTCCGGCTCCCACCCCAACGCGCGCAGCCGACCGCAGTCCATCAGCGCCGCCCGGTCCGCCAACCGCAACCAGCCGGGGTGCATCGGCTGGAGCCCGAGCCGCCACGTCGGCCAGGCCAGCGCCCGCAACGCCGCCAGCGGCACCGGCGCCCTGAACCCGCCGAGCACCGACGCCAGTTCGCGGGCGGGCAGCACCGGGTCGGCGGCGACGTTGAACGCGCCGACCGCGCGCCGCTCCAGGATCAGCCGGATCGCCCGCGCCACGTCCTGCGAGTGCACGACCTGCGCCCGCAGCCCCGGCCACAGCGGCACCGGCAGCCACGGCCGCCCGACCAGCGAGGCGGGCACGAACGGGCTCAGCACCCACCGGCCGATCTCACCGCCCGCGTCCGGCTGCACGACCGCGCACGGCCGCACCACCGCGATCCCGTCCCGACCGACCAGCAGCCGCTCCAGCTCGGCCTTCTGCAGGCTGTACGCGCTGCCGCTCACCCCGCCGCACGGCCACGACTCGTCCACCGGCCGGGCCGAGGGCGTGTAGGCCGCCACCGACGACGCCACCACGACGTGCCGCACACCCGCGCGTTCCGCCGCGCGCAGCACGTGTGCGCTGCCGGTGATGTTCGTGCGCCGCATGTCCGGCTCACCCGACGTGGGCTGGATGGCCCACGCCAGGTGCACCACCGCGTCCGCGCCCTCGAACGCCCGCGCGAGCACGTCCTCGGCGGCCGGCGCGCCGATGTCGCAGCTCACCCACCCGGTCGCGCCCGGCGGGACCCGCCGCGCGACACCGACCACGGTGTGGTCGGTGAGCACGCGGCGCAGGGCCGTCCCCACGTTGCCGCTGGCACCCGTGACGACGACCCTCATGGCCAGCCGGGTACCCCTATCGGCCGCCGCCAAGCCCCGCGCGGCGCAGCGCTTCGGCCATCGCGCCGTTCGCCGGCGGGCGCTCCTGCTGACGGCCACCGCCGCCACCGCCGCCGCGCTTGCCCTGACCACCGCCTTGACCGCCGCGCTGACCACCGCGCTGACCGTCCCGCGGCTGCTGCTCGCGCGGCGGCTTGCGGCCCGGCTCGTCCTCCAGCCGCAGCGTCAACCCGATCCGCTTGCGCGGGATGTCGACCTCCAGCACCTTCACCCGCACCACGTCACCGGACTTCACCACGTCCCGCGGGTCCTTGACGTAGGTGTTGGACAGCGCCGAGATGTGCACCAGGCCGTCCTGGTGCACGCCGACGTCCACGAACGCGCCGAACGCGGCCACGTTCGTCACCACGCCCTCCAGCACCATGCCCGGCTTGAGGTCGGCGATCTTCTCCACGCCCTCGGCGAACGTCGCCGTCTTGAACGCGGGTCGCGGGTCGCGCCCCGGCTTCTCCAGCTCGCGCAGGATGTCGGTGACGGTCGGCAGGCCGAACGTGTCGTCCACGAAGTCGTGCGGGCGCAGCGACTTGAGCACCGCCGTGTTGCCGATCAGCTGCTCCGCGCCCGCGCGCTCCTGCATCCGCCGCACCACCGGGTACGCCTCGGGGTGCACGGAGGACGCGTCCAGCGGGTCGTCGCCGTTCGGGATGCGCAGGAAGCCCGCGCACTGCTCGAACGCCTTCGGGCCGAGCCGCGCCACGTCCTTCAACGCCTTGCGCGAGCGGAACGGCCCGTTGCTGTCGCGGTGCAGCACGATGTTCTCGGCCAGGCCCGCGGTGATGCCGGAGACCCTGGTCAGCAGCGGCACCGACGCCGTGTTCAGGTCGACGCCGACCGCGTTCACGCAGTCCTCGACCACCGCGTCCAGCGAGCGGGACAGCTTCGCCTCGGCCAGGTCGTGCTGGTACTGGCCGACGCCGATCGACTTCGGGTCGATCTTGACCAGCTCGGCCAGCGGGTCCTGCAACCGGCGGGCGATGGACACCGCGCCGCGCAGCGACACGTCCATCCCGGGCAGCTCGGCGGACGCGAACGCCGACGCCGAGTACACCGACGCGCCCGCCTCCGACACCACCGCCTTGGTCAGCTTCAGCTCGGGGTGCCGCTTGAGCAGGTCGGCGGCGAGCTTGTCGGTCTCCCGCGACGCGGTGCCGTTGCCGATCGAGATCAGCTCGACGTCGTGCTTCTCCGCCAGCACCGCCAGCTTGGCGATCGACTCGTCCCACCGGTTCGCGGGCACGTGCGGGTAGATCACGTCGGTGTCGAGGACCTTGCCGGTCGCGTCGACCACGGCCACCTTCACGCCGGTCCGGAAGCCGGGGTCCAGGCCCATCGTGGCGCGGGTGCCCGCCGGCGCGGCCAGCAGCAGGTCGCGCAGGTTGGACGCGAACACCTTCACGGCCTCGTCCTCGGCGAACGCCCGCAGCCGCGACCGCAGGTCGATGCCGAGGTGCACCAGGATGCGGGTGCGCCACGCCCAGCGGACGGTGTCGCTGAGCCAGCGGTCCGCCGGGCGGCCCTGGTCGTCCACGCCGAAGCGGGACGCGATGCGCGCCTCGTAGCCGGTCGGCTCGTCCTCGTCGGCCGGGTCGAACTGGAGGTCCAGCACCTCTTCCTTCTCACCGCGCAGCAGCGCGAGGATGCGGTGCGAGGGCAGCTTGGTGAACGGCTCGGAGAAGTCGAAGTAGTC
This sequence comes from Saccharothrix sp. HUAS TT1, assembly GCF_040744945.1. Taxonomy (NCBI): domain Bacteria; kingdom Bacillati; phylum Actinomycetota; class Actinomycetes; order Pseudonocardiales; family Pseudonocardiaceae; genus Saccharothrix; species Saccharothrix camelliae. The sequence goes on along the minus strand of NZ_CP160453.1, from coordinate 7,635,576 downwards.
GGAGAACTTCGCGCCGTCCTCCTCCTTGCCCTCCCGGACCTTGGACGCCAGCAGGCCCTGGCCCCACATGCGCTCCCGCAGCTCGCCGATGAGGTCGCCGTCCTCGCCGAACCGCTCGACCAGGATCGCCCGCGCGCCCTGCAGCGCGGCGGCGACGTCCGCGACCTCCTCGGTCACGTACGCCGCCGCCACCTCCTGCGGGTTCCGGGTCGGGTCGGCCAGCAGGCCGTCGGCCAGCGGCTCCAGGCCCTGCTCGCGCGCGATCTGCGCCTTGGTCCGCCGCTTCGGCTTGTAGGGCAGGTAGAGGTCTTCCAGCCGGGCCTTGGAGTCGGCGGCCAGGATCGAGGCTTCCAGCGCCTCGTCCAGCTTGCCCTGCGACCGGATGGACTCGAGCACAGCCGCGCGCCGCTCCTCCAGCTCCCGGAGGTAGCCCAGCCGCTCCTCCAGCGTGCGCAGCTGGGCGTCGTCCAGCATGCCGGTCGCTTCCTTGCGGTAGCGGGCGATGAACGGAACGGTGGAACCACCGTCGAGCAGGTCGACGGCGGCGCTGACCTGCCCGGCCCGCACACCCAGCTCGTCGGCGATCCTCTGGTGAATGGCTGTGGTCACAGCGAGCCATTGTGCCCTGCCCGCCCGACCACGTCCGGGCACCCCGGCCCAGGCACGGCGCTCTAGCCGTGATCGGACGTCAAGACCTCGATGGAGTGGTACCGGCCGTCGTGGTAGAGCAGTGGCGGCGCGTCCTGGCGCAGGTCGGCCTCCAGCACGCGGGCGCGCACGAGGTGGTGGTCGCCGATCGGGATCAGCGCCTCGACCTCCGCCCGCAGCCACCCGGCGACGTGGTCCAGGACGGGCTCGCCGCCCGGCAGCCGCCGCCACCCGGTCGGCGCGGCGAACCGGTCCAGGCCGCTCGTGGCGAAGCGCCGGGCGAGGTCTTCCTGGTGCGCGCCCAGGAAGTTCACCACGACGCCGCGGGCCTCGCGCACGTGCGGCCAGCAGGAGGAGCCGGTGGAGATGCCGAACGAGACCAGCGGCGGTTCGGCGCACACCGACGTCAGGGAGGTGGCGGTGAACCCGGCGGAACGCCGTCGCGCCCATTCCGCCCTCGCGCGCTTCCCCGATCATCGCGTCACTGGTCGTCGCGTCACTCCCGGTCGGTGGCGGCGTCCGATGTGGACTCGATGCCGGCACCCGGCTCCGCTCCGGCCAAGGGGGCTCAGGATGTGGGAAGCCGCGGGAACCTCTTGCGGACCGGACCCGGCCCCCGCCCGGAATGAGTCCACCGGACGCGGGGGTGGCCGGCTGCGGCTCGTCACCCGGCACCGGGTCGGCTCTCGACCTCCACCCGGGGTGGTCCAGCGCGGTGAGCGCAGGTCCGGGTGGGCGCCGAGCGGGTGGCGGAGGTGGAGGACCCCCGGTCCGCGCGGGCGTCGAGCCGCGACATACTGACCGGTATGACCACACTCGACCACTGGGGCGGGACGAGCCGGCACGTCGACCTCGACGGCCCGGTGCACTACGTCGACTTCGGCGGCGACGGGCCTCCCGTGGTGCTCGTGCACGGTCTGGGCGGGTCGCACCTCAACTGGTGCCTGCTCGCGCCGCACCTGGTCGACCGGCACCGCGTGCTGGCCGTCGACCTGGCCGGGTTCGGGCTCACCCACCCGGAGGGGCGCGCCACGACGGTGCCCGCGAACGCCCGGCTGCTGGACCGGTTCCTGGCCGAGGTCGTCGGCGAGCCGGTGGTGCTCGTCGGCAACTCGATGGGCGGAATGGTCTCGATCCTGCACGCCGCCCGCCGCCCGGCGTCGGTGGACGCGCTGGTCCTGCTCGACCCGGCCCTGCCGCTGCCGCTCGGCGCCCGGCTGGACCCGCAGGTGGCGGCGTCGTTCGCGATGTACGCCGTGCCGGGGCTGGGGCAGTGGTTCCTGGCGAAGTCGCGGGCCGGGGTGTCGACGCGCAGGCAGGTCAAGCGGGTGCTCAACCTGGTGTGCGCCAACGCGAAGTCGGTGCCGGAGGAGATGGTCCTGGCGTCGATGTCGTTGCTGGAGCAGCGCGCCGAGGTGCCGGGGTTGGACGAGGCGTTCCTGGCGGCGGCCCGGTCGGTGGTGTGGACGGGCGCGACCAGCCGCCGGTACTACACGGCGATGAGCCGGGTGCGGGCGCCGGTGTACCTGATGGCGGGGGAGGCGGACCGCCTGGTGCCCCTGGCATCGGCCCGCGCGGCGGCCCGGCGCAACCCGTCGTGGCGGTTCGACGTGCTGGAGGGCGTCGGCCACGTGCCGCAGCTGGAGGTGCCCGAGCTGGTGGCCTCGAAGATCAAGGAGTGGCTGCCGCGCGGGTGAACTGCGCCCACGCGGTGCGGGGGAAGGACAGCACCGGGCCGGCGGGGTGCTTGGAGTCGCGGACGTCGATGGTCGGGGGTGCGAACCGGACCTCGACGCAGGCCGGGTTGTCGGCACTGCGGCTCGACTTGAACCAGCCGCTCCGGCCGGTGCGCTCCTTCACTCAAGCTCCCTGCGTATCTGCCCGATCAGGTCAAGCGATTCCGCTCGGCCGAGGGCGTAACCCAGGGCCTGGTCGTGAGCGAGACTGTACTCGCGCATCCGCATCGGTTGATCGATCAGATCGGTCGACGTGATGGTCTCCTGCCACACCACCTCGGGCAGTCGGCTGCTGGCGAAGCCGAAGATGTAGAAGCTCGAACCACCCAGCGCGTTGTAGTAGTCGGCGGTGAACGGGATGATCCGCACGTCCACCGTGTCCGGCAGTTGGTGGATCTTGTCCGCCAGGTGGCGGAGCTGCCCGACCATCACCTCGCGCCCGCCGACCCGCTGCCTCAGCGCGGACTCGGTGATCAGCGCGGTGAGCCGGAGCGGGTCGTCCTGGTCGTCAAGCCGCTCCTGCCGCTTCATCCGCACCTCGACCCGTCGGTTCGCCTCGGCGAGCCGGATGCTCGGACCGCCGCCGTGCATGACCGCCAGGGCGTACGCCTGGGTCTGCAGCAATCCGCTGATCAGACCGGCGTTGTAGGCGCGGATGCCCTCCGCGCCGTGCTCGAAGCCGAAGTAGCGCAACACATCGGCGCTGAACATGGCCGAGTAGGGGCTCCACCAGGCGCGCCTGCCCGCTGCCTCGCGGAGTTCCTGCAGTTCTTCCAGTTCCAGCTCATCGAAGTCGAGGACGGCGGCGAGTTCGGCCAGCTTGCGGGCATTGATCTTGACCCGGCCGGTCTCGACACCCGACACGAACGACTGCCCGGTGTGGATCGCCTTCGCCGCAGAGGCCGCCGTGATGTCCATGAGTTCACGCCGCTCTCGCAGCCGCAGCCCGAGTTCCCAGCCGGCGACAGTGGGCGATACCGATGCCATGGTGCTCCCGATCGAGTGATGTCTCTTGCTGATATCACCAGCAGCGGTCATCATAGTAGCAGCGAATGTTGGATGGGAGGCGGATATGGGGCGGGCGCAGGTTCACCTGTGGGCGCAGGTGCCGAGTGATGTGTGGATCAACTACGAGATCGAGCCGGGAGGGGGCGCGGTGGTGTTCAAGATCGGTCAGGACGTGGAGCTGTACGTCGATCCACAGGCGTTGACCAAGATCAGTGAGGCGGCGGCCGAGGCGGTCGAGTTGGCGGGTGCGGTGGCGGCCGATCGGCGAAGCGGGTCGCGGGGGTAGCGCAAGCATCGAGACTCGTCGGTACTGGCGGAATGAACCGGCAACCAACATCATGGTGATCCGGGGCACGCTCGATGCGGAGCGGGGGGAGCAACCATGTCGACACTGCCGGACGTCCCACCACTCCACTCGGCCCCGCCCTCGAACCTGGCTCCAGGTCCAGCGCTGCCTGCGGGCTCGGCGTCGACTCGAAGCCCTGCCGCAGCTCCCGCTCCCGATTCAGCCTCGGCACCGGCTCCGAGAACACCGCCGGACTCGGCCTCGCCCACCGATCCGACCACCACCGCGAACCTCACCGCTGCCGCCTCACCGGCCCGCGTGACAGGCGCCCCACCAGCTCTCGCGCCAGGCCGCCCGCCCGGCACTGCTCCGATCGCTGGCCCGCGCGTCGCGCGGGACCCGGTTTCTAGCGCTGCTAGCACTCCTGTCGACACTAGAAGTGCTAGCAGCTCCGGTGTCGATCACGTGCCGATCGCCGAACCCGCGAGCGTGCCGGACTCACCGACTGGGCCCGCGCCCGGCCTGCTCTGGTACCTCACCGAGCCGACCAGGGCCGCCCTGGGCATCGGGCAGTTCGCGGCCACCCGTTCCCTCCTGCGCGGCGCGCCCAGCGGTGACGGGCACACCGTCCTCGTGCTCCCCGGCCTCGGCGCGACCGACGCGGCGACCGCTCCGCTGCGCAAGTTCCTCACCGGCCTGGGCTACGACGTCCACGGTTGGGGCTTGGGGCTGAACATCGGACCTTCTGTCTCAGTCGTGCGGGGCATGCGGGAGTTGCTGCGGGAACTCGCCGTCGGCGGCAAGGTCAGCCTCGTCGGCTGGTCGCTGGGCGGCATCTTCGCCCGCGAACTGGCCCGCGACCACCCCGGCATGGTCCGCCAGGTCATCACCCTCGGCAGCCCGTACGCGATGACCGACCTCCGACAGACCCGGGTGAACCCGGTGTACCGCCTGCTGGCCAGGTTCTACGTCTCCGGCGCCGACATGCCGCCGCCCGAGCACACCCGGCCGCCGTTCCCGGTGCCGTCGACCTCGCTGTACTCGAAGTCGGACGGCATCGTGGCCTGGCAGACGTGCATCTCCACCCCCGGTGAGCGGTGGGAGAACGTCGCGGTCGCCTCCAGCCACCTCGCCTACGGCTACAACGCCGCCGTCCTCTGGGTGATCGCCGACCGCCTCGCCCAACGCCGCAACCGCTGGCGCCCGTTCACCCCGCCGCCGGGCCTGGCCCGCCTGTTCCCGCCCGCCGACCGGTCCACGACACCGGACGCGTGAGACCGGCGGGCCGGGCCGGCTGAGCCCGGAACCCGACCGGTGCGTGCCGCCGGACCGTCCTGCCGGCCGGTGGGAACCTCGGTCCCCGACACTCCTCAGTGGACCATTCCGCAGTGGACCGTTCCGCCTTGTCAACCACCTGACCGCAGTGGTCCAGCAGGTGGGCACGATTGTTCGTGCGCGGGCGAAGTGGCAGGTTTCGCCGCAGCCCGGCTCACCGGCCCGAGCGTCGCCCCCGAGCCACCACCCGGAAGGACCCTCGCCATGAGCGTGTCCGCACGACCGCGCCCACGTGCTCTCGACGAACCGGCGCCGCCGAAGGTCGTAGCCGCCCGCCACCCGTGGCGGTGGGTGGGCATCGTCGTCGTGCTGGTGCTCTCCGCCCAGTTCGTCAGCGGCCTGGTGACCAATCCCGGCTGGGACTGGGCCACGTTCTCCCGCTTCATCACCGCGGACTCGATCCTGAAAGCCGTGCTGGTGACCCTGGAGCTGACGCTCTACGGCACAGTCCTCGGCTTCGCGCTCGGCATCGTGCTCGCCCTGATGAGGTTGTCGCGGAGCAGGTTCCTGGAAGCGGTGAGCTGGACCTACGTCTGGGCTTTCCGCTCGATCCCGCTGATCGTGCAGCTCCTGTTCTGGTTCAACATCTCCTACCTCTACGAGGAACTGCGCTTCGGCATCCCGTTCGGCCCGACGTTCTTCGGCTTCCAGACCAAGGACCTGATCAGCCCCATGGGCGCGGCGGTGCTGGGTCTCGCCCTGCACCAGGCGGCGTACGCGGCGGAGATCGTGCGTTCCGGGGTCATCTCCGTGGACCACGGCCAGCTCGAAGCCGCCGCCGCGCTGGGCATCCCCAGGTCGCGCCAGCTGCGCAGGATCGTGCTGCCGCAGGCGATGCGCTCGATCCTGCCGAACGCCACCAATGAGGTCATCAGCCTCTTCAAGGGCACTTCGGTGGTATCGGTGGTGGCGATCGGCGAGCTCTTCTACCAGGTGCAGGTGATCTACGGCCGCAACGCGCGGGTGGTCGCGCTGCTCATGGTGGCCACCGCCTGGTACGTCGCGCTGACCACCTTGCTGTCGATCGTCCAGCACTACGTCGAGAAGCGCTACGCCAAGGGCACGACCAGGGGTGAGGACGGGTGGAAATGGGCGAGGTGATGGTGGACGTGCGCGGCGTCCACAAGAGTTTCGGCGACAACGAAGTGCTGCGGGGCGTCGACCTGCGGGTGGGGGTGGGTGAGGTGGTGGTCGTGCTCGGGCCGTCCGGCTCGGGCAAGTCGACGCTGCTGCGCACGATCAACCACCTGGAGAAGGCCGATCGCGGTCTGGTCGGCATCGACGGCGACCTGATCGGCTACCGCCGGCGCGGCGGCAAGCTGTACGAGCTGAAGGAGCGCGAAGTGCTCGGACAGCGCGCGGACGTCGGTTTCGTGTTCCAGAACTTCAACTTGTTCCCGCACCTCACGGTGTTGGAGAACATCGTGGAGGCGCCCGTCTCGACCCGGCGGAGGACCGCTGTCGAGGCTCGTGCCCAGGCACGCCGGCTGCTCGACCGGGTCGGGCTGTCCGACAAGGAGGGCGCGTACCCGAGGCGCCTGTCCGGCGGGCAGCAGCAACGCGTCGCCATCGCCCGTGCCCTCGCGCTCGAACCCAAGGTGCTGCTGTTCGACGAACCGACGTCCGCGCTGGACCCGGAGCTGGTGGGCGAGGTGCTGGACGTGATCAAGGACCTGGCGCGCGGCGGCACCACGATGATCGTGGTCACCCACGAGATCGGGTTCGCCCGGGACGTGGCCGACACCATGGTCTTCCTGGACGCCGGTGTCGTGGTCGAGCAGGGCCCGCCCGCGCAGGTGCTGGACGACCCGCGACACCCGCGCACTCGCGCGTTCCTGTCCAAAGTGCTCTGAGAGCTGTGAGGAGAAGTCGTTGTCCATCCTGAAGACCGCCGCCGCGGTCGCCGCCACCCTGTCCCTGGTCGCGTGCGGGAACACCGCCGACGGCGTGCCGACCGAGGACAGGGTGGTCGCGGCGGGCAAGACCGTCAACCTCGGCCCGGACCAGCAGCGCGTCACAGCACCCGAGGTGGACGACATCGCGGCCCGAGTGCCCGAGCGGGTCCGCGCCGACGGTGAGCTGGTCGTCGGCGGCTCGGTCGGCACCGCGCCGCCGCTGCGCTTCTTCGCCACCGACGACAAGACCCCGATCGGGGTCGAGACCGATCTCGCGGTGCTGGTCGCCGGCGTGCTGGGGCTGGAGGCCCGCCTGGAGAGCTCGTCGTGGGAGAACCTGTTCGTCGGCCTGGACAGCGGCGCGTACGAGGTGGGCATCTCCAACATCACGGTGACCGAGGAGCGCAAGGAGAAGTACGACTTCGCCACCTACCGGCTGGACACGCTCGCGTTCGAGGCGAAGAAGGGCGGGTCCTGGCGGGTGACCAAGCCGGAGGACGTGGCGGGGAAGGTCATCTCGGTGGGCTCGGGCACGAACCAGGAGAAGATCCTGGTCGAGTGGAGCCGCGCCAACGAGGCGCGCGGCCTGCCCGCCACGGACATCAAGTACTTCCAGAACACGTCGGACTACTACCTGGCGCTGGAGTCGGGCCGGATCGACGCCCACCTGGGCCCGAACCCGACCGCGGCCTACCACGCCGCCACCTCGGGCAGCACGGAGGTGATCGGCACGTTCTCCGGCGGTGGCGCGATCGCCGGCAAGATCGCGGTCACCTCGAAGAAGGGCGGCGGGCTGGCGGAACCCGTCGCCGAGGCGATCGACCACCTGATCGCGACCGGCAAGTACGCCGAGGTGCTGGACCGGTGGGGGCTCGCGGATGAAGCCGTGCCGCGCAGCGAGGTCAACCCGCCCGGTCTGCCGAGGTCCTGAGCGATCCCGCGAGGGGGACGACCTCGAACGGCGCCGGTGACGTCGGGGTGCTCGGGCCACGACCCGCCCGCTCGTCATCGGCGCCCTGATCGGCAACCCCGCCCGGCCTCCCGCACGTCGAGCGCGGCGCTCGCCCTCCGCGAGGCGGTCCGCCACGCCCTGACCGCGCGGGAGGTCGAAGTGGCGCCCGGCGGCCCCCTGGTGGACGCGGCGCGGCTCGCGCCCCCCGGTGTTCGAGCAGGGCGCCGGGGCGGTGCGGGAAGCGTGGAAACGCCTGTCGCCGGCCGACGTGCCGGTGGCGGCGCCGCCGCTGGTCCCCGTTCGGGCGTGCCGGTGACCGGGGCTCAAGCCACCGATTCGTCCGCGCTGTCGGCCGCGGCGGCGAGGAAGCGCAGGACTTCGCGCGCGACCTCGTCGTTCTGCCGGAAGCTCGGTGCGTTGGTGTTGGGACGGGCGAAGGCGGCATGCGCCTTCCGCGTCGTGTAGGGCCCCACGGCGAAGCGTCGCGCGTGCGGCGTGCCGTCGCCGCCGACCACCCGGCTATCGACCGGGTCGACCAGGACCAGTCCGTCCACATCGGTCACCTCGCCGGCCGCCGCCATCGACGCCAGCAGCGGGTCGGCGGTGTGCGCGAGGGTGTGGACGGGCAGCCGGGCCTCGATCAGGCCCGTCGCGCGGACCACGTGTGACGGGACGCTGGGGCTGCCGGCGAGGAAGACCCCGTCCTCGGTGCGGACCCAGGTGTCCGCACCGAGGAAGCGGACCACGCCCGCCCGGGACAGCGCCAGCAGCTCCTCCAGCCGATCCGGCGGCGGACCGCTCGCGATGGAGCTGAAGAAGCCGTGCCACCAGCCGTCCTCACCGCGCAGGCGACCGCTCGCGGCGAGGATTCCGAACTGGCCGTACACGCCCAGCATCGCGAGGAACGCGCCCAGGTCGGCGCTGAACGCCTGGTCCGAGCGGCGGGCGAGGTCGGCGGCGACGTGGGAGCGCAGGAAGTCCTGGAAATCCTCCGACGACCGGAACCCCAAGCCGTCGATGGGCCGGTCCAGCCGCTCGAAGTCGATGCGGTCCGCCACCGCGGGCACGGCCGCGCGTTCCAGCGCGCGCATGTCCTCGCTGTACCAGTCGAGTTCGGCGAACCGCGCCGAGAACGCCTCCCACGTCGCCCGGACCCGCGACGGGTGCCCGGTGAACAGCTCGCGGTAGTGCCCGAACGCGACCTCCTTGGCCATCAACGGCCACACGTTCCGCCGGAAGTCCAGGCCACCGGGGCGCGCCAGCAGCTCGGCCGCGACGAAGAACCGCGGGGGTTCCGGCGGTGCGCCGCGCAGCCGGTAGCCGGTCTTGGCGTGGTACGGCGTGCCGCGTCGCGAGCCGACGTGCAGCCGGGGCTCACGCCCCGACGGCAGGTAGCGCAACGCGCCGCCGCGACGGGCGAACCGCCCGCCACGCCCCTCGCCCAGCAGCACGGCGAGGTCGACGAACGCCAGGCCCATGCCCCGGACCACGACGTCCGCACCGGCCGGCACCGCGCTCAGGTCGACGTCGGCGGTGTGGGCCGGCGGCAGGTGCACCAGGCCGTGCGCGGCGGCGTGGTCGGCGAACTGCCGGTGCTCGGGCGCGACGGCGGTGTCCAGGTGCCCCAGCGCGAGCACGACCACGTCGGCCACCAGCGGCTCGGCCCGGCCGGCGAGCCAGACCCGTTGCCTGACCTGCGCCGAACCGGTGATCCGCACGACCCTCGTCGGGTGCGCCGTCACCGAGCTGCAGTCCGGCAACGACGACACCGCGACCTCGTGGAACCACTTCAGGTAGGCGCTCTGCACCCGCCTGCTGGGGAACGACGTGGACCTCATCGCCATCAGCTCGCTCCACACCGCGGGATCCGCGGTGGACGGGTCCGGCCCCGTCCACTCCGCCAGCGAAGGTCCGGGGCGAACCGGGCCCGCCATCTCCACCGACGGGTCGGTGAACACCGTGACGTCCTCGGCCATCGAGTTCATCCGCAGCAGCGGTGACTGCTCGTGCCGCCACACCCGGCCCGCGCCGGGCGCGAACGGGTCGACCAGGTGCACCTCCAGCGGCCCGTCGAACAGCTCCGGGGCGTTCGCGCCGAGGCGTTCCAGGATGCCCGATGCCCGAGGCCCGGCGCCCACCAGGACGATGGTGCTCATCGCGTGCGGCGGATTTCGACGCGTCGCACCGCCTGCGGCGGCACGACCCGGTGCGGCACGCGCCCGGTCCCGGCGGCTCCGGGCGACCGCGGCGGCGAGGTGGGGGTGGAAGCGCTCATCGGCTGCTCCGAAGAGGAAGAGGGATCACGGTGGGGTGCCGCGTCCCTCAACGCCGCGCGGTGATCGTAAGCGCGTCCCGACGAGGCGCGTCAAGGCATTCCGGTATCTGGACGGCGATCGGACCTCGTTGACGGTCGTTCCCGCCGCTGCTCAACTGGAGATCGTTCGCAGACTGGTTGATCCCGTTCCGTCGAAGCCCCGCGTCTCCCTCAACGCCGTGCGTCGACGTCCTCCCCTCCTGATGGAAGGTTTTGCCGTGCCTGTTGAGTTCCTGGGGATCGGCGGCACCAACGACGGTTCCGAGACGCACCCGCGCAGCGGCTCGTCGTTCGACAAGGACTACACGCTGCGGTTGGCCCGCGCGCACGAAGAGCACGGCTGGGACCGGGTCCTGTTCGCGTACGGCTCCGGTTCGCCCGAGCCCGCGCAGGTCGCCGCGTACGTCGCCACCAAGCTGGACAGGCTGCAGATCCTGCTGGCCCACCGGCCGAACGTGTCCTACCCGACGTTCGCCGCGAAGACGTTCGCCACGCTGGACCGGATCAGCGACGGTCGGCTGACGGTGCACTTCATCACCGGCGGCACGGACCACGAGCAGCGGCGCGAAGGCGACTACCTCACCAAGGACCAGCGGTACTCGCGCACCGAGGAGTACATCCGAATCGTCAAGCGGGCGTGGACGTCGCGCGAGCCGTTCGACCACGAGGGCGAGCACTACCGGTTCGCCGACTTCGTGAGCGACGTGTTCCCCGTGCAGCAGCCGCGGCCCCTGGTGTCGTTCGGCGGCTCGTCACCGGCCGCGTACCGGGCGGGTGGCGCCGAAGCGGACATCTTCTGCCTGTGGGGCGAACCGCTGGCGGACACGGCCGCGCAGATCGAGTCGGTGCGGCAGGCCGCGCGCGACGCCGGTCGCACCGACGTGCCGCGCATCCAGGTGGCCTTCCGGCCCATCCTCGGCGCGACCGAGGAACTGGCCTGGGAGAAGGCGCACCGCACGGTGGCCGCGATCCGGGAGCGCACCGGTGGCGCGAACCCCCTCACCCGCAGGCACCCCCTGAAGGACCCGGAGAACACCGGCTCGCAGCGGTTGCTGGAGATCGCCGAGCGAGGTGAGCGCTTCGACCGCGCGCTGTGGACGCCGACCGCCGCGGCCACCGGTGGCGCGGGCAACTCCAACGCGCTCGTCGGCACGCCCGAGACGGTGGCGCAGGCGTTGCTGGACTACTACGACCTGGGCGTCGACATCCTGTCCGCCCGCGGGTACGACATGGTCGACGACACGATCGAGTTCGGCAGGCACGTGATCCCGATCGTGCGCGAGGAGGTCGCCAAGCGCGATCGGGAACGCGTCGTCGAGGTCGTGCCGCCGCGTCGTGGGATCGCGGTGGGCGGATGACCGCGGACACGCTGACCGTCATCCGGGTGGGGTGGGACGACCCGGTCACGACGCCGTTGAAGGAGGAGTTGACGCGCGAGTACGTGTCCCGCTACGGCGAGGGGGCGCGGGCGGAGGTGGACCGGTTCGAGCCGGCCGCCTTCGCACCGCCGCACGGCACGCTCGTGCTGCTGGTCGAGGACGGCCGGGCGGTGGCCGGTGGCGCGTTCATGCGGCACGACGAGCGCACCGCCGAGCTGAAGCGGATCTGGACCCACTCGCGGCACCGCAGGCGGGGGCTCGGCCGCCGGGTGCTCGCCGAACTGGAGCACGACGCCGTCGCGTTCGGCTACCGGCGCCTCTACCTGACCACCGGCCCGCGGCAGCCGGAGGCCGCGGGCCTGTACCTGGCCGCGGGCTACCGGCCGCTGTTCGACCTGACCGCCGACCCGCTCACGATCGGACCACTGCCGTTCGAGAAGGACCTGAGGTAGCCCGTGTCCGCGCGGAGGCTGTTGATGCTGATCACGCTGCTCGCCCTGGTGGTGTCGGGGTGAGGCGGTCCGGCGGGTGCGATCGGGCTCGCCGCTCGCGTTCCACGCCGCGGTGAACGGAGTCGTCGCGAACGGCGCCTTCCGGAGCACGACGAGGCGCTTGCGCGGGCGGACCGGGGCACTTCGCCCGCCCCGGTCCGCCCCGCGTGCGGCACCCCGAAGGATCCTCGGCCGCTGACGATGGCGATCCGGTGAACGATCACCCGGATCGCTGCCGGAGTCGGCAACCTCTTCACCTCAAGGCCAGTGCGGCCCGTTGGCTCCCACGGGCATCCCTGACGGAGAGGTGGAGCATGTCCCCTGCACGCAAGATCGCCGCGTCCCTGATCGCGGCCGTCGCGCTCTCGACGCTCGCCACGACCCCCGCCCACGCGGCGACCGACGCGGAACTGGCGTTCCACTGGGCGCCGGTCCACTACCAGGACACCGACTCGTCCGACTACGACGCCGACTACCTGTCCGCTGTGGACTTCGACGGCGAGTGGAACACCCAGAACAACTGGGAGGCGCAGGACGATTCGCTCGCCCGCCTCACCGGCGCCGCGTACTACTCGGTGGTGGAGACCTCGACGCACTGGTTCCTGGTCTACAGCTTCTACCACCCGCGCGACTGGGAGGACTACCCCGATCCGTTCGCGTTGTTCACCCATGAGAATGACATGGAGGGCATGCTCGCCACGGTCCGCAAGGACGGTTCCCCGTTCGGCAAGCTCGAAGCGGTGGTGACGGTCGCGCACAGCGACTTCTACTCGTACGTGCCGGCCGGCAGCACGTTCACGGCGGGTCGGGAGGGCCTGGACGGCACGTTGCGGCTGGACGGCGTCCGGCCGACCACGCGCCAGGAGGCCAAGGGGCACGGCCTGTACGCGTGGAACGGCACGGAGTTCCCGGGCGGCGACGGCGTCGTGTACGTGCCGAGCGCGACCGGCGAGGTGCCGTCCGGCGGCAACGACCGGTCGGTCGGCTACCGGCTGGTGGACACCTTCGCCGCCGGCGGCTTGTGGGCGCAGCGCAACAGCTCCACGACGTTCGCGAGCTGGGGCACGTTCCGCGGTGACAACGGCAAGGACAACGCCGCCAACAGCGCCTGGGGCTGGGACGACGCCAACGACGGCAGCGACCTCCCGCGCGGCGTGCTGGCCACCGACCCGGCCTACCTGGTCTCCGCCTACTTCGCCAACCGCGGCGACTTCAGCCTCACCTACACCCGCAACGCCTACCGCTAACCCGCGAGTCGAACCCCCACGCCCCGCGTGTCCCACGTTCCCGACCCGCGTGTCCTACGTTCGCGCCCTGCGTGTCCTACGTTCAGGACCCCTGAGTTCAACGCTCAGAACGCCGACCGGCCGACCTGAGTGTTGAATTCGGGGGTCGCGAACGTAGGACACGCGGGACGTGGACGTAGGACACGCGGGGCTAAGGTGCGGGGGTGACGGTGCGGGTGGCGGGGGAGTCGGCGGCTCGGGAGTCGGTGGCGCGGGTGGTCACCGAGGTGTTGGCGCCCTGGGTGTTGGTGCTGGGGCTGCCGCTGCTGGTGGCGTGGGAGGCCACCGGGAGCATCGGCGAGGGCCTGCTGTGGGGGTTGGTCGTCGGGGTGACCGGGTCGGTCGTGCCCATGGCCGTGGTCGTGCGCGGCGCGCGGCGGGGGCGGTGGGAGGGGCACCACGTCACGAACCGCGAGGGGCGGCTGGTGCCGCTGCTGGTCGTCGCGGGCTCGCTCGGCGTCGGCATCGCCGCGCTGGTGCTCGGCGGCGCGCCGCGGGCCATGGTGGCGCTGGCCCTGGCGATGTTCCTCAGCCTGCTGCTGTGCCTGGTGGTGACGTTCGTCCTGCCGGTGAACGGCGCGCGCGGTTGGAAGGTCTCCTTCCACGCGGCGGTCGCGGCCGGTGCGGTGGCGATCCTGGCGATCACCTACGGCCCGTGGGTGCTGCTCGCCGCGCCGCTGGTGGCGTTGGTGGCCTGGTCGCGAGTCGTGCTCGGCGACCACACGAAGCCGCAGGTCATCATCGGCTCGGTGATGGGCGCGGTGGTCGGCGGGCTCGCGTTCCACCTGCTGGCGTGAGCGCCCTCACACCGGCCGCCGCGAACTGCGGGCTTACCCTGCGCTGATGACGCTGAGGCTCGACACCGCCGGTCCGGTGGCGACGTTGACCATCGACCGCCCGGCCAAGCGCAACGCCATGAGCTACGACATGTGGTCCGCCCTGCCCGGCCTCATGGCGGAGGTGGCGGACGACGACTCGGTGCGCGTCCTGGTCGTCCGGGGTGGCGAGCACTTCTCGGCGGGCGCGGACATCAGCGAGTTCTCCACCCTCCGCAGGGGCGCGGACGGCGCGGCCCGGTACAGCGAGGCCGTGCACGACGGCGAACGCGCCATCTCCACCCTCGGCAAGCCGACCATCGCCGCGATCACCGGCTTCTGCGTCGGCGGCGGCTGCGAGATCGCCCTGGCCTGCGACCTGCGGGTGGCCGCGGCGGACGCCCGGTTCGGCATCACGCCCGCCAAGCTCGGCATCGTCTACACCGCCACCTCCACCAAGCAGCTGGTCGACGTGGTCGGCCCGGCGTGGGCCAAGCAGATCCTGTTCAGCGGCGAGATCGTCGACGCGGCCACCGCGCTGAGGATCGGCCTGGTCAACGAGGTGCACCCGGCGGACGCGCTGGAGGCGCGGGTCGCGGAACTGGCGGGCACGATCGCCGCGCGGGCGCAGGTCAGCGTTCGCGGCGCGAAGCAGATCGTGAACCGGGTGGCGGACGGTCAGCACGGTGAGGATGACGTCGTGCGCGCGCTGTACGAGGAGGCGGTGCACAGCGCGGAGTACGCGGAGGGCGTGGCGGCGTTCCTGGAGAAGCGCGCGCCCCGGTTCTGACGCGCCCCGGTTCTGATGCGCCCGGTTCTGGTCGGACTGGTTCTGATCGGCTGAGCGCGGGTACTTCGAGCGCATGACCAACCCGCTCGAAGAGGACTCGAACGAGTCAGAACGCATCAACCCCGACCCGCCCCGCTCGCCGGGCACGCCGGAGCCGCCCGACCTCGACGTGGACCCGGAGCAGTTCCTCGAAGAAGGTGAGCGGCGTGGGGAGGGCGAGGAGGACGAGCCGCCCTCCTAGGCACTGGGGAAGCTGCCTCGAAGCCGGGAATTCCGGCGGAGCTGGTTGATCCAGCGGCGCTGGTTCCAATGCCGGTAGGGCCGGCCCCGGAGGGCCGGCCCGTGGCGCGTCAGTCGACGTACTTGTTCGTGTCACCGGGCCACTCGCCGGTGAGCTTGTCGTAGCCGGTCGCGCCACCCCGGTCGATCGCGGCCTTCACCAGGCCGAAGATCGCGCCCTGGATGGACGCCGCCAGCAGCACCTCGCCCCAGCTCCGGTCCTTCTGGGTCGGGGTCGGGGCTTCCTTGGTGCCGGTCATCAGCTTCCAGACCTGGCCGAACAACGCGCTCGCGGCCAGACCGCCGAGCACGCCGAACAGCATGCCGAGCGGGCGGTAGAGGAGCTTGTTCACGTTCACCGCCCCCTCCGCAGGAGCTTCCACAGCACCAGCACGGTCGCCACGACGGCGGCGGCAACGGCGGCCGGGTGCTTGCGCGCCTGCTGAACGCCCTGCTCGACGCGCTGCTGGACGGGCGGCGGGAGGGATTCGACGGCCTGGGTGGCGACCTCGCCCGCCTTCGCGCCGACCTCGCTCGCCTTCGTCCCGACCTGGCCCGCGACGGCGCCGGCCCTCGTCCCGACCTGCTCGGCGACCTCACCGGCCTTGGCGCCCACCTGGCCCGCGACCGCACTGGCCTTGCTGCCGACCTGCTCGGCGACCTCGGTGGCCTTGGCGCCCACCTGGGTGGCCACGGCGCCGGCCTTCTCGCCGATCGCGGCGGCCTTCTCGCCCACAGCGGCGCCTGCGGCGGCGCCCGCCTTGTTGACCTGCTCGCCCGCCTTCCCGGCGGCGTGGCCGACCTTGGCGGTCGTCTTGCCCGCGGCCGCCGACACCGCCGCGTTGGCCCGCGTAGCGGTCTCCTTCACCTGCTCCACCCCTTCGTGCGCCTTGTTCTTCACCCGTCCGGGCACGTCGGCCTTGTGCGCCAGCGCCTCCACGGTGTCGCCCAGCTCCCGCCGGGTCTGCTCGACATCGGCGCGCAGCTCGTCCGGGTCCTTCGGGACGTCCTTGCCGCTCATCGGTGTGCCCTCTCGCTCACGGTGGCGATGTCCTGCTTGACACCCGCAATGGCCTCTTCCGGCACGGGCGGCGTGCCGCGCTCGATCTGCTTGCGCCCGACCAGCGCCAGCACGCCCGCGACGGCGAGCACGGCCACCGCGACCACGAACGCCGCGATCCACGCCGGCATGGCGGTGGCCAGCAGCAGCACCAGGCCCGCGATCACCGTCATCAACCCGAACCAGGCCAGCACGCCCGCGCCGCCCAGCAGCCCGGCCCCCGTGCCCACGCGCTTGCCCTTCGTGCGCAGCTCGGCCGCGGCCAGTCGGATCTCGTCCCGCGCCAGCCTGCTGACCTGCTCGGACAGCCGGTGCACCAGCTCGGCGGTGGACGGCTCCCGATCGGTGACGCGGTGGTCGGCCGCCGGTGTGGCAGCGACGTGACTCATGGCCGTCTCCTCTCTCCAGCTCGTCCCCCGATTACCCACAAACGTGTGGGTGTACGCCCGTTTTTCAGGGGAAACCCGTCGCCCATGGCGCACGCACCGGAGGCACCGACCCAACTGCCCAAGCGGTCCTGGCTGGCCGTCCTCAAGCGGACGGTCAAGGAGTTCAACGACGACAACCTCACCGACTGGGCCGCCGCCCTCACCTACTACGCGGTGCTGTCGCTGTTCCCGGGCCTGCTGCTGCTGGTCTCGCTGCTCGGCCTGCTCGGGCCGAGCGCGACGCAATCCATTGTGGACAGCCTGGACATGCTGGGGCCCGGCGAGGCGAAGGACTTCATCGCGGGCGGCATCGAGAACCTGCAGAAGTCGCAGGCCAGCGGCCTGCTGGCGATCGTCGGCCTGGTGACCGCGCTGTGGTCGGCCTCGGGGTACGTCGGCGCGTTCATGCGCGCCTCGAACTCGATCTACGACGTCGAGGAGGGGCGCCCGTTCTGGAAGGTCATCCCGCTGCGGCTCGGCCTGACCGTCGGGGTGGTGGTGCTGCTGGCGATCACGGCGCTGGGCGTGACGCTCACCGGCGGGGTGGCGCAGTGGCTGGGCGACCTGCTCGGCCTCGGCTCGACGTTCGTCTCCGTGT
This sequence comes from Saccharothrix sp. HUAS TT1, assembly GCF_040744945.1. Taxonomy (NCBI): domain Bacteria; kingdom Bacillati; phylum Actinomycetota; class Actinomycetes; order Pseudonocardiales; family Pseudonocardiaceae; genus Saccharothrix; species Saccharothrix camelliae. The sequence goes on along the minus strand of NZ_CP160453.1, from coordinate 7,618,276 downwards.
GGGACATCGCCAAGTGGCCGGTGCTGTTCCTGCTGGCGAGCCTGGCGATCGGCCTGCTGTTCTGGGCCTCGCCGAACGTGCGGCAGCCGAGCTTCCTGTGGATCACGCCGGGCGGCCTGCTGACCGTGGTGGTGTGGGTCGCCGCGTCGCTGGGCTTCGCGTTCTACGTGGCGAACTTCGGCTCGTACAACAAGACCTACGGCTCGCTCGCCGGTGTGATCATCTTCCTGGTCTGGCTGTGGATCTCGAACCTGGCCCTGCTGCTCGGCGCGGAACTGGACGCGGAGCTGGAGCGGGGCCGGCGGATGGCCTCCGGGGAGTCCGCGGGGCAGGACCCGGTGGCCCCGCCCCGCGACACCTCGGCGATGGACTGACCCGCGGCCTCGCGGCCGGGCGGGTCAGCCCTTCTTCTCGGCGACCTGCTTGCGCACGTCCTCCATGTCGACCTTGCGGGCCTGCTCGATCAGGTCCTCCAGGGCGGCGGGCGGCAGAGCGCCGGGCTGCGCGTAGAGCACGACGCCGTCGCGCACGATCATCAGGGTCGGGATCGACCGGATCTCGAACGCCGCGGCGAGCTGCTGCTGCGCCTCGGTGTCGACCTTGCCGAACACGATGTCGGAGTGCTTCTCCGCGGCCTTCTCGTAGGTCGGGGCGAACTGGACGCAGGGCCCGCACCAGCCCGCCCAGAAGTCGACCAGGACCATCTCGGAGCCGCCGACAACCTCGTCGAAGTTCTCCGCGGTCAGCTCCACGGTGGCCATAGGTCCTCCTCGCTGTGGACATGGGGTTGACCCCCCGTGCCCCGATCAACGACTCCACCGCGCCGACAATTCCCTTCAACGAACTGTGGACGCCTTCAACAGAACGTTGTAGCTTTCGGTTCACCCGAAAGCAGGAGGTGTCCCGTGCGCAGGACCGCAGCCCTCGCCCTGTCCCTGTTCGCGCTGGTGGCGTGCGGTTCACCGGCCGAGGAGCCGGCGGCCGGGCCGACCGACGACCTGCCGTCGACGGCGGCCATCGTGGAGGCGGTCGAGAAGGACGACGCGCTGGCCGCGACCCTCCCGGCGGCCGTCGCCCAGGCGGGCAGGCTGCGCGTCGGCTCGAACATCCAGAACCCGCCGAACAACTTCTACGCCGCCGACGGCAAGACCCCGGTCGGTTCGGAGGTCGACCTGGTCAAGGCCGTCGGGGCCAAGCTCGGGCTGACCGTCGAGCACCAGGACATGGCGTTCGGCTCGCTGATCACGAGCCTGCAGGCGGGCCGGATCGACGTGACCATGGCGGCGATGAACGACACCCCGGAGCGGCAGCAGGCGATCGACTTCGTCGACTACTTCACCTCCGGCATCACGATCATGGTGCAGAAGGGCAACCCGGCGGGCGTCAGGAGCCCGGACGACCTGTGCGGCAAGTCCGTCGCGGTCAACCTGGGCTCCAGCCAGGAGACGTACGCGAAGGAGTTCAAGTGCCTCTCCGGCGACCCGATCGCGGTGACGGCCACCGACAGCGACACCCAGAACCAGAACCAGCTGCGCACCGGGCGGGTGACCGCGATCCTGAACGACCTGCCCACCGCGGTGTACGTGGCCAAGACGGCCGGTGACGGCGAGTTCTTCGAGGTGGTCGACCTGGCGCCGATCAACGGCGGCCCGTACGGCATCGGCGTCAACAAGGGCACGCCCGAGTTGACGGCGGCCGTGCAGAAGGCGTTGCAGGCGCTGGTGGACGACGGCACGTACGGGAAGATCCTCGAAGCCTGGGACGTCGAGCAGGGCGCGGTGGCGGAGGTGACCGTCAATGGCCGGTGAGCCCGCAACCGGCGAGCCCGCAACCGGTGCGACCCCGACCGGTGACGACCTCGTCGTGGTGCCGCTGAGGCACTGGGGGAGGTGGGTCGGAGGGGTGGTGATCCTCGCCGTGCTCGGCGCCCTCGGGTGGGCGCTGGCCGGGGCGAAGATCGACTACGCCGCCGTGCCGGGGTTCTTCACCCACGACATCATGCTGCGCGGCCTGGTCAACACGGTCGTGCTGGCGCTGGCGGCGCAGGCGGGCGCGATCGTGCTCGGCGTGCTGATCGCGCTGCTGCGCCGGTCGGCGAACCCGGTCGCCCGCTGGTTCGCCGCCGGCTACGTGTGGCTGTTCCGGGGGCTGCCGGTGCTGCTGCAGATCCTGCTGTGGTTCAACCTGGCCCTGGTCTTCGAGACCATCTCCATCCCGGGGCTGTTCGAGGCGAAGACGAACGTGCTGGTGACGGCGTTCGTGGCGGCCCTGCTCGGCCTGGGTCTCAACGAGAGCGCGTACATGGCCGAGATCGTGCGGGCCGGGCTGAACAGCGTCGACCACGGGCAGGTCGAGGCGGCCAAGGCGATCGGCATGACGCCCGCGACGACGTTGCGCCGGGTGGTGCTGCCGCAGGCCATGCGGGTGATCATCCCGCCGACCGGCAACAACTTCATCAACATGCTCAAGGGCACGTCCATGGCGTCGGTGATCGGCTTCCTGGAGCTGGTCCACGCGGCCAACAACATCGCCTCGCGCAACCTCCAGATCATGGAGACGCTGCTGGCCGCCGCGGCCTGGTACATGGTCGTGGTCAGCGTGGCGAGCGTCGGGCAGCACTTCCTGGAGCGGCACTACGGCAAGGGGGTGGCCCGATGAGCCTCGTGAGGGCTGTCGGGGTGCGGAAGTCGTTCGGGGCGACGGAGGTGCTGAAGGGCGTCGACCTGTCGGTGGACGCCGGGCAGGTGGTGTGCCTGCTCGGGCCGTCCGGTGCGGGCAAGTCGACGTTCCTGCGCTGCGTGAACCACCTGGAGACGATCGACGCCGGTCGGATCTGGGTCGGCGGCCGGCCCGTCGGGTTCGCCTCGCGCGGCGGCCGGCTGTTCGAGCTGCGCGAGCGCGAGGTGGCGCGGCAGCGGCGGGGCGTCGGGATGGTGTTCCAGCGGTTCAACCTGTTCCCGCACCGGACGGCGGTGGAGAACGTCGCGGAAGGACCCGTGCACGTGCTGCGGACGCCGAAGGCGAAGGCGCTGGGCGAGGCGCGGGAGCTGCTGGACCGGGTCGGGCTGGCGGACAAGGCCGACTCCTACCCGCACCAGCTGTCCGGCGGCCAGCAGCAGCGGGTGGCGATCGCGCGAGCGCTGGCGATGCGGCCCGAGCTGATGCTGTTCGACGAGCCCACGTCGGCGCTGGACCCGGAGCTGGTCGGCGAGGTGCTGGACGTGATGGTCGACCTCGCCCGCGACGGGATGACGATGATCGTGGTCACGCACGAGGTCGGGTTCGCCCGGCAGGTGGCCGACTCGGTGGTGTTCATGGTGGACGGCGCGGTGGTCGAGGCCGGGCCGCCGGGCCAGGTGCTGGACAATCCGCGTCAGCAACGCACGCAGCAGTTCCTCGCGAAGGTGCTCTAGGTGGTCATGCGCATCCCGTCGTCCTACCTCGTCCAGTTCCACGAGCCGGAGGGGTACCTGGACTTCGCCCGGTTCGGGCCGCCGTCGTTCGCCGTGGTGGACGCCTCCACGCGGCTCGTGGAGGCGTCGGCGTCGGCCGGTCCGTCCACGGTGGACGACCTGATGCGGCAGGAGCTGCGGGCCAAGGCGGCCGTCGCCCGGCTGTGCCGCGGCGACACCGACCACGTGGCGCTGCTGCCGAACACCAGCACCGGGCTGTTCCAGGCGGCGCTCGGGGTGACCGGCGAGGTGCTGGTGTCGTCGGGGGAGTTCCCGGCGAACACGTACCCGTGGGCGCGGTCGCCGCGGGTGGACGTGTCGTGGCTGCCGCCCGGTCCGGTGACGGCCGACGTCGTGCGGGCGGCGTTGACGCCGGGGACGGTGGCCGTGTCGGTGAGCGCGGTGGACTTCCGGACCGGGTACCGGGCCGACCTGGCGGCGTTGCGGGAGGTGGTCGGCGACCGGTTGCTGGTGGTGGACGGCATCCAGGGCTTCGGCGTGGTGGACGAGCCGTGGGAGGTCGCCGACGTGCTGGTGGTCGGCGGCCAGAAGTGGCTGCGGGCGGGGTGGTCGACCGGCTTCACGACCTTGTCCGACCGGGCGCTGGACCGGCTCGACCCGGTGCTGTCGGGGTGGACGGGGGCGGAGGACCCCGGGCTGTTCGACAACGGCATCCACCCGGTGGGGGAGGGGGCGGCGGGGTGGTCGATCACGAACCTCAGCCCGATCGCGTCGGGGGCGTTGGCGGCGGCGCTGGAGCTGCTGGAGGTGGCGGGGGTCGAGGCCGTCCAGGGGCGGGTCGCCGAGCGGGTGGACGAGTTGGCGGAGGTCGTGCGGTCGGTCGGCGGGGAGGTGGTCTCGGCGGTGGAGCGGCGCGCCGGGATCCTGGCGTTCACGTTGCCCGGTCACCCGTCGTCGGTGGTCGGCGCGGCGCTGGCGGAGGCGGGGGTGGCGGCGACGGTGCGGCCGGAGCACGTCCGGGTGTCACCGCACGCCTCCACCACGGCCGAGACCGTCGCCCGCTTCGCCGCCGCGCTCAGGGAGGTCCGCAAGCCCGCGGCGGTCGTGGTCGCGGAAGCGCCCGCGGTGACGTCCGAGGTGCTGACCGCCCTGGTCCCGACGGTGAACAGCCTGGCCGCGGCGCTGGGGCCGGGCACCGAGGTGGTCCTGCACGACCTCGGCGCGCTGCCGAACTCGATCATCGCCATCGCGGGCGACCTCACCGGCCGCAAGGTCGGCGGCCCGATGACCGACCTGCTGCTCGGCCTGGTCCGCCGCGGCACCACCCAGGACCTCGCGGGGTACGAGACCTACGCCCCGGACGGCCGGGTGATCCACTCGTCCACGGTGTTCCTGCGCGACGCCGAGGGCGTGGCGGTCGGCTGCCTGTGCGTGAACAGCGACCCCGGTCCGGACCGGCGGCCGGAGACGGCGGTGTCGGCCGTCGAAGCCTTCCCGGGTGACGTCGACACGCTGCAACGGCTCCTGGTCGAACGGGCGGTGACGGCGGTCGGGGTGCCGGTGGAGCTGATGAAGAAGGCGCACAAGTCGCAGGTGGTGCGGGTGCTGGACGAGGCCGGCCTGTTCCTGATCCGGGATTCGGTGGACTACCTGGCGGGCGTGCTCGGGGTGACGCGGTACACGATCTACAACTACCTGAACGAGATCAGGGGTTGAGGCGATCCCGTTCGGCGGACGGGCCCACCACCCGTGCGGGTCATCACGATCGACGCCGGTCCTGCGCCAGGCTGATGCCGGGAAGGGGGCCGGTTGGCGTCGTTGGGGGATGTGGCCGCTCAGGTGTCGCAGGCGTGCGACAAGGCGTCGATGCGCCGGGACGCGTTGGGAATCGCGCAAGACCTGGCCGAGGACGCACAGGCCCTCCTCGCCGCCGCATTGGCAGGCTCCGGCGACTCGGACGTAGATGGAGCCGTGACCGACTTCGGTGAAGTGGTCAAGGGCGTGGTGGACCTGTGGACGATCCTCGGATCGGGCATGGACCACGCACAGGCGGTTCTGGGCGCGGTGACGGGTGGAAGTCCACCCCCCGGTCGCTCTGCGAGCCGCACCACCTCCACGACAGCGGCCCTCGAACTGTCCGGACGAATCCGACGGTCTGCCTGTCGTTCCGCCGGAACACGTCGAACAGCTGCGGCGCGAACTACCGCCACCCGTGGTGCCCAACGCCGGGCAGAAGACGCACGGCCGCTGGATCGGCTCGGGCAGCGCCGCTCGGCCGATCACCAGCGGCCGGGACGGTGACGCCGACGACGCCGACGACCGACTGCGCACTATGGGGATGCCGCGAAAATCCGCCAAGACCGGAGACGTGGAGATCAAGCTGGCCGTGCGCATGGCTCGCGAAGGTATCCGACACGTCACCGTCGTGATGAACAACAAGCCGTGCGTCGGCCCGTTCGGCTGTGACACCCTCGTGCCGATCCTGCTCCCCGAAGGGGCCACACTCACCGTGCACGGGATCGACTCCGAAGGGCAGCGGTTCCGCAAGCGATACAGAGGAGGGGCCCGCCCGTGGTGGCGCTAGACGCGTGGTTCGACCAGAAGGCCGATGGGCCCACCACCGTTCACACCTCGGCTGAGTTGGATGCCGTGCTGGACATCGTGACGGGGTGGAACGCGCCCATCACCGTTCAACTCCTCGTCCACGGCGATCCCGGCCACGCGATCCTCGACGTGGGACTGGACGCCAGGACCGGTCGGGGGGTCCTCTACTACTCCGGGCCCGATGCCCCCGACGCCTGCATCAGCAAGGGCGTCGACACCGCCGAGGAACCGCCGCTCTACTACTTCACCGGGTCGGACACCGAATTCCCGGCGGATGCAGAAATCCCATTGGCCGAGGCACGCCGTGCTGCGCACGAATACCTGAGCACCGGGGGCGGGCGGCCGACGGGGATCGACTGGCAACCGAGCTGGCACTAGACGACCGGGCCGGGCCCGCCGTGTGGCGCCAGGCCCGGCCGGTACGTCAACCACCCGCCCCACAGGCAGCTCTGACCAGCATCAACGTCGAATCGACCCGCAGAGAGCGGTCGCGGTTCAGGTGAGTGGGAGCAGGGGCTGGCCGCCTTGGTGGATGGCGTTGTAGGCGATGGTGCAGGCGGTGTTGGCTTCGTGGTCGGTCAGGGTTCGGGTCGGGTGGCGCAGGACCAGGCGCAGCAGGACGTTCTTCTGGTCCGGTCGCGCGCCCAGCCGGGCCACGGCCGCTGCCGGCAGGTCGGACACCGGCGTCTCGCTGAGCACGGTGACCTCTTCGACGAGGTCGCCGACCGCGTCCCGCACTACGTCGTCGATCGTCTCCCCGTCGGCCCCCGCGTCGACCGCCACCGAGATGTCCCGGGTGATCGGCGGGTGCTTGGACACCGGTCGGTACGGCGCGAGGTCGAGCATCTGCGCGGCCACGCGCGGGTCGTCCGAGGACAGCAGGCGGATGTCCGGGATGCCCTTGCGCAGCATCAGGAGGCGGTCGAGGCCGACGCCCAGCGCCAGGCCGTGGACGTGGTCGGGGAGCCCCGCCCGGCGCAGCACGTGCCGGGCGGCCAGGCCGCACTCGGCGACCTCCAGCCAGTGGCCGTCCACCAGCACGTCCACCTGTCGGCCGTCGGTGGTGTACGGGTGCTCCGCGGGCGTGGTGCGGTAGGGCAGGCCGGGGACGGCGGCGGTGATCACCGCGTCGACCAGCTCGTCCAGGTCCGCCCGGTGGTGGGAGATCCGCCACACGTCGAGCTGGTGCGGCGTGCCCGAGTGCACCCGGTCGACGGCGTCGCGGCGGTGGACCACGCCCACGCACGCCAGCGTGACGTCGGTCCAGTCGTCCCGGGCGCCGAGCAGGCGCAACGCCGGCGGCACCATCGCCGTCGCGTGGCTGCGCAGCATGCGGTTCCCGCTGGTGTAGCGCGTGTAGCGGGCGTCGCGGGTGATGGCGTCCGGTGGGTAGCCCAGGGCGGTGTAGTTGTCGTCGACCGAGACCTCCGGGTGGTCGCGCAGCACGCGCGGCTCGCCGGGGAGGGCGTCGACGATCCGTTCTACCAGCAGTTGCACGGCGTGCGGCCCGTACGTGGGGTCGCTGAGGTCGCGAGACATCGCGGGTGGTCCCTTCGGGTAGTTGGAGCGGCTGGGGATCCCCCTGGCCGGTCCGTCACCGGGACACGTGAACTAGCGCACGTCGCTGGCCCCGGCGACCGGGTCTCCCGGCCGGGGGCGGCTGAATCGGCGCGTCACGTTTTCCACGATAGCGGGCGGGTGGCGCATGATGCACGCATGTTGTCGACCAAGGGCGAGGACTTCCGCGCGTTCTGGACCGAGCGCCACCTCTGCACGCTGACCACGGTCCGGGCGGACGGCACGCCGCACGTCGTGCCGGTCGGCGTCACGCTGGACGTGGAGGCGGGGATCGCGCGGGTGATCAGCTCGCGGGGTTCGCACAAGGTCCGCCAGGTCCTGGCGGCGGGGAGCGCGCCGGTCGCGGTCTGCCAGGTGGACGGGCGTCGTTGGTCGACTTTGGAGGGTCGGGCGGTGGTGCGGCAGGAGCCCGAGGCGGTGGCGGACGCGGTGCGGCGCTACGCGGAGCGCTACCGGACGCCTCGGCCGAACCCGGAGCGCGTGGTGATCGAGATCGCCGTCAGCCGGGTCCTGGGGACGGTGTGAGCGTCACGGTCATCGGCATCGGGGCCGACGGGTGGGCCGGCCTGCCGGCGGCGTCGCGGGACGCGGTCGGGGCGTGCGAGGTGCTGATGGGCAGCGCCCGGCAGCTCGACCTGGTCCCCGGCGGGTTCGAGCGGGTGGTGTGGCCGTCGCCGCTGGTGCCCGCCCTGCCGGGGCTGCTGGAGCGGTACGCGGGGCGTCGGGTGGGCGTGCTGGCCAGCGGCGACCCGATGTTCCACGGCATCGGGACGACGTTGGTCCGGCTGCTGGGCGCGCGGCGGGTCCGGGTGGTGCCGCACCCGTCGTCGGTGTCGCTGGCGTGCGCGCGGCTGGGGTGGGCGCTGGACGACGTCGAGGTGGTCAGCCTGGTGGGCAAGCCCGCCGCACTCCTCGTGCCGCACCTGCACCCCGGCCGGCGCGTGCTGGTGCTGGGCGGCGACCCGCGGGAGGTGGCCGCGCTGGCGCCGACCGCGCGGCTGACCGTGCTGGAGCAGCTGGGCGGGCCGGGGGAGAGGGTGCACCACTCGCTCGACGCCGATCCGCTGCACGTCCTCGCGGTGGAGTGCGGGGTGGAGGGGATGTCGCTCGTGCCGGGCCGCCCGGACGACTCCTACGAGCACGACGGCCAGCTGACCAAGCGCGAGGTGCGCGCCGTGACGTTGGCGCTGCTCGCCCCCCGCCCCGGTGAGCTGCTGTGGGACGTCGGCGCGGGCGCGGGCAGTATCGCGGTCGAGTGGTGCCGCGCGCACCCGGGCTGCCGGGCCGTCGCCGTCGAGCAGCACGCCGAGCGCGCGGCGCGCGTCACCCGCAACGCCACGGCGCTGGGCGTGCCGAACGTCCAAGTGGTCGTCGGGTCGTCGCCCGGGGCGCTGGACCTCGAAGCACCCGACGCGGTGTTCATCGGTGGCGGCCTCACCGCCGAAGGCGTGGTCGAGCGGTGCTGGGACGCGCTCAAGCCCGGTGGGCGGTTGGTGGCCAACGCGGTGACGCTGGAGTCCGAGGCCGTGCTGACCCGGTGGCACGGCGAGCTGGGCGGCGACCTGACCCGGTTGGAGGTCAGCCGGGCGACCGCCATCGGCGGCTTCACCGCCTGGCGACCGCAGCTGCCCGTGACCACGTGGGTCGTGACCAAGGAGAGCGCGTGACCGTCCACTTCATCGGCGCCGGGCCCGGCGCGGCCGACCTGCTGACCCTGCGGGCGGCCCGGATCATCGCCGGGTCGCCGGTCTGCCTGTACGCGGGCGCGCTGGTCCCGGTGGAGGTGCTGGAGCACTGCCCGGCCGACGCCCGGCTGGTGGACACCGCGGCCCTCGACCTGGACGAGATCACCGCCGAGCTGGCCGCCGCGCACGCCGCCGGGCGGGACGTGGCGCGGCTGCACTCGGGCGACCCGTCGGTGTTCAGCGCGATGGCCGAGCAGATGCGCAGGCTGGACGCGCTGGGCATCCCGTACGACGTGACGCCGGGCGTGCCCGCGTTCGCCGCCGCGGCGGCGTCGTTGAACCGCGAGCTGACCGTGCCCGGTGTCGGGCAGACCGTCATCCTGACCCGGACGGCCGCCCGCGCCACGCCCATGCCGCCGGGCGAGGACCTGGCGGAGCTGGGGCGGCCCGGCGCCACGATCGTGCTGCACCTGGCCGTGCAGCGGATCGTGGAGGTGGTGGCCGACCTGCTGCCGAACTACGGCGCGGACTGCCCGGTCGCGGTGGTCGCCCGCGCGAGCCGCGACGACGAGCTGGTCCTGCGCGGCACGTTGGCCGACATCGCCGACCAGGTGCGGGCCGCGGGGGTGCAGCGGACCGCGGTCATCGTCGTCGGTCGGGTGCTCACGGCCGAGGGCTTCCCGGACAGCCACCTGTACTCGACCACCCGCAGCCGGTCGTGACGGGTTCAGGCCCGGCCGACGACCGTGCCGCCGCGGTCGATCACGATCACGTCGACGGTAACCGGCGCGCCGCGCAGCACGTCGTCGGCCGTGGCCTTGGCCCGCGCGGCGACCAGGTCGCCCAGCGGCACGTCGGCGGCCTGGCACACCTGCAGCGCGCCGAGCGCCGTGTTCGCCCCGCGCACCGCCGAGGCCACCGCGGGGTCGTCCACCAGGGACGCCAGGAAGCCGAGGTCCACCTGCGAGCGCCCCGAGTGCAGGTCCAGGTGGCCGTCGGCGAGCTTGGACAGCTTGCCGATCCCGCCCGCGACGGTCAGCCGCGGCACGGGGTGGCGGCGCAGGTACTTCAGCACGGCGCCGGCGAAGTCGCCCATGTCCAGCAGCGCGTCCTCGGGCAGGCCGTGCAGGGCCGCCGCGACCTTCTCCGACGTGCTCCCGGTGCACCCGGCCACGTGCTCGTAGCCCTGAGCGCGGGCCACGTCGACGCCGCGCCGGATGCTGTCGATCCACGCCGAGCACGAGTACGGCACGACGATCCCGGTCGTGCCGAGGATGGACAGGCCGCCCAGGATGCCCAACCGGGGGTTCCAGGTCTTGCGGGCCAGCTCCTCGCCGTGCTCGACGGAGACGGTCACGACCACGTCGCCGGCGCCGCCGTGCTCGGCGGCGACCCGCTGGACGTGCTCGCGCATCATCTGCCGGGGCACGGGGTTGACGGCGGGTTCGCCCACCGCCAGCGGCAGGCCGGGCTTGGTCACCGTGCCCACGCCGGGGCCCGCCTCGAACACCACGCCGCTGCCCGGCTCGCCGTGCCGGACCGAGGCCCCGACCAGCGCGCCGTGCGTGACGTCCGGGTCGTCGCCCGCGTCCTTCACGACCGCCGCGAACGCCCGGTCGGCGTCCAGCGCTTCGCGGGCCAGGGCGAACGACGGGGTCTGGCCCTTCGGCAGGGTGATCCGCACCGGGTCGGGGAACTCGCCGGTGAGCAGCGCGGTGTACGCCGCCGTGGTGGCGGCGGTGGCGCAGGCGCCGGTCGTCCAGCCGAAGCGCAGGTTCGTGCTCACGACGTCAGGATGCAACAGCCGTGAGGACCGTGCTGGTGCTGGGTGGCACCGGGGAGGCCCGCGCGCTGGCGGCGGCGCTGACCGGGGTGCGGGTGGTCTCGTCGCTGGCGGGCCGGGTGGCCGACCCGAAGCTGCCCGAGGGCGAGGTCCGCGTCGGCGGCTTCGGCGGCGTGGAGGGGCTGGTGGCCTACCTGCGCGCGGAACGGGTGGGCGCCGTCGTGGACGCCACCCACCCGTTCGCCGACCGCATCACCGCGAACGCCCTCGCCGCCACGACCGCGACCGGCACGCCGTTCCTGGTGCTGCGCCGACCCGGCTGGCCGCCCGAGGACGGCTGGCGGTACGTGGACAGCGTCGCCGAGGCCGCCGCGCTGGTCGCGGGCCGCCGGGCGTTCATCACCACCGGGCGCCAGGAGCTGGCCGCGTTCACCGGCGGGGTCGCCCGCACCGTCGACCCGCCCGACCCGCCGAACCCGCGCGTGGAGCTCCTCCTCGACCGCGGACCGTACACAGTGGACGGCGAGCTGGCGCTCCTGCGCGAGCACCGGATCGAGGTGCTGGTCACCAAGGACAGCGGCGGGCCGATGACGGCGGCCAAGCTGACCGCCGCCCGTCACCTCGGCCTGCCGGTCGTGGTCGTGCGCCGGCCACCGCCACCCCGCGCGCCGCTGGTGGAGACGGTGGCCGAGGCCGTCGACTGGCTCACCCGGGGTAGCGGCGCGGGGTGAACACGGTGCCGCGCGCGCTGACCGTGGTCTGCGACGACCCGATCAGCAGCAGGCACCGCATGTCCACGGTGGACGCGTCCAGCTCGGCCAGCCGCACCACCCGCACGGACTCCTCCGGCCCGCCGACGTCGCGCCCGACGACCACCGGCGTGTCGGGGGACCGGTGTCGCAGCAGCACGTCCCGCGCCTTCTCCACCTGCCACGTGCGGCTGCGCGAGGCCGGGTTGTAGATCGCCAGCACCAGGTCGGCGCCCGCCGCCGCCGCCAACCGCCCCTCGATGACCTCCCACGGCTTGAGCCGGTCCGACAGCGACACCACGCAGTAGTCGTGCCCGAGCGGCGCGCCGACCCGGCTGGCCACCGCGTGCGCGGCGGTCAGCCCCGGCAGCACCCGCACCGGCACACCGGAGAACTGCTCCTCGGTCGCCACCTCCAGCACCGCGCTGGCCATCGCGAACACGCCGGGGTCGCCCGAGGACACCACCGCGACCCGCCGCCCGCGCTTGGCCAGGTCCAGCGCGAACGCCGCCCGCTCGGCCTCCACCTTGTTGTCCGAGGCGTGCCGCCGCTGCCGCGGGTCCACCGGCACCCGGTTCAGGTAGGTCACGTAGCCGACCAGGTCGTCGGCCGCCGCGAGGGCCCGCCGCGCCTCCGGCGTCAGCCACTCCGGACCGGCCGGGCCGAGCCCGACCACGACGACCTCGCCCCCGGTGGTCCCGCCCTCGGCGGTCCTGCGGGGAGCGGGGTCGCTCGGCAGCAGCGCCAGCGAGAAGTACGGCACGTCCTCGGCGTCCACCTCGGACAGCGGCGCGGTGCGCTGACCGCCGGTCGTCGCCCGCTCCACGTACCACGCCTCGTCCAGCCGGCCCGCCCGCGCCAACGCCTCGCGCACCCGCGGGAACGTCCGCCCCAGCTTCACGATCGCCACCGGGTCGCCGCCGCTCAGGTGCTCGACCAGGTCGTCGGTCGACAGCGTGCCCGGCAGCACGGTCAGCACCTCGTCCCGCTCCACCAGCGGCCGGCCGATCACCGCCGCGCCGGCGCTCACCGACGTCACGCCCGGCACCACCTCGGCCTCGTACCGGTGCGCCAACCGCTTGTGCAGGTGCATGTAGGAGCCGTAGAAGAACGGGTCGCCCGCTGCCAGCACGACCACCGTGCGACCGGCGTCCAGGTGCGCGGCCAACCGGGCCGCGCACTCCTCGTAGAACGCGTCGATCTCGCCCTGGTAGTCGTCGGAGTCCTCGGTGGTGACGGGGTAGACCAGCTGCTCCTCGACCTGCCCGGCGCGCAGGTAGGGCGCGGCGATCCGCCGTGCCACGCTGCGGCCGTGGCGGGCGCTGTGGAACACGACCACGTCCGCCTCGCCGATCAGCCGCGCCGCCTTGACGGTCACCAGCTCCGGGTCGCCCGGACCGACACCGACGCCGTACAGCTTGCCCGTCATTCGTCCTCGCTCGCGATCGCGTTGATCGCCGCCGCGGTCATGGCGCTGCCGCCCCGCCGCCCGCGCACGACCAGGTGCTCCAACCCCAGCGCGTTGGCCGCCAGGGCGTCCTTCGACTCGGCCGCGCCGATGAACCCGACCGGCACGCCCAGCACGGCCGCCGGTCGGGGCGCGCCCGCCGCCACCATGTCCAGCAGGTGGAACAACGCGGTCGGCGCGTTGCCGATGGCGACCACCGCGCCGTCCAGCCTGTCGCGCCACAGCTCCAGCGCGGCGGCGCTGCGCGTGTTGCCCATCTCCGCGGCCAGTCCCGGCACCCGCGGGTCGCTCAACGTGCAGACGACCTCGTTGTCGGCCGGCAGCCGACGCCGGGTCACGCCCGCCGCGACCATCTGCGCGTCGCACAGCACCGGCGCGCCCGCCAGCAGGGCGGCACGCGCGTCCCGCACCACGGCCGGCGAGAAGCCGACGTCCCCGACCAGGTCGACCATCCCGCAGGCGTGGATCATGCGCACCACCACCCTGGCCACGTCCTCGGGGAACCGCGCCAGGTCGGCCTCGGCGCGGATGGTGGCGAAGGAGCGGCGGTAGATCTCCGCGCCGTCCTTGACGTAGCTGGTCACCTGATCTCCTCGTACCCGTCGCCGGTCGCGACGAACTCCACCGCGCCACCCGCCGGCCGACCGCACCGCCGGGCGCAGCCCGACCAGTGCGCGCGACCCGGCGCGGTCCGGGTCTCGATCCACCGGGCCGCGTCGGCCCGGACGTCGGCCAGCGACTTCGCGCACCCCGGCCGGCCCGTGCAGGCGCTGACGCCGTGCCACGGCGAGTCCGGCGACGTGAACAAGCCGCCGGCACCGCTCCCGGACGGCAGCACCACGCTCCGCCACGGCGTGAGCCGGACCGGCACGCCGGCGAGCAGCCGCGCGTCCCACCGGCCCAGCGGAACGCCCGCCACGACGGCGGAACCGTGCGTCCCGGGTGCGACGGGCGTCACAGCCGGTTCGATCCGGGCGTCACCCGGAACGCCCAGCGCGGCCGTGATCTTCCGCACACCGCCGTCCACTTCGGACAGCCGCCAGGCGTCGCCGCGCAGTCGCTGGAACAGCTGAGCGGCGGTCACCACGGCCTCGACCGGGTCGGTGACGCGGAGCCCTGAATCGTGTCCCGCCAGGAACAACGCGTCACCGACGAGCCCGATGTCACCCGACAGGCCGCTGACCGCGTGACCCACCGTGACCAGGAAACGCCCTGGCAGGGCCGCCAACCCCGGTTCCGAGCACAGGGCCGCGTCGATCGAGCCGACCAGCGCCTGGTTGTCCTCCAGCGGCGCGGCGACGATGTTCCGCACCCGCTCGTGCGTCATCGAGGGCAGCAGGCCGACGTCGCGCAAGCGTGCGCCGAGTTCCGTTTCCGCACCCGGTGGCAAGCCCCTGATCTGCAGGTTCGCCCGCGAGGTCAGCTCCAGGGACCCGTCGCCCAGCTCCAGCGCGGCGGTCCGCAGCGCGTCCACCTGGACGGCGGTCAACGCGCCGCCGGGCACCCGCACGCGGGCCAGCCCGCCGTCGGCGGCCTGGTGCACGTCGATCGCTCCCGGGCAGGCGTCCGGGCGAACTCGGTCGGTGGGCATGGTCTGGATGCTAACTGCCGTTAGGGTGACCTCCGAACGGCGAAGCAGCAGGAGGAAGCCGGTGGAAATCCGGCGCGGTCCCGCCACTGTGACCGGGGGAGGCCCCGGGAGTCAGGAACTCCGCTCGCCGTAACCCACGACCGGGGCGAGGACCCCCGAGGGATGGAGCCCGCACGTGATCCTGCTGCTGTCGACCTCCGACACGGACCTGCTGTCCGCTCGCGCCAGCACTGCCGACTTCCGCCTGGCCAACCCCGCCCGCACCGCTGTGGACGACCTCCCGGCGCTGGTGGAGGGCGTCGACCTGGTGGTCGTGCGCATCCTCGGCGGTCGCCGGATGTGGGAGGAGGGGCTGGACTGGCTGCTCGCCTCCGGCCTGCCGGTCGTCGTGCTGGGCGGTGAGCAGAACCCGGACGCGCCGCTGATGGAGCTGTCCACCGTGCCCGGCGGCGTCTGCGCGGAGGCGCACGCCTACCTGGCGCACGGCGGCGCGGCCAACCTCGCCCAGCTGCACGACTTCCTGTCCGACACGGTGCTGCTCACCGGCCACGGCTTCGCGCCGCCCGAGCCGACGCCGACCTGGGGCCTGCTGGAGCGCGACGACGCGGGGGAGGGGCCGACCGTCGCGGTGCTGTACTACCGCGCCCACCACGTGGCCGGGAACACGGCGTTCGTGCACGCGCTGTGCGACGCGATCGTGGCCAAGGGCGGTCGCCCGCTGCCGGTCTACTGCGCCTCGCTGCGCGCGGCGGACCCGGGGCTGCTGGCCGAGCTGGGCAAGGCCGACGCCCTGGTGGTCACCGTGCTCGCGGCCGGCGGCACCAAGCCCGCCGCCGCGTCCGCCGGCGGTGACGACGACGCGTGGGACGTGGGCGCGCTGGCCGCGCTCGACGTGCCGATCCTGCAAGCCCTGTGCCTCACCGGCAGCCGGGCTTCGTGGGACGACAACGACGATGGTCTGTCCCCTTTGGACACCGCCACCCAGGTGGCGATCCCCGAGTTCGACGGCCGGATCATCACCGTGCCGTTCTCGTTCAAGGAGGTCGACGAGGACGGCCTCACCGTCTACGTCGCCGACGAGGAGCGGGCGGCGCGGGTCGCGGGCATCGCGGTCCGGCACGGCAGGCTCCGGCACATCCCGCCCGCCGAGCGCCGGATCGCCGTCATGCTCTCGGCGTACCCGACGAAGCACTCCCGGATCGGCAACGCGGTCGGGCTGGACACCCCGGCCAGCGTCGTGCGGCTGCTCGCCGCGATGGCCGAGCGCGGCTACGACATCGGTGACGAGCTGCCCGGCGTGGCCGACCTCGACGGCGACGCGCTGATCCACGCCCTGATCGCGGCCGGCGGCCAGGACGCCGACTGGCTGACCGAGGAGCAGGTGCGCGGCAACCCGGTCCGGCTCCCGGCGGCCCGCTACCGCAAGTGGTACGCCACCCTGCCGGAGGACACCCGGCAGGGAATGGAGCAGCACTGGGGCGCGGCGCCCGGCGACCTGTTCGTGGACCGGTCGGCGGACGCCGACGGCGAGATCGTGCTGGCCGCCCTGCGCTCCGGCAACGTCGTGGTGATGGTGCAGCCGCCGCGCGGCTTCGGCGAGAACCCGATCGCCATCTACCACGACCCCGACCTGCCGCCGAGCCAC
This sequence comes from Saccharothrix sp. HUAS TT1, assembly GCF_040744945.1. Taxonomy (NCBI): domain Bacteria; kingdom Bacillati; phylum Actinomycetota; class Actinomycetes; order Pseudonocardiales; family Pseudonocardiaceae; genus Saccharothrix; species Saccharothrix camelliae. The sequence continues at coordinate 7,601,760 of NZ_CP160453.1, read as the reverse complement.
CACTACCTGGCCGCCTACCGGTGGCTGGAGGACGAGTTCGGCGCCGACGCCGTGGTGCACGTCGGCAAGCACGGCAACCTGGAGTGGCTGCCCGGCAAGACCGTCGGCATGTCGGCGGGCTGCGGCCCGGACGCGGCGCTCGGCGACCTGCCGCTGATCTACCCGTTCCTGGTCAACGACCCGGGCGAGGGCACCCAGGCGAAGCGGCGGGCGCACGCCACCCTGGTCGACCACCTGGTGCCGCCGATGGCCAGGGCCGACAGCTACGGCGACATCGCCCGGCTGGAGCAGCTGCTGGACGAGCACGGCAACATCGCCGCGATGGACCCGGCCAAGCTGCCGGCGATCCGGGCCCAGATCTGGACCCTCATCCAGGCCGCCAAGCTCGACCACGACCTGGGGCTGGACGACCGGCCGCACGACGCCGAGTTCGACGAGCTGATCCTGCACGTCGACGGCTGGCTGTGCGAGGTCAAGGACGTCCAGATCCGCGACGGCCTGCACGTGCTCGGCGCGGCGCCGACCGGGCCGACCCGGGTCAACCTGGTGCTGTCCATCCTGCAGGCCAAGCAGATGTGGGCGGGCCAGGTCGCCGCCCTGCCCGGCCTGCGCGAAGCGCTCGGCCTGGTCGAGACCGGCGGTGGCGGCAACCGGGCCGACACCGACCGGGTCGAGGAGCGGGCCCGCGAACTGGTCCAGGCCATGGAAGACGCCAATTGGGACGTGTCGGCCGCGCGCGGCGTGACCGACGACGAGGACGTGGCGCGAATCCTGGAGTTCGCCGCGGTCGAGGTCGTGCCGAGGCTGGCCCGCACCACGGACGAGCTGACCAACGTGCTGCACGCGCTGGACGGCGGCTACGTCCCGGCCGGTCCCAGCGGCTCGCCGCTGCGCGGCCTGGTCAACGTGCTGCCCACCGGCCGCAACTTCTACTCGGTCGACCCCAAGGCGGTGCCGTCCCGGCTGGCCTGGGAGACCGGGCAGGCCATGGCCGACTCGCTGCTGGAGCGCTACCGGGCCGAGACGGGGGAGTGGCCGCCGTCGGTCGGCCTGTCGGTCTGGGGCACCAGCGCCATGCGCACCGCCGGTGACGACATCGCCGAGGTGCTGGCCCTGATGGGCGTACGCCCTCAGTGGGACGACCAGTCGCGCCGGGTAACCGGTCTGGAACCGATCCCGCTGATCGAGTTGAACCGACCCCGAATCGACGTCACGGTCCGGATCAGCGGCTTCTTCCGGGACGCATTCCCGCACGTAGTGGCACTGCTCGATGACGCGGTGCGACTAGTGGCGAACCTCGACGAGTCGGACGACGACAACTACGTGCGGGCGCACGCCCGAGCCGATCTTGCGCGGCACAACGACCCGCGACGGGCGACAATGCGCATCTTCGGCAGCAAACCGGGCGCATACGGCGCCGGCCTGCTCCCGCTCATCGACAGCCGGAACTGGCGGGACGACGCCGATCTGGCCGAGGTGTACGCGGTGTGGGGCGGCTACGCGTACGGCCGTGAACTCGACGGCGTCGAAGCCCGACCGGCGATGGAGAGCGCCTACAAGCGCATCGCCGTGGCGGCGAAGAACATCGACACCCGGGAACACGACATCGCCGATTCCGACGACTACTTCCAGTACCACGGCGGCATGGTCGCGACCGTCCGCGCGCTGACCGGAAAAGCGCCCGCCGCTTATGTCGGCGACAGCACGCGGCCCGACGCGGTGCGCACCAGGACGTTGCACGAAGAGACGAACCGCATTTTCCGCGCCCGCGTCGTGAATCCGCGGTGGTTGGCCGCGATGCGCAAGCACGGGTACAAGGGCGCGTTCGAGCTCGCCGCCACCGTCGACTACCTGTTCGGCTACGACGCCACCACCGGCGTGGTCGCCGACTGGATGTACGAGCAGTTGGCGGCCAGCTACGTGCTCGACCCGGAGAACCGGGACTTCCTGACCCGGTCCAACCCGTGGGCGCTGCACGGCATCTCCGAACGCCTCCTGGAGGCGGCCGAGCGCGGTATGTGGGAACACCCGGAAGCGGAAACGCTCGAAGCCCTGCGGAAGACCTACCTCGAAACCGAAGGCGATCTGGAAGACGGCCGTTGATCCGGTAATAAGGGGTACCCCTATATTCGGGCGACCCCGGCACGCGGTGGCGGACCCCGCCGACAATGACGATCACTTCGCGGTCCTGAATGGACTCCCGGCGCGCGCCGGCGGGTCGACCTGATCGAGTCGACCCGTCCGCGCGCGCCACCCGGCCGGCCGACTCGTGCCACCCGACCGGACGACTCCGCGCGACACGGCGCGCGACTCGCGGTGGGGTGGTTGACGACTCGCGCGCACATCCGGTGCACACTGGTCGCGGATGAGTGGGTGACGCGACTCGTGAATTCTTCCGACCATCGGCCGGAGGGTGAACCGAGCGTGTCCGACTGGTCTACGAACAGTGCCTGAACGGACCACTGAACACACCGCTAGCAGAATCGGTCCAGCAAGGCAAATGTCGCAACGTCGGTAACAGCGCGGACACGAGAGCTTGACACAACTCCGTGGCGCGAACCACACTCCCCCAAAACCTGGGAGCGCTCCCAGAACGTTCACCGCCGATCAACTGAGGAGTTCTCGTGCGCTACCGTCGAGCAGGCTTGGCCAAAGTCCTGGCCTGCACCGCAGTGCTTGCCACAGTCGCCACGGCCTGTGGCTCGGGAGAGTCCGGCACGTCCGCCGACGGCAAGGTCGAGCTGACCATCGCGACCTTCAACGAGTTCGGCTACGAAGAACTCCTCAAGGAGTACGAGGCCGCCAACCCGAACGTCAAGGTCACGCAGCGCAAGACCGGCCAGGGCGCGCCGCACCACCAGAACCTGTTCACCAAGCTGGGCGCCGGGTCGGGCCTGGCCGACGTCGAGGCCGTCGAAGAGGGCTTCCTCAGCCAGGTCATGGCCAAGTCCGGCCAGTTCGAGAACCTGAAGGAGATCGGCCCGAGCGACGTCCGCGACGACCGCTGGCTGCAGTGGAAGGTCGACGCCGTCACCACCAAGGACGGCAAGCTCATCGGCTACGGCACCGACATCGGCCCGCTGGCCATGTGCTACCGGACCGACATGCTCACGGAAGCCGGCCTGCCGTCCGACCCCGAGGGCGTCAAGGCCCTGTTCGCCACCTGGGACGCGTACTTCGAGGCCGGTGACAAGTACGTCAAGGCGACGGGCAAGCCGTGGTTCGACTCGGCCGCCCAGATCTTCAACCCGATGCACAACCAGGCCCAGACCGGCTACTTCGACCGCGACGACAAGCTCGTGATCGAGACCAACGACGACAAGAAGATCTGGGACCAGGTCACCGCCGCGGTCGCGGGCGGCCAGTCGGCCAAGCTCGCCGCGTGGAGCCCGGAGTGGGAGACCGGCTTCAAGGAGTCGGCCTTCGCCACCAAGACCTGCCCGTCCTGGATGCTGGGCGTCATCGCCGGCAACGCCGGCCCCGACCACAAGGGCAAGTGGGCCGTCACCGCGGCCTTCCCCGGCGGCGGCGGCAACTGGGGCGGCTCGTACCTGACCGTCCCGAAGCAGGGCAAGAACAAGGCCGAGGCCGCCAAGCTGGCCGCGTGGCTGACCGCGCCGGAGCAGCAGATCAAGGCGTTCGAGGCCAAGGGCACCTTCCCCAGCCAGACCCAGGCCCTGATCTCCCCGGAGCTGCTGAACAGCACCAACGAGTACTTCGGCGGCGAGAAGGTCGGCCTGCTGTTCGCGGAGCAGGCGAACAAGGTCGCGGCGGCCCAGTACAAGGGCCCGAAGGACGGCGAGATCCAGGACAACGTGGTTTCCCCGGCACTGACCACGGTCGAGCAGGGCACGTCTCCTGAGGAAGCCTGGAAGACGGTCATCGAGGGAGCCAAGAAGGCTGCCAAGTAATGACGACCGAACTCACGGTCACGCGCGGGCGGGGCGCCGAGCCCCGCCCGCCGCGGCGCGACGACAACGATGACATCGGTTCGGGCAAGCTGAGCTGGCGCTACCGGCTCACCCGCCTGGACGTCAAGTACTCCCCCTACGTCTACATCGCCCCGTTCTTCATCCTGTTCGCGGTGGTGGGCCTGTTCCCGCTGCTGTACACCGCCTACATCTCCCTGTTCGACTGGGAGCTGGGCGCGGACGAGCAGCCGTTCGTCGGGATCGAGAACTACACGGAGCTGCTGGCCGACTCGCAGTTCTGGACCGCGATGGTCAACACGTTCAGCATCTTCGCGATCTCGACGATCCCCCAGGTGATCATCGCGGTGCTGCTGGCCGCGCTGCTGAACACCGCGCTGCGCGGGCGCACCGGCTGGCGGATGGGCGTGCTGCTGCCCTACGTCGCCAGCCTCGTCGCCCTGACCATCATCTTCGGCGACCTGTTCGGCGTGCAGTACGGCTCGGTGAACAACGTCCTGGAGCTGTTCGGCCTGGACCGGATCGACTGGCAGGCCGAGCGCTGGTGGAGCCACGTCGCCATCGCGACCATGGTCAACTGGCGCTGGACGGGCTACAACGCCCTGATCGTGCTGGCCGCCATGCAGGCCATCCCGCGCGACGTCTACGAGGCGGCCTGGGTCGACGGCGCGAGCAAGGTGCGCCAGTTCTTCAGCATCACGCTGCCGATGCTGCGACCCACCCTCATCTTCGTGATCGTCACCTCGACCATCGGCGGCCTCCAGATCTTCACCGAACCGCTGCTGTTCTCGCCGTCGGCGGGCGCCAACGGCGGTGCGAGCCACCAGTACCAGACGGTCGTGCTCTACATGTACCAGTCCGGCTTCCAGAGCCAGGACCTCGGCTACGCCTCGGCGATGGCCTGGATCCTGTTCATCGTCATCATCGCGATCGCGGGGATCAACTTCCTGCTCACCCGCAGGCTCGCGTCCAGTGGGGAGGCGTGATGGCCACCATCACCGATCGCCCGGCGCCGGTCGCCGGTGGGCCGAGGCCCGCCAAGCGGCGGGCCTCGAAGAGGATTTCGCTCTCCGAGCGCCGCCCGAGCTTCGTCGTCTACGGCATCCTGATCGCGTTCATCCTCGGGTCGGCCTTCCCGTTCTACTGGTCGTTCCTGGTGGCCAGCCACGACGACCAGAAGTTCACCGCCGACGCACCCCTGCTGCCCGGCGGCAACTTCTTCCACAACGCGGGCCGCGTGCTCGACACCATCCCGTTCTGGAAGGCGCTGGGCAACAGCATCATCGTCTCCGGCACGGTCACGCTGTCCGTGGTGATCCTGTCGACCCTGGCCGGGTTCGCCTTCGCCAAGCTGCGGTTCAAGGGCCGCGGCCCGCTCATGGTGTTCGTGGTCGCCACGCTCGCCGTGCCCACGCAGCTCGGCATCATCCCGCTCTACATGGCGATGGCCGAGTACGGCTGGTCCGGCACCCTCGGCGCGGTCATCGTGCCGAACCTGGTGACCGCGTTCGGCGTGTTCTGGATGCGCCAGTACATCGCCGACGCCGTGCCGGACGAGCTGATCGAGGCGGCCCGCATGGACGGCTGCAGCATGATCCGCACGTTCTGGCACGTGTGCCTGCCCGCGGTGCGCCCGGCGGCCGCCATGCTCGGCATCTTCACGTTCATGATGTCGTGGAACGACTTCCTCTGGCCGCTGATCGTGCTCAACGCGGACAACCCGACGATGCAGGTCGCCCTGGAGAAGTTGCAGAGCGGCTACTACGTCGACAACTCGCTCGTGCTCGCCGGGACCACCATGGCCACGGTCCCGATTCTGATCGTCTTCCTCGTACTCGGTCGGCAGATCGTCGCCGGGATCATGCAGGGTGCTGTGAAGGGGTAGCTGTGGAGTCGATTTCCTTTCCCGAGGGATTCGTGTGGGGCGCCGCGACCGCGGCGTTCCAGATCGAAGGCGCGACCACCGCGGACGGTCGCACCGCGTCCATCTGGGACACGTTCTGCAAGACGCCGGGCGCGGTCGTCGGCGGTGACACCGGTGACCCCGCCGCCGACCACTACAACCGCGTCGACGAAGACGTCCAGCTGATGGTCGACCTCGGCATTCAGGCCTACCGGTTCTCCACGGCGTGGCCGCGCATCCGCCCCGACGCGGGCCCGGTGAACCAGGCCGGCCTGGACTTCTACTCCCGGCTGGTCGACAAGCTGCTCGAGAACAACATCACCCCGTGGCTGACCCTCTACCACTGGGACCTCCCGCAGACCCTGGAGGACCAGGGCGGTTGGGCCAACCGCGACACCGCGTACCGCTTCGCGGAGTACGCCGAGTCGGTCGTCGGCGCCCTGGGCGACCGGGTGGACAGCTGGACCACGCTCAACGAGCCGTGGTGCTCGTCGCTGCTCAGCTACGCCGCCGGCGTGCACGCGCCCGGCCGCCAGGAGCCGGAGGCCGCCGTCGCGGCCGTGCACCACCTGCTGCTGGCCCACGGTCTGGCCACCGCGGCGATCCGGGAGCAGGCGCCGACCGCCAAGGTCGGCATCACGCTCAACATGTACCCGATCATCCCGGCGAACCCGGAGGACCCGGCCGACGTCGACGCCGCCCGCCGGCTCGACGGCCTGCAGAACCGGATCTTCCTCGACCCGCTGTTCAAGGGCGAGTACCCGGCCGACATCGTGGAGGACCTGGAGCCTTACGGCTTCTCGAAGCACATCCGCGAGAACGACCTGGAGATCATCTCCGCGCCGCTGGACCAGCTGGGCGTCAACTACTACGCCGAGCACTTCGTCAGCGGCACCCCGGAACAGGGGGAGCCGGAAGCACCGGTCCAGACCAACGGGCGTCGCCCGACCGGGTCACCCTGGGTCGGCGCGGAGCACGTCTCGTTCCCGAGCCGCGGCCTGCCGCGCACGGACATGGACTGGGAGGTGCAGCCGGACGGCCTGTTCAAGGTGCTCAAGCGGGTGCACGACGACTACCCCAGCATCCCGCTGTACGTGACCGAGAACGGCGCGGCCTACGTCGACTCCATCAACGACGACGGCTCCATCCACGACCCGGAGCGCCTTGGTTACATCGAGTCGCACCTCAGGGCGGCTCATGCGGCCATCGAGGCGGGTGTGGACCTGCGTGGTTACTTCGCGTGGTCGCTGATGGACAACTTCGAGTGGGCCGAGGGATACGCCAAGCGGTTCGGGATCGTGCATGTCGACTACGAGACCCAGGTGCGGACGCCTAAGATGAGTGCCATGTGGTACTCGCAGGTTGCCCGTGGCAACGCTCTCGCAGCGACGGTCGCTCCGTGACAGATGCCGTTGACCCCCCCAAGGCGCGACGACCCAACACCCGGCTCGAGGAGGTCGCCCGTGCAGCCGGGGTGTCGAAGTCGACCGTCTCCCGGGTGATCAACGGCGAGCCGTACGTCAGCTCCCGGGCGCGCGAGGCCGTGCACCAGGCCATCGGCAAGCTCGGGTACAGCCCCAACCAGGCGGCCCGCACGCTCGCCGGCAGCCGGGCGAACTGCATCGCCCTGGTCGTCTCCGAGCAGGGCAGCCGGGTGCTGGCCGACCCGTTCTTCGCCGGTGTGCTGCGCGGTGTGCACGCCGAGCTCGCGGGCAAGCGGGTCCAGCTCGTCCTCATGATGAGCAAGGAGGGCGACGAGCAGGACCTGGTCAACTACCTCTGCGGCGGCCACGTGGACGGGGTGCTGGTGATCAGCCTGCACGGCCAGGACCCGCTACCCCGCACGCTCGCCGACGCGGGCCTGCCGACCGTCGTCGGCGGCAGGCCCCTTGGCGCCGGTGGCGTGCCCTATGTGGACTCGGACAACTTCAACGGCGCCATGGAGGCGGCCCGCTACCTGGTCTCGCGGGGCCGCAAGCGGATCGCCACCATCGCCGGTCCGCGGGACATGGCGGTCGGCATGGACCGCCTGTCCGGCTGGAAGCGGGGGTTGAGCCAGGCCAGGCTCGACACCGACCTCGTGGCGTACGGCGACTTCACCCCGGAGAGCGGCGCGGTCGCCATGGCCGACCTGCTCAAGCGGGCGCCGGACCTGGACGCGGTGTTCGTCGGCGCGGACATCATGGCGCTGGGCGCGTTGCAGACCCTGCACGCGCACGGCAAGAAGGTGCCCGACGACGTGGCCGTGGTCGGGTTCGACGACCTGATGATCGCCTCCACCGCGGTGCCGCCGCTGACCACGATCCGGCAGGACGTGGAGCAGCTGGGGCGCACGATGACGTGGCGGCTGATGGCGGAGCTGGCCGGCGAGGAGAACCTGCCGCCGTTCCTGCTCCTGCCGACCGCGATGGTCTCCCGTTCGAGCGCCTGACGCCGGACTCGCGGAACCTGTCGGGACCCGGGCCGCGGCCTGGGTCCCGACTCGTTTCGAAGCGATTCGACGTTCCGTTCGACCGGTTCGATGATCACGCTGCGCACTTCACCCGGATAGCTCAGCGCTGACCCTTGCCGTCAACCGATCGGCCTGGCTACGGTCCAACCCTGCCCTATCTGGGAGCGCTCCCAGACAGGCGTCCCGAAGACCTGGGGGGAGGCGGACCACTCTCGCCCACCGCCTCCTCCCACCCGCGCAAAGGAGCGCAGCACGATGGCCCGACGCAGCACCCCCACGGCGGCAGCCGGCCGACCGGCCGCCTCCGGCGCGCGTCCGGGGGAGCGGCGATGAGGCGGCTCCTGGCGCTGACCACCGCGGCCGTCGCCGCCCTGGGCGTCGTGCTGGTGACGGCCGCGGCCAGCCCCGCTTCGCAGCCCACCGCCGCCGCCGCGGTGCCCACCCAGCCGCACAACTGGCGCAACGTCGAGATCGCCGGCGGCGGGTTCGTGCCGGGCATCGTGTTCAGCCCCGCCGAGAAGGACCTCGTCTACGCCCGCACCGACATCGGCGGCGCGTACCGGTGGGACCAGGCCACCGGCCGCTGGCTCCCGCTGCTGGACTGGGTCGGCTGGGACCGGTGGGGCTACAACGGCGTGGCGAGCATCGCCCCGGACCCGGGCAACGCCGACAAGGTCTACGCCGCCGTCGGCATGTACACCAACAGCTGGGACCCGAACAACGGCGCGATCCTGCGCTCGGCGGACCGCGGCCGGACCTGGCAGCGCACCGAGCTGCCGTTCAAGCTCGGCGGCAACATGCCCGGTCGCGGCATGGGGGAGAGGCTGTCGGTCGACCCCAACGACGGCCGGGTGCTGTACTTCGGCGCGCCCAGCGGCAAGGGCCTGTGGCGCAGCGCGGACAGCGGTATCACGTGGTCTCAGGTGGCGAGCTTCCCCAACCCGGGCGACTACGTCGCCGACCCGAACGACCCCAACGGCTACGGCAACGACGTCCAGGGCGTCGTCTGGGTGACCTACGACCCGCGGTCCTCGACGGCGGGCAGCCCCACGAAGACGATCTACGTCGGCGTCGCCGACAAGGAGAACACGGTCTACCGCAGCACGGACGCGGGCGCGACGTGGACCCGGCTGGCCGGTCAGCCCACCGGTTACATCGCGCACAAGGGCGTGCTGGACACCGAGGGCGGCTTCCTCTACCTGGCCACCAGCGACACCGGCGGCCCGTACGACGGCGGCAAGGGCGACGTCTGGAAGCACGACACCGCGACCGGCGCGTGGACCCGGATCAGCCCCGTCCCGTCCGACAGCGCCGACGACTACTTCGGCTACAGCGGCCTGACGATCGACCGGCAGGACCCGGGCACGCTGATGGTCGCCACCCAGATCTCCTGGTGGCCGGACATCATCATCTTCCGCAGCACGGACGGCGGCGCGACGTGGACGCGGGCCTGGGACTTCACCAGCTACCCGAACCGCAGTTTCCGGTACAAGATGGACATCAGCTCCTCGCCGTGGCTGAGCTGGGGCGCGAACCCGCAGCCGCCGGAGGTCACCCCGAAGCTGGGCTGGATGGTCGAGTCGCTGGAGATCGACCCGTTCGACTCCGACCGGATGATGTACGGCACCGGCGCGACCGTCTACGGCACGACGGACCTGACGAAGTGGGACGACGGCGGCCAGATCACGATCAGGCCGACCGCCGCGGGGCTGGAGGAGACCGCGGTGCTCGACCTGATCAGCCCGCCCGCGGGCGCGCCGCTGATCAGCGGTCTGGGCGACATCGGCGGGTTCCGGCACGACGACCTGGCCCGGGTGCCGGCGATGATGTTCCAGCAGCCGAACTTCACCTCGACCACCAGCCTGGACTTCGCCGAGGCGAACCCGTCCGTCGTGGTGCGGTCCGGCAACGTCGACGGCGCGGCGCACGTGGCGTTCTCCACCGACGGCGGCGGCAACTGGTTCGCGGGCGGCGAGCCGGCCGGCGTCACCGGTGGCGGCACGGTCGCGGCGGCGGCCGACGGCAGCCGGTTCGTGTGGAGCCCGGCCGGCGCGGCGGTGCACCACTCGGTCGGCTTCGGCAACTCGTGGGCCCCGTCGTCCGGCATCCCGGCGGGCGCCGTGGTCGAGTCCGACCGGGTGAACCCGCTCAAGTTCTACGGCCTGGCGGGCGGCACGGTCTACGTCAGCACGGACGGCGGCGCGACGTTCACCGCCGGCGCCACCGCCGACGCGACCAAGCTGCACGCGACACCGGGGCACGAGGGCCACGTCTGGCTGGTCGGCGAGGGCGGCCTGTTCCGCTCGACCGACTCGGGCCGGACGGCCGCCGCCCTGGCCGGGGTGACCTCCGGCGTCAACATCGGCTTCGGCAAGCCCGCGTTGGAGAAGACCTACCCCGCGCTGTACGCGGTGCTGACTGTCGAGGGCCGGACCGGCGTCTACCGGTCCGACGACGAGGCCGGGCGCTGGGTCCGCGTCAACGACGACGCCCACCAGTACGGGAACATGGGCGAGGCGATCACCGGCGACCCGCGCGTCTACGGCCGCGTCTACCTGGGCACGAACGGCCGGGGCATCCTCGTCGCCGAGCCGAGCGGCGACCCCGGCAACACGAGTTCCCACACGCACCCCACGGACACGTCGCCGACGGGCACGACCACGACGACGACCACCACGACCACCACTACGACGACGCGGACCACCGTCACCGACCAGCCGCCACCCGGCTGCTCGGTCCGGTACCGGGTCGTCAGCCAGTGGGGAGGTGGCTTCACCGGCTCGGTGAAGATCACCAACACGGGCGCCACGTCCCTCACGGGGTGGGGCCTGCGCTGGACGTTCCCGAACGGCCAGCAGATCACCAACAGCTGGAACGGCAAGGCGTCACAGACGGGCGCCGCCGTGACGGTGGACAACGAGGGCTGGAACAGGACCATCGGAGCGGGTGGCTCGGTGGACTTCGGGTTCCAGGCGAGCTGGCAGGGCAGCAACGTCGCGCCCACCGGCTTCTCGCTGAACGGCAGGACCTGTTCCGCTGCCTAGCGCAGCCCTCGTTTGGCCTGGCGGCGCAGCTGCATTATCCGGGCTGCGCCGACCAGGGCCACCACGATCGCCCCGGCGATCGCCGCGAACAGCAGCGCCACGCCCAGCGGCAGCGTGCCCTCCGCGCCGAAGAAGTGGATCGTGGCGCCGGCGAGGTTCTGCAGGATGAACACCAGCAGCACGATCAGCACCACGATCGAGGCCAGCACCGCGACCCACGTGCCGCTGATCCTGGTCGGCTTCAGCTTGGGCCGGTCCGCCTCGCCGACCGGCGGCAGCGGTTCGACCGCGTTCGGCCCGACGCCGCGCGGACCCGCCGGCGGCGCACCCACCGGCGGCGGACCGTCCGGGAACGGGGGAACGGGCAGCGCTTCGGTCCGGTCGTCGTCACGCGGCGTGGTCACGTCGGAATTATCCGCCTGCTCGGCGCGGGCCGCCAATCAACCGCACGGGCGGCGGTACTCCAGCGCGCCGACCGCGCCGACGTACTGCTGCCACTCCTCGCGCGTGATGTGCGTCCGCACGTCGTCGCACATGGCCCGCACCGCCCGGTCGAAGTCGAACTCCCAGGACCGCGTCGTGCCGTTGGACCTGTGGGTGACCACGTTGTCCCTGGTGTCGCCGAACGACACCCGGTAGACGCCCTCGGTCAGGCCGTTGATCCGACCCAGCTCGACCGGCGCGCCCCGGTCCGACACGTCCCACAGGGCCACCTTGTCCTGCGTGCCGACGGTGGCCAGCGCGGTGCCGTCGCTGCGGAACCCCAGGGTCTGGACCGGTCCCCGGTGCGCCTTCCCGGTCCACGTCTCCCGCGGCGCGGCCGGGTCGGACAGGTCGAGCAGCCGGACGTCGCCGTGCGCGCCGCCGATCGCGATGGCGCGGTGGTCGTTCGACAGGGCGACCGAGGTGACGTCCAGGTCGGTGTCGAGCTGGACCAGCGCCCTCGGCAGCGCGAGGTCGGCCAGGTCCCACAGCCGCACCACGCCCATGTCGTCGTGCGTCGCGACGACCTCGCCGTCCGCGCTGTGCGCCACGCCGGTGACCGGGCGCGAGTGGCCGGGCAGGCGCGACCGCTCGACCGGCCGGTCCGGGTCCGACCAGTCCCACACCACGACGTCGCGGGCGTTGGACACGGTGATCAGGTTGCGGGCGCGGGCCGGGTCGAACGCGATCACGTCCACCGGGAAGGGGAACGTGTGCACGACGTCGGCGGCCGCGTCGGTGACGTCCCAGACCTTGGCCACCTTGCCGACCAGGGTGGTGGCGAACGCCCGGCCGGCGTCGTCGGTCGCGATCGAGGTGACGGTCTCGTCGGCCGGCCCCAGCGCCCGGGTGTTCGGCTGCGGCACGCCGTCGGGGCTGAGCGCCTGGGCGGACGCGAACGCCGTCCGCTCCGCGGTGTTCTGCGCGCTCGTCGCGCGGGCGCTGAGCACGCCGTCGCGGGTCTCGTCGGTCGGGTTGAGGTAGTGCGCGGCGATGGTCAGCTGGTCGGCCAGCCGCGGCTCGCTGCTGCGCAGGCCCTGCGCCTGGTTGGCGACGTAGTAGGCGGCCGACGACCGCCAGCCCTCCGCGGCCTCGTTCTGCGCCTTGATCGCGAGCACCACGGCGGTGCCCGCGAACACCAGCAGCACCGCCAGCAGCGCCACGAGCTGGCGCAACCGGCGGGTGCGGCGGTGCGCGAGCAGCCGCTCCCGATCCCGGGCCGACCGGCTCTCGGCCAGGAAGTCGCGCTCCTGGGCGCTGGTGCGCACGCCGTCGCGCTGCGTCCACTCGATCGCGGTGTCCAGCCGCGTGCCCCGGTACAGCGCGTCCGGGTCGCGGCCGAGCGAGTCCCAGGTGGCCGCGGCCTCGGTGAGCCGGCGCATGGTGCGCAGCCCCTCGCGGTCCTCGGCGAGCCAGCCGCGCAGCCGCGGCCAGGACCGGATCAACGCCTCGTGCGCGATCTCGACGCTGTCGCGGTCCAGGGTGAGCAGCCGGGCGTGGGCCAGCCGGTCGAGCACCACGTCGACGTCCACGTCGTGGTCCAGCTCGGCCCGCGGCAGCCGCCGCTTGGTGTCCTCGGTGCCGTCGCCGAGCGCGGTGAGCCGCAGGAACACCTGCCGCGCCAGCACCCGCTGGTGGCGTTCGAGCGAGGTGTAGGTGCGCTCGGCGGTCTGCGCGATGGCGTGCTGGACGCCGCCCGCGGCCTCGTAGCCGGCCAGCGTCAGCGTGGTGCCGCGGCGGCGTCGCCAGGTCTCCAGCAGCGCGTGCGACATCAGCGGCAGCACACCGGGCTGGCCGGTGGCGTCCGCGATGAGCCGGGACACCAGCGCGGTCTCGACCGTGCACGACGCCTTCACGGCGGGCTGCATGATGACCTGGCGCAGCTCCTCGGGGCCCATCGGCCCGAGCAGCATCTGACCGTCGGTCAGCGCCCGCACCAGCGCCGGGTGCTGCGCGCAGTGCTCGTAGAAGTCGGCCCGGACGCCGACCACGACCTTGCAGCGGGCGGTCAGCAGCGCGTCGACGTAGGACGCGCGCTGGTCGGCGTCCGGCCACAGCGTGAAGACCTCTTCGAACTGGTCCACGATCAGCAGGTCGACGTCGAGGTCCGGCGCGCCGGTGTCGCTGGGCGTGGTGACCACGACCCGGCCGGTCAGCCGGGGCACCAGGCCCGCCCGCAGCAGTGACGACTTGCCCGCGCCGGACGCGCCGAACACGGCGACGAACCGGCGTTGCGCGATGCGGTGCTCCAGGTCGTCCAGCAGCTGGTCGCGGCCGAAGAACCACTCGGCGTCGGCGGTGCCGTAGGCGGCCAGGCCCGCGTACGGCGGGTGGCCCTCCTCCGGGCCGGGCTCGGCGGTGGGCAGCACCTCGGCGGCGACCTGCCGCCACCGGTCCTCCCACTCGGTCACGTCGCCCTCGCAGGCGCGCACGTACGCCAGCGTCACGGCGAGGGTGGGCAGCTTGCGCCCGCCGGCCGCGTCCGACAGCGTCGTCGCCGAGTAGTGGGCCCGCGCGCCCAGCTGCCGGTAGCTGTGCCCGCCCGCCCGGTCCCGCAGCGACCTGAGGTCCGCGGCGAACCTGAGCAGCGGGCTGTCGCCGACGTCCAACGGGCGCTCTCCACGCGGCACCGGTCCACCCCCTGGCAGTCTCAGCACGATTGTCCGCACCGACAACGTGGCGTCCAGGCTGTCAGACGAGCGCCTGCGGCGCGTCCGCTTCCAGCGGGCGCATTCGGGTGAAGAGGGGCCGTGTTCAGGGGTGTCGCGACTCTCCGTGGTCGAGTGCGTGCGGAGGGTCCCGGCGCAGGTCGTCGGCGGTGTCCGGGTGCACCTGACCGCCGGCCACCGGGCCTTACCCACCACTCGCTCCTGGCCGCCCTGAACGCAGAACTCGGGGTACCTGAGCGTTCGACTCGCGGCACCTGAACGTACGACTCGCGCGAGAGTCCTACGTTCAGGACGCGCGAGTCGAACGCTCACGTGCCGCGAGTCGAACGTTCGGGATGGGTGAGTTCAACGTTCAGGACAGGGCGGACGTCACGTAGGGGTCGGGGTCGGCGAGGATCGCGCGGACGGCGGTGGTGGCGGCGCCCCGGACGGCGGCCTCCGCGCCGAGCGACGAGGCGACCACTCGGACGGGTGACCACTCGGCGCTGACCACGCGGCGGTCCAGCTCGGCGTGCAGCGCCTCCCGCAGCCACGGCTCCAGCCGGGCGTAGGTGCCGCCGAGCACGACCGTCGGCAGGTCCAGCAGGTTCACCGCCCCGGACAGCGCCACGCCCAGCCACCGCGCCGCCGCGCGCACCGCCGTCGTCGCCGCCCGGTCACCCGCCGCCAACCGCGCCAGCAGCTCGTCCACCCCGGTCACGCCCGCCGCGCGCACGATCTCGTC